>JANJVG010000157.1 GCA_024710165.1 Burkholderiaceae bacterium
CGGGCGACGCTGGACTTGCGACGGCCGGTGCCATTGTTCCATTCACCAATCATCTCAAGGCTCCTTACAGTTCCAGCACTTTGGGCTGTTGGGCGGTGTGGGGATGCTCTGCACCACCGTACACCTTGAGTTTCTTGATCATGGCGTAACCCAGCGGGCCCTTGGGCAGCATGCCCTTGACAGCCTTCTCCAGCGCGCGGCCGGGGTGCTTGGATTGCATGTCGCGGAAGTTGGTGGCCGTGATGCCGCCGGGGTAACCCGAGTGGCGGTAGTACACCTTGTCAATCGACTTGGTGCCGGTGACCTTGAGTTTGGCTGCGTTGATGATGACGATGAAGTCACCCGTATCAACGTGAGGCGTGTAAATGGCTTTGTGTTTGCCGCGCAGACGGAGGGCAACTTCGCTGGCTACCCGGCCGAGCACCTTATCGGTGGCGTCAATCACAAACCACTCGTGCACGACCTCAGCGGGTTTTGCGCTGAATGTAGACATGAGTTTTCTCTTTCGAGGGGTTTGACCGGCCTGGAAAAGGGGCCGGCGTCCTTGGCGCTCTTTTCCACGGTCGGTGTTTCTCTTGAAGCGGAAACCTCTTAGGTGGTACTTGCAAAACAGGCCCGGGGCCTTTTTCACACTTCGCCGCGGAGCACGCAAGCGCTGCGAAGCCAAGCATTATACGAAGTTTTCAAACCGCACCCACCCCTGCTCCGCAGCCTGCCGTTTGGCGCGGGGTCAGTTGGCCAGCTGAGGGCGCTCCAGCGGCTCCATGCGGCGGCGGTATTCCACGCACTCGGGCCGTGCGGCAAAGGCTGGCTTGCGGCAGGCGTCACGCATGCACATGCTGCGCGTCAGGACGTTGGTGTCTTCGCACAACCCGGGCGTGGGCGCACGCGGCGCCGAGGGCACCAGCGGCTGCGGTGCGGGTGGCGGCGGGGAGCGAACGGGGACAGGCTCCGGCACCACCTGCACACTGTCGGCCGCAGGCACCGGGGGCGCGCGGCGCACCCGCGATGCGGCCCGCGGATCAGACGCAGGAACAAAGGCGGGGGTCGCCCCCGGCGCCGCATCAAGACTGGCCGGGGGCGGACTGACGCCCTCACCGGCCTGAAGCGGCGCAGGCACTTGCGCCGCAGCCCCCGACGCCGTCGCCACCGCCGATACCGGCTCGGCCAGTTCGGTGATGATGGCGTCCTCCGGCGGCACCGCACGGGTGCGCCCGCCCTCCATACTGGCCACCACCATCACCACCACGGCCGCAGCACCCATGACCAGCCAGGCCAGAGCCGGCTTTTTGCGCTGCGGCGGGCTGCGGCCCGCGTGCTCGGACGCCCTGGGCGCGTGCGGCACAGAGCGTGCCTGTCCGGGGTCGGGCCCCTCCTCCAGGACGACGGTATCGCCGGCGTCGAGAGCCACCGTGTCACCCGCCTCGAAACCCTCCGGCCCCGGGGTTGGCGCGACCACCACGGTGGGCTCGGATGCCGCAGGCACCGGGGCCCCCGACGGCCGTCCGACCACGGAAGACGACAGATCCACCGTGGGCACCCCCATACCGGACCCCGGCTGGTCGGTGGGCTCGACCCAGATTGCGCCCAGTTCGGCACGAAAATCGAAGTGCTCCATGCCCTCGGGTGCCGAGGTCATTTCCATGGTCTGCAGAAACGCGTCAATGCTCTGGGGGCGGTCTTCGGGCCGCAAGGCCAATGCCTGGGATATGGCCGCAACAAAGGCCGGCGAATACACCTGCCCGAACTGGCGCCGCACCGTTCTGGCCACCCGCTCGAACGGCACCATGCGATCGCGCAGGGCCCGCAGCGTGGACGGCAGCGGGGTATCGTTGCACAGGCAGCCATGCACCACGGCCCCCACGGCGTAGAGATCGCTCCAGGGGCCCTGCACCAGATCGGTATCGCCGTCGGCGTACTGCTCGATCGGCGCATAGTTCACCTTCAGGACCGCCGTGTGCTTGCGGTCACGGTCGTTGATGGCATGGCGCGCCGCCCCCAGGTCCAGCAACACCGGCGGGCCGGCATCCTGCAGAAAGATGTTGTCGGGCGACACATCGCGGTGCAGCGTCTGGCCACCGTGCAACACCCGCAAGGCCCCCAGCACACTCCACAGCACCTTGCGCAACCAGGCCTCGGGCGGTGGCGTGCGCATCTGGGTCCGCGCCTGCTTGAGGGTCATGCCCCCATAGAGCGGCATGACCATATAGGCCGTATCGTGCGCCTCCCAGAAGCGGAACACCTTGACCAGCGACGGATGGTCAAACTGCGCCAGCAGGCGCGCCTCGGCTACAAAGGAGCGCAAGCCCGCCACGAAAGCCGCCTGGTCCGCCGGCGAACGGACCCTCAGCGAACCACCATCGGCACGGGCCACCAGGGCTGCGGGCATAAACTCCTTGACCGCCACGGCGCGGTGCAAGGAATGGTCGAAGGCCTTGTAAACCATGCCGAAGCCGCCCACCCCCAGCAGCGAAACGATCTCGAACTCGCCCAGACGGAAACCCGCCGGCAACGCATCAACATGGAGCGCACCGGTCGCCGTGGAGGGGCTGGATCTTTCAGTCATGGTGGACAAAGGCGGGCATCACGGGATCCGGCAGGCAGACATGCGGCCGGGCGGGGAAGGTGCCGATTGTGCCCTGTGCCCTTCGCCGGTGCGGTGCATGGTTACCATAGGGGCATGTTCAGTTACCGCCACGCCTTCCATGCAGGCAACCATGCCGATGTGCTCAAGCACACCGTGCTGATTGCCACCCTGCAATACCTGACCGAGAAGGACGCCGCCCTGACCGTGCTCGACACCCACGCGGGCGCGGGCCTGTACCGGCTCGATGGTGACTACGCCCGCACCAGCGGCGAGGCCAGCGGGGGCATCCTGAAGCTCACCCTCCCCGAAACCCCGCTGGTGCCCATGTTGCAGGCGTACGTGGACATGGTCCGCGCCTTCAACCAGGGGGCCGGTACCCGGGTCTACCCGGGCTCGCCCTTCATCATCCAGCGCCTGCTGCGCGCCCACGACAAACTCAAACTGTTCGAGCTGCACCCCACCGACCTGCGCGCCCTCGCCGGCAACGTGGCCCAGCTCGAAGCCGGGCGACAGGTGGCCGTGCTGCATGAGGACGGCTTTGAGGGTATCAAAAAGTTTTTACCCCCACCGGCCCGCCGCGCTCTCGTACTGTGCGATCCCAGCTATGAAATGAAGAGCGACTACGGCAAGGTGCTGGACATGGTGCAGGATGCGCTCAAGCGCTTTGCAACGGGCACCTACGCTGTCTGGTACCCCATCATTCCCCGCCCCGAGGCACACGACCTGCCGCGCCGCCTCAAGACCATGGCCCAGAAGGCGGGCAAGAGCTGGCTGCACGCCACGCTCACCGTCAAGTCCAGCAAGATCACGGAAAGCCCCCAGGGCCAGACCCAGCGACCAGGACTGCCCGCCAGCGGCATGTTCCTGATCAACCCACCCCACACCCTGAGGGCGGCGCTGCAACTGGCGCTGCCTCAGCTGGTGGAACGGCTGGGCCAGGACCGCAACGCCACCCACACGCTCGAAGCAGGCGGTTAAGAATTTGTCCGCAAAGGATTGGATGCCCCGTTGGGGCGCCAGCGGGACGGGGTCGAGGACTTGGCGCGCCGCAGGTACTGGCTGCCCAGGCAAGCGGCAAGCGCGCTAAATCGCCTGATTTCGCCACCCGAAGGGCACCAAGCAATTCGCGGACAAGTTCTAGGCGGCCCAGCCCAGGCGGCGGCAAATTTCCAGCGTCGCCGTGCTTTGGTTCATCGTGTAGAAGTGCAGGCCGGGTACACCTGCCGCCAGCAGCTGCTCGCACTGGCGGGTGACCACATCGAGCCCGAAGGCGCGGATGCCCGCCGCATCGTCCCCCAGTCCCTGCAGGCGCAGGCGAATCCAGCGCGGCACTTCGGCGCCGCAGCTGTCGGCAAAGCGCAGCAGGCCGCTGGCGTTGATGATGGGCATGATGCCGGGCACCACCGGCACCTCGGCGCCCAGCCTGCGGGCCTCGTCCACAAAGCGGAAGTAGGCGTCGGTGTTGAAGAAGAACTGCGTGATGGCCGCATTGGCGCCCGCCTGGACCTTGGCTGCATAGGCCTGCAGGTCGGCCTCGGGCGAGCGCGCCTGCGGGTGCATCTCCGGGTAGGCGGCCACTTCCAGGTGGAAGTGGTCCCCGGTTTCGGCGCGGATGAAGGCCACCAGGTCGGCGGCATAACGGAATTCGCCCATGCTGCCGTAGCCGCTGGGAAGATCACCACGCAACGCGACCAGCCGGCGCACCCCCATGGACTGGAACAGCGCCAGCTTCTCGCGCACCGAAGCGCGCGACGCACCGACGCAGGTGAAATGCGAAGCCCCCTGCTGCCCTTCGTCCAGGATGGACTGCACGGTCTGCAGGGTGCCGTCCTGCGTGGATCCCCCTGCACCATAGGTCACCGAGCAAAACTGGGGCTGCAGGGCATAGAGCTGCTGGCGCACGGCGCGCAGCTTCTCGATGCCCTCGGGCGTCTTGGGCGGAAAAAATTCAAAACTCACCGGCACGCCGGTGGATGGTGCGTTGGCAGCGGTCATGCGCCCCTCCTCGCAAAAACAAAAAATTCATGGTTGCCGTCACCGCCGCTGATCGGGCTGTCGATCCATGCCTGCACCTCCAGCCCCAGGCTGGCACAGCAGTCGCGGATGCGCTGCTCCACCACGGGGTAGAGCGCGGCATCGCGCACGATGCCGCCCTTGCCCACCTGGCCCGGCTGCAGCTCGAACTGCGGCTTGACCAGCATCAGCAGATGGCCGCCCGGCGCCAGCAGCGGCACCAGCGCGGGCAGCACCAGCGTGAGCGAGATGAACGACAGATCGCCCGTGACCACATCAAACACGGGCTCGGTGCTCTCGCCCGCCCAGGCCTTGAGGCGGCGCGCGGGGGCGGCCTCGGCGTGCCCGGCAGCGCCATCGCGGGCACGGGTCAGGTCGGCGTCCACTTCTTCATCGAGCACATCGTCGCTGTCGTCGTAGTCCGTCACCTCACCGTCGCCGGACATCCAGCGGTACGGGCTCTCGGGCTCCACATCGTCCTGCGGCGTGCGGTCCGCACCCGGCTCGGACCAGGCGTCCTCCCAGGCTTGCTGCAACTGCGCGGGGCTGAGCGATCGGGCATTGATGCCTTCGAGGCAGACCACGCGCGGGTCCGCGCGCAGTTGCGCATGCAGTTGCGCCTGGCCGACTTCGACGCCCACCACCCGCCGCGCCCCGCGCTCCAGCAGACAGTGCGTGAAGCCGCCCGTGGACTGGCCCACGTCCAGGCATTGCAGGCCCTGCACCGTCAGGCCCAGAGCGCCCAGGGCGCCGTCGAGCTTGAGCCCGCCGCGCGAGACGAAGCGAGCCTCGGCAGCGTCGAGCAGGCGCAGCTCGGCGCCCTGTGGAATGTCGTCGCCGTTCTTGGCCACCGCCGTCCAGGGTGCCATGGCCCCCAGGCGCCATTCCACGCCGGCGGCAATCAGGCGCTGCGCCTGGGACCGCGTGGACGCATGACCACTCTCAACCAAAAACACATCGGCACGCATGCACCCGTCCTTATGAATAAAAATGACCGCAGCGCCTATAAAAAAAGCGCTGAAAGCTACTTAAAAGATAGCAAAAGGGATGCTGACCCGCCAACGTCCCTGCGGAACCGGTCGTTGCGGGCCACGACAGACACCCCGGAGGGCACCAGTACAGGCGCCCTCGAAGCGATCAATACCGGTAGGTTTCGGGCTTGTAGGGGCCCTGCTTGGGCACGCCGATGTAGGCAGCCTGCTCATCGGTCAGCTCGGTCAGCATGGCCCCCACCTTCATCAGGTGCAGACGCGCGACCTTCTCGTCCAGGTGCTTGGGCAGTACGTACACCTTGCCGTTCTCGTAGTAATCGCTGTGCGTGAACAACTCGATCTGGGCAATGGTCTGGTTGGCAAAACTGGACGACATCACAAAGCTCGGGTGGCCCGTGCCGCAGCCCAGGTTCACCAGGCGACCCTTGGCCAGCAGGATGATGCGCTTGCCGTCCGGGAAGATCACATGGTCCACCTGCGGCTTGATCTCTTCCCACTGGCAGTGCTCTTCGAGCTTGGCGACCTGGATCTCGTTGTCGAAGTGGCCGATGTTGCAGACGATGGACTGGTCCTTCATCGCCTTCATGTGCTCGAAGGTGATGACGTCGCGGTTGCCGGTGGTGGTCACGAAGATGTCGGCCTTGTCGGCGGCGTATTCCATGGTCACGACCTTGAAGCCTTCCATCGCGGCCTGCAGGGCGTTGATGGGGTCGATCTCGGTCACCCAGACCTGTGCCGACAGCGCGCGCAGCGCCTGGGCCGAGCCCTTGCCCACGTCGCCGTAACCGGCCACCACGGCCACCTTGCCGGCAATCATCACGTCGGTGGCGCGCTTGATACCGTCCACCAGCGACTCGCGGCAGCCGTACAGGTTGTCGAACTTGCTCTTGGTGACCGAGTCGTTCACGTTGATGGCGCGGAACATCAGCGTGCCCTTGGCCGACATTTCCTTGAGGCGGTGCACGCCCGTGGTGGTTTCCTCGGTCACGCCGATGATCTGGGCGCTCTTGCGGCTGTACCAGGTGGCGTCTTCAGCCAGCTTGGCCTTGATGGCGGCAAACAGGATGCGCTCTTCTTCGCTGCCCGGGTTGGCGAGCACGCCGGGGTTCTTTTCAGCCTGCTTGCCCAGGTGCATCAGCAGCGTGGCATCGCCCCCGTCGTCCAGGATCATGTTGGGGCCTTCGCCCTCGGTGCCCGCAGGGCCAAAGTCGAAAATGCGGTGCGTGTAGTCCCAGTAGTCCACCAGGGTTTCACCCTTCACGGCAAACACGGGTGTGCCCGCAGCAGCGATGGCGGCAGCGGCGTGGTCCTGGGTCGAGAAGATGTTGCACGAAGCCCAGCGGACCTGCGCCCCCAGCGCCTGCAGCGTCTCGATCAGCACCGCCGTCTGGATGGTCATGTGCAGGCTGCCGGTGATGCGGGCGCCCTTGAGCGACTGCTTGGGCGCGAACTCTTCGCGGATAGCCATCAGGCCGGGCATCTCGGTTTCAGCGATGCGGATTTCCTTGCGGCCCCACTCGGCCAGGCCGATATCGGTGATGGCGCAGTCGGTGAGGGTGGGGGCGTTGACGCGTGCGTTCATGGTGTGCTCCAAAGCATGTTTGAAAAACCACTCGCCGGGGGATGGGGTCGAAAGCTCACCACACGGAAAGTGGATGAGCGTCGTTGCTTGATGACTCCGAGCCTCACGCCCCGCCAATGCTGGGGACGCTGCAACGCTCCTCGGATGCGCTGGATTATAAAAGCAGTTGGGCCGCCCGTGCTGCGCCCCGTGCATGCCCGGTAAAATTGCGGGCTCGGCCGCTCTCCCCTAGGAGCCTGTCGGACTTGGGGCGTCGAAAGCGAAAATCGACCCCAGCGAGACCAGTTTTTGCCGGATTTGCAGCCCAATAGGCAAGCTATTGGGCAAAAAGACGATAAAAAAATGGGCCGCTGCGGTCAATTTGCAGCCGACGATTCGCAAGTCCGACAGGCTCCTCGGGTACAGGAGCAGGCCCACCGTATGCCCCTGCAGGGCCTTCTGGCCCTGCCCACCTTCTGGAACCCCCTGTGTCCTACGCCCAAGAGACCCGGCGCCGCCGCACCTTTGCCATCATTTCCCACCCCGACGCGGGTAAAACGACGCTGACCGAAAAACTCCTGCTGTTCTCGGGCGCGATCCAGATCGCCGGCGCCGTCAAGGGCCGCAAGGCCAGCCGCCACGCCACGTCCGACTGGATGGAGATCGAAAAGCAGCGCGGCATCTCGGTGGCCTCCTCCGTCATGCAGATGCTCTACCGCGAGCATGTGATCAACCTGCTCGACACCCCCGGACACAAGGATTTCTCGGAAGACACCTACCGCGTGCTCACGGCCGTCGATTCCGCGCTGATGGTGATCGACGCCGCCAACGGCGTGGAAGCACAGACGCGCCGCCTGATCGAGGTCTGCCGCCAGCGCGACACGCCCATCATCACCTTCGTGAACAAGATGGACCGCGAAGTGCGTGACCCGCTGGACATCCTGGACGAGGTGGAGCGCGAACTGGGCATGCCCTGCTGCCCCATCACCTGGCCCGTGGGCCAGGGCAAGAGCTTTGGCGGCATCATCAATCTGCGCACGCAGACCATGACGGTGTTCACCCCTGGCAGCGACCGTGGACCGAAAGACTTCGAAGTGGTGCCGCTGTCCGAGTCCGACCGGCTGCGCAAGCGTTTTGGCCAGCCGTTTGACGATGCGCTCGAGAGCATGGAACTGGCGATGGGCGCCTCGGCCGCGTGGAGCCACGAGGATTTTCTGGCCGGCAAGCTCACCCCTGTGTTCTTCGGCTCCGGTGTCAACAACTTCGGTGTCATGGAAGTGCTCGACGCCGTGGTGGACATGTCGCCGCCGCCCGGCCCGCGCGTGAGCACACTCGAAGTCAACAAGCAGCCCGTCATCAAGACCATCCAGCCCGAAGACGAAGGCTTTGCCGGCGTGGTCTTCAAGGTGCAGGCCAACATGGACGCCAACCACCGCGACCGCATCGCCTTCGTGCGTGTGGCCTCGGGCAAATACACGCCTGGCATGAAGCTCAAAGTGCAGCGCACCGCCAAGGAACTGCGCCCCACCAGCGTAGTCACCTTCATGAGCCAGCGCCGCGAGGCCGTCGAAGAAGCCTACGCCGGCGACATCATCGGCTTCACCACGCACGGCGGCGTGCAGCTGGGCGACACCATCACCGACGGCGCCAGCCTTCAGTTCACCGGCCTGCCCTTCTTCGCGCCCGAAATGTTCATGACCGTGGTGCTGAAAAACCCGCTGCGCACCAAGCAGCTGCAGCAGGGCCTGGCCCAGCTGGGCGAGGAAGGCGCGATCCAGGTCTTCAAGCCCGACGCGGGCGGCAACATGCTGCTGGGCGCCGTGGGCCAGCTGCAGTTCGAAGTGGTGCAGCACCGCCTCAAGGCCGAGTACGACGCCGACGTGCGGCTGGAGGGCTGCCAGTACACCGGCGCGCGCTGGATCACCGCCGACACGCCGGCCGAACTGCGCGAGTTCGAGAACGCCTATCCCCTGCGCATGGCGCACGACGCGGCCAACACCCTGGCCTACCTCTGCACCAGCCCGTACGACGTGCGGCTGGCGCAGGAGCGGTTTCCGAAGATCCACTTCCATCCGCTGCGCGAGCATGCGGGGCTGAGTCTGGGCAGTGCGGGCTGAGACCATGCAGACCTTGAATGATTGGCCCGCCGACGCCATGGCGGGTCTGCACGGCGTCCTCACCGACATCGAAGACACCCTGACCACCGAGGGCCCCATCACGCAGAACGCGCTCGATGCACTGGCGGTATTACGGTCTGCCGGCCTTTGCTTGGAGCCCTCCCGCAAACCCGGTTGAAACAAGGGCGTACCTATGACTGGCATTGAAGCCATCGCACGCATGTCTTTTCGATTACGCAGCACGCTGGGCTGCATGACGCTTTGGGCCCTTTCGAGCCTTCACGACGCTGGGGCGCAGCCCTCGCCCCCAAGCGCCCCATTCATCATTGCCCCTACCATTGAAGGCCTGTCGATCTGCGATGAAGCGGCCCAGAACCCTGCCCTATTGACACTGGATCAAGTAGTGGCGGACTGTCAGGCACGCAAAACCCATGGCGCAGCAGCACTCAAGCGTCTGCTGGAACAGTTAGAGCCGGGTGGCCCCAAAGGGAAAGTGCAAGTTGGCTATACGGCCACACTGGAATTGCTCAAGCTGTACCGGCACACTCCCAAAGGCTGGGTAATTGATGACACCAAAGTTGCCGCCTTTTTGGACATGATCACCCAGGTGCCTCGACCCGTGGTGTTGTACCTGTCGGCGGGGCATTTCGACTCGCAGGGTGCCATCGTGGCCGAGCTGGAAAAAGACCCTGCCAACTGGATGCAACTGCGCGATGGAGCCGTTCCGAAGTTGGGTTACTTCAACTACCGCATCCTGCCGTACACCCTGCGCACCGACGCCAGCATCCCCGTCAACCGCTACCGCTTTGACGCCCTGCGCCATGTAGTCAAGCGCATCAAGGCGCTGCCCAAAGCGGTGCAACAGCGTATCGTGGCGTTCACGCTGGCGGGTGAGCTGCACCAACTGTTCCCCGACTTTGAAAACGGCATGGGCGCGTTCCAGAACATCCGCGTCACCGATTACCACCCGGCCTCGGTGGCCGATTTTCGCCGCTGGCTGGAGCGCAAATATGGCAGTGTGCAGACCCTGCAAGAGCGCACCGGCCTGACCTATCCCGACTGGCAGGCCGTTCCCACCCCGTCCAAAGACATCCGCACCGAGCGCCTGACCTCGTTCGGCGAGCACTACGACGCTTTTGCCGATGGCATCCTGCCGCTATCGGGCTGGCTGTGGGATCCGCAAGGCCATGTCCAGCGCCTGGAATTGTTTGTGAACGGCCAGCGGGTGGGGCCCGTGTCCAGGGGCCTGCACCGGCTGGATGTGTACCGGGCGGTGGACAACATCACCGACCCCAATGTGGGGTATCGGGTGGACTACGACTACCGTGCGCTGCCTGCAGGCCACCATCTGGCACAGGTGGTGGCCACCGTGAAAGATCAGCCTCGCCTGCTGGCCCAGGTGCCCTTCGTGATCGTGCCGCGCGACCAAGGCAAACTACCCAGCAGCAAACCCCGCGGACTCATGGGATTGGTCAAGGCCGAGGGCCTACCGGAACTGCGCTCCTGGCTGGACCTGCCGCGCACTGGCCAAGACCTGTACTACAACCCTTTGGCGCGTGACTGGAACCGTTTCCGTGCCCAGCAAGTGCGGGATTTTTTGGGCACCTTTCACGCCGTGGCCCGTCAAGCGGGCTTGCCTGCTGACAAGCTGTACTCGCACCAGATCCTGCCCGAGGTCAACTCCAGCTGGAACGCACAGCTGTTTGCCATTGGCGAAACGCTCGATGGCAACGCTCCCTGGAAAACCGGTCTGAACCTGTACGGCGGCGCCACCCACAGTGCCTGGGTGCGCGATTTCTTAAGCCAGCGCGGCATCCATGGCTACGGCGTGCCCGAGTTCAATCCACAGCAGTGGAAGCGCGATGGCGTTCACTTGGCAGCCATGCAATCGCACTATGAGGCAGGCGCACGCTTTATCAGTCCGTATTACTTCTCAGTGGTACCAGAGCGTTTCAAAGGTGCTGGCGAGCACGGCGTGAACCGCATGGAGCTGAGACCGGACAACCCCAAGGATGGCTCCGACAAGTTCTACCGAGCCATCATCGACTTAGCCCGGCAATGATGCTTGCCGCCTGCAACACCTGACCCCCTGTTTTCATCCAGTTTTTCATGCTTGACCTGACCCACTGGCCCTTGGACGCCTACGCCCGTATGGTGGGCGTACTCACTGATGTGGATGACACCCTCACCACCGAGGGCGCCATCACGCCCGATGCCTTGCACGCCATGGCGACACTACGCGCCGCCGGGCTGCATGTGATTGCCATCACCGGGCGGCCGGCGGGCTGGAGCGAGCCCTTTGCCACCACCTGGCCGGTGGATGCCATCGTGGCCGAGACGGGTGCCGTGGCCCTGTTGCGCACGCCAAAAAATACAAACAAAATTGGCCTCCAGCCCAATGATGGCAAGCGCGAGCAGCTATCAAAATGGTATCTTCAGGACGCCGCCACGCGCGCCGCCAACCATGCGCGCATGCAGCAGGTGGCGCAGCAGATCCTGCGCGAGGTGCCCGGCGCCCAGCTCGCGCGCGACTCGGCGGGGCGCGAGACCGACATCGCCATCGACCACAGCGAGTTCACCCACCTGCCGCCCGAGGGCATCGCTCAGGTGCAGGACATCATGCGCGCGGCCGGCATGACGGCCACGGTCAGCAGCATCCATGTGAACGGCTGGTATGGCACACACGACAAGCTCGTGGGCACGCGCTGGATCGTGCGCGAGCTGTTGGGCCGCCATCTCGACGACGAGTTCGACCGCTGGGTGTTCGTGGGCGATTCGCTCAACGACCAGGTGATGTTCCAGCACTTCCCGCACAGCGTGGGCGTGGCCAACGTGGCGCGCTTCGTGCCGCAGCTGCGCCACCTGCCGCGCTACGTGACCCAGGGCGCGCGCGGTGCGGGGTTCGCCGAACTGGCGCGGCACCTCCTGGCGGGCCGCGAGCCTTGAGTTGGGGCCGCCAGGCGGCGCCCGCGGCCTTTTATTCCGTTTCCAAATCATTTGTGTCTAGGCGCGAAGCCGCAGACAGTGCTTTAGCACGGCAAGGCGAAGCAACAACGACACGGATGATTTAGGGATGACCTGCATATCTCCCTGCGGTCGGTACCAGCACGGCCTCGGGCGGTCCACTGCGTTGCTTTTCTTGCCAATAGCCGAGCTATTGGCCGCAAAAAGACGCCTTGTGGCCCATCCCGAGCCGCACTACCACCGACTCGCGAGGGTTGTGCAGGTCATCCTTAGAAATGGAATTACTCGGCAGGCTTGGTATTGCGGGGCTTGCGCGGGCGGGATGCTGCGGCCTTTGCGGGGGCCGTCTCGGTCTGAGGCACAGCCACATCCGTGGCGGGCGTGCCGGTTTCAGATGGTGCCGGAGCAGCCGTGGCAGCCGCCTTGCGCCCGCCAGACTTGCGCGGGGCAGAAGCGGCGCGGCGGCTGCGGGGCGCGGCAGGCGCTGCAGCAGGCTCGTCGCCCGCGGCGACGGCGGGCTCAGCCGCCGCAGGTACACCGGCACCCTCCACCCCACTCAACACGCCACCCACCACCTCCACAACGGCCGCCGCAGCTTCTGCGGGTGCCACAGGTGCTGCGGGCACCACGGCCGGCGCCTGCTGACGGAAATAGCCGCCTGCCGGACGCTCTGCCGGCGCATCACTGCGGGTCTCAGGGCCTTGTGCCACCGGCTCATCGGCCACCACTTCTGGTCGGTGCCCCCGTGACCGGCCGCCCCGCGCCCGCCCCTCACCGCCCCCGGCCGCTGCGTGGGGGGCCGGGGCGACGGCCTGGACATCGTGGCGGAAGTACCCTGCGCCACCCGTGCGCTCCAGGGGCGCCTCCAGCCGGGCCGCAGGATCGGGCTGGGCGGCTGCGCCACCGTGGCCGCGGTACACATAGGCACCCGACTTCTCGTCGCGTCCAAACTCCAGCAGCCCCCGCGCCTGCGCCTCTTCGAGCAGGTTGCCAAAAGTGCGAAAACCGTAATAGCTTTCGCTGAAATCGGGCTTGCGGCGCTTGATGGCCTCCTTGAGCACCGATGCCCAGATCTTGCCGCTGTCGCCACGCTCGGCCATGAGGGCGTCGAACGTTTCGGCCGCCAGCTCCACGCCTTGGGTGCGCCGCATTTCCTGGGTTTCCTTGCGGTGGCGCTCTTCCTCGGGGGTGCGGCGCGGCGCGGGCGGGTTGTTGCCCGGGCTTTGGCGGCGGGCCTGGGCGCGCTGGTTTTCGCGCACCAGGTCGTCGTAGAAGATGAACTCGTCGCAATTGGCAATCAAGAGGTCCGAGGTGGACTGCTTCACGCCCACGCCGATCACCTGCTTGGCGTTCTCGCGCAGCTTGGAGACCAGCGGCGAAAAGTCCGAATCGCCACTGATGATGACGAAGGTGTTGACGTGCGACTTGGTGTAGCACAGGTCCAGCGCGTCCACCACCAGGCGGATGTCGGCCGAATTCTTGCCCGACTGGCGCACGTGGGGGATTTCGATGAGTTCGAAATTCGCCTCGTGCATGGTGGCCTTGAAGCCCTTGTAGCGCTCCCAGTCGCAATAGGCCTTCTTGACCACGATGCTGCCCTTGAGCAGCAGGCGCTCCAGGACGGGCTTGATGTCGAATTTTTCGTACTGCGCATCGCGCACGCCCAGGGCGACGTTTTCAAAGTCGCAAAACAGGGCCATG
>JANJVG010000162.1 GCA_024710165.1 Burkholderiaceae bacterium
GTCGCTTCGAGGCCCATGGCAGCGTGATCGCCGTGGGCGACGACGACCAGAGCATCTACGCCTTTCGCGGTGCGCGCGTGGGCAACATGCAGGACTTCGTGCGCGAGTTCGACGTGCAGCAGCAGATCAAGCTGGAGCAGAACTACCGCAGCTACAGCAACATCCTCGACTCCGCCAACCACCTCATCAGCCACAACACCCGCCGCCTGGGCAAGAACCTGCGCACCACGCAGGGTGCGGGCGAGCCGGTGCGCGTGTACGAGGCCGCGAGCGACTTCGCCGAAGCGCAATGGATGGTGGATGAGATCAAGCAGTTGGTGAAGAACGACGGTTTCGAGCGCAAGGAGATCGCCGTGCTCTACCGTAGCAACGCGCAAAGCCGCGTGATCGAAACCGCGCTGTTCAATGCTGCCGTGCCCTACCGCGTGTACGGCGGCCTGCGCTTTTTTGAGCGCGCCGAGATCAAGCATGCGCTGGCCTACCTGCGCCTGCTGGAGAACCCGCACGACGACACCAGCTTCACCCGCGTGGTCAACTTCCCGCCGCGCGGCATCGGCGCGCGCAGCATCGAGGTGCTGCAGGACGCTGCCCGCGCCTCGGGCTGCTCGCTGCACGATGCCGTAAGCAGCGTGCCCGGCAAGGCGGGCGCCAACCTGGGCGCGTTCGTGGCCATGGTCGATGTGCTGCGCGAGCAGACGCAGGGCCTGAACCTGCGCCGCATCATCGAGCAGATGTTGGAGGCCAGTGGCCTGATCGAACACTTCCGCACCGAAAAAGAAGGCCAGGACCGCATCGAGAACCTGGAGGAACTCGTCAACGCCGCCGAGAGCTTCGTCACGCAGGAGGGCTTTGGCCGCGACGCGGTGGCCCTGCCGCTGGACGAACACGGCAGCCCCCTCACGCAAAGCCCCGCCAGCCAGGGCCTGGACCCGAATGCACCCATGGCACCGTCCGCCGTGCCCGGTATTCTGGATGCCGACACCGGCGAAACCCTCTCGCCCCTGGCCGCCTTCCTCACGCACGCGGCACTCGAGGCCGGCGACAACCAGGCCCAGGCCGGGCAGGACGCCGTGCAGCTCATGACGGTGCACGCCTCCAAGGGACTGGAGTTCGACGCGGTGTTCATCGGCGGCATCGAAGAGGGCCTGTTCCCGCACGAGAACGCCCTGAGCGACCAGGGCGGCCTGGAAGAAGAGCGCCGCCTGATGTACGTGGCCATCACCCGCGCGCGCAAGCGCCTGTACCTGAGCCACTCGCAAACGCGCATGCTGCACGGCCAGACGCGCTACAACCTCAAGAGCCGCTTCTTCGACGAACTGCCCGAGAGTGCCCTCAAGTGGATCACGCCCAAGCAACAGGGCTTTGGTTCTTTTGCTCCTAATATAGGAGCTGGAGGCGCTTATCCATCAAGCGGTAGAAGCCAATTTGGCTTCAAATCCGAAACCTTCGCCAGCCCGCCCGTGCCGGTGCAGAAAGCACCGCCCGCGCACGGCCTGCGCGTGGGCCTGGCGGTGTTCCACAACAAGTTTGGCGAAGGCAAGGTGCTGGCGCTCGAGGGCACGGGCGACGACGCGCGCGCCCAGGTCAACTTTCCGCGCCACGGCACCAAGTGGCTGGCGCTGTCGGTGGCCAAGCTGACGGTGGTGGAATAGGGCGGGCGCAGTGTGGTTTGAGAGGAGAGAATGTGGATTGGAAGTTGCATTTATCCGATTGGACGATTCGATAATCCAAATTGGACGATTTCATAATCCATAATGGACGATACAATTTTCCAGATTGGACGCACTCATGGGCCTGATTGAACGGCACATTGCCGGGCCGGTCAGAACAGCGCTGCAAGACACGCCAGCGGTCTTGATCAATGGCCCGCGCCAAAGTGGCAAGACCACGCTGGTTCGACAGTTGGCCGGGGAAATGCGCTACTACACGCTGGACAATCCAACCACGTTGTCTGCGGCGCAAAGCGACCCTGTAGGCTTTGTCAACACGCTGGACCGGGCCGTCTTCGACGAAATTCAGCGAGCGCCCCAACTGATGCTGGCGCTCAAGATGTCCATCGACGAGGACCGTCGTCCCGGCCGCTTTCTGCTGACTGGCTCGGCCAACATCCTGGCTCTGCCGCAGATGGCCGACAGCCTGGCAGGTCGCATGGAAACCCATGCTCTCCTGCCGCTGTCCCAGGCTGAACTACAAAGCCGTGCCAACGATTTCCTGCACCACGCCCAGGTGCAAGACTGGCCCGCCCAGCAGGCACGCAGCGACGTGCTGCAAATGGCCCTGGCAGGGGGGTACCCCGAGATGCGTGCGCGCCCCACCCTGGCGCGGCGACAGGCCTGGGCCAGGGCGTACATCGCCCACTTGGTTGAGCGCGACGTGCAGGACATTGCCCACATCGACCAGCTCGCGCAAATGCCCACGCTGCTGGCCGTGCTGGCAACCCAATGCGCCCAGTTGCTCAACTACACCCAGTTGGGGGCGCAACTGGGGCTGAACGGCAAAACCGCCGATCGCTATATCGGCATTCTGGAACGCCTGTTTCTGGTGGCGCGCCTGCCCGCCTGGAGTCGCAACGAGAACAGCCGCCTCATCAAAACCCCCAAGCTCCATTTTCTCGATGCAGGCCTGCAAGCCACCCTCACGCGTCTCACGCCCGACATGCTCATCACCCACCGCGAGCGCTGGGGCGCCACCCTGGAAACCTGGGTGTACGCCGAGTTGCGCAAGGCCTTGGCGCTCAACGACGAGTCCTGGTACCTCTCGTACTACCGCGACAAAGACCAGGTGGAGGTGGACTTCGTGCTGGAGAACTCTCAGCGCCAGCTCATCGGTATCGAGGTCAAGGCCGCCGCCACCGTGCAGGCGCAAGACTTCAAGGGCCTGCGAAAGCTCAAGGCTCAGACGGGCACTGACTTCCTTACCGGCATCGTTCTTTACGACGGGGCACACGCCGTGCCCTTTGGCGAGGGGCTGTGGGCCGTGCCCCTTTCCGCACTCTGAACCCTCAGAGCCTGTTCAAAGAAGCACCACGCGCGTCGTTGCCCTTCTTGTCCTATACATAGGTATGGGCTGCGGCGTGCGCCTGATCCACTGGACTAGACCGTGACGGTTTCGAAGCCATGTGTACCCATGATCTTGAACCGCTTCTCAGGGTTACCGGGGTATCGCTTGGAAACCCTGGCTACCTTGAAGGCAGAAATTCATGACCAAATGAGCGTTCTGCGCTTACATATAAAGCATTAGATGCTCCTAATTCGGCAGCGAAAGGCGGGGATGCCTCACCCCCGCATGTACCCCGTGAGCTCTGCTAGCGTGCGCAGCAGGTGCTCGGCCGTCTCGCGCCCGCGCAGGCTGTCGGCCACGGTGATGGCCTGGCCGTTGCGCAGTTCCACCTGCACGCGGTAATACGTGGTGCTTCGGGTGCCTGCCTGGGTGGTGTAGCTTTCCTTCAGGCGCAGGCGGGCGATGTCCTGCGGGGGTACCTGGCGCCAGCGCAGCATCAGGCCCAGGATGCGGCGCTCGGTGCGCAGGCCGCGCGTGCCCAGGTCCACGCGCAGGCTGTTGGTGAGGCAAAACAGGGCATAGAGCAGCAGCGCGCCGCCCAGGGTGCCGAAGACAATGGGGAAGAGCAGGGGCGCGCCCTTGGCACCGGCAAACAGCCCGATGCCCGCGAAGGCGCCGCCCGTCAGTGCCAGCGGCCACCCCCGGGCATAGGGCTGGTAGAGCCGCACCCCGCCCGCGATGGCCTCCAGGTCGCTGATTTCGTCGATCTGCGCTTCGCGCAGGGGCTGCAGGGCCGGGTGCTGGGCAGCGTCGGGAATGAGGTGGTGGGTGCTGGCGCCGGTGGCGTACACCGGCACATCAAAGCTGCGGTCCAGGCCGAGGTCGGACCCGGTGCTTTCCACCCGCAGGCGCCAGGCGTGGTAGTCGTTCGCCGGGGCTTCGGCGGCGGGCAGGCCGCCCGGCACCGCGAAACGAAAGCGCAGCCGGCTGCCGCTGCCGTGCGGCTCCACCTGGGCCATGCCTTCGGACTGCCACACGGTTTGCTCGCGTGCCTCGGTGCTGTTCTCGCCCGCCGAGCGGGTGCGGTAGTGCTGAATGCAGCGCAGCGTGACCAGAAAGCGCTGGTCGCCCTGCCAGGGCACGGTGGGCAGGTCCAGTGTGGCGCCAAAGTCGCCGCCAATGGCGCCGGGGAAGGGGTCGAGCACCAGGTGCAGGTCGCCAAAGCGGCGCGCATCGCGGGTGGCGCGCACGGCCCACGCCAGCAGGCCCAGGCCAGCGGCCACAAAGGCGCCCAGGGCGACAGTGGCGATGGTGTTGCCCTGGCGCAGGTGCTGCGGCAGGCTGGCGGCAGTCACGGGCCAGGCAAAGAGGTTCCAGACGGTGGCGAAGCCCCAGGCCACCATGACTTCCAGCCGCTTGTTCGAGCGGATCTGGTTGTGCGCCCACTCGCGCCGCGCCAGCCAGGGGCTGGGGTCTGCGTTGCCGGACGGGGCGGTGGTCTCCGGGCGGCTGCGCCAGGTGAACACCAACAGGCCGATGCCCACAGCGCCGAACACCAGCACAAACACCATCTTGAAGGCGAGCAGCCCGCCACGCAGGCTGCGGTCGATCACCGCGTCGGACGGGTTGGCCGGGTCGGCCCAGGCGCGCACCGTCTGGCCCCGGGCCAGGGCCTGCTCCAGCCGCGTGCCCAGGCGCTGCTGAAAGTCGCCAATGTTGTCGGCACCTTCCGTGATGGCCACGCGCTGGCCTTCCACCACCCGGCCCGCCATCTCGAAGCGGTAGCGGGCCGACACGCTGTAGGTTCGAGACTTGCCCGAATGCACGTTGAGCCGGGCAGACAGCAGGGTGGCATCCACCGGCTGCCACGATTGCATGCGCGTCCAGTCGTGCAGGGTGGGCAGCACGCTCAGCAGCAGCATGCCGATGCCGACCCCGGCGAAGGGCAGGGCGAACAGGGTGAGCAGCCAGCGGCCGGACTTGGCGGGAGCGGTGCTGCGCGGTGGTGTGCGGGGGGACATGCCGGTGCTGCGGGTCAGAAGACGGTGCGTTGGAGCGCTGATTCTGTAGGCACCCCGGGGCTGGCGCCAGACGGCTGTGGCGTGGGCGCTGCACGGCGGTGGATGAACGCCATTCCGTTGAAATGACAAATGGGTCATCGGACCCATAGGGACTTACGCTGACAGCTATTAAAACAATAGCATTGCAGGGATTTGGCGGTTGCGCAGGGAAGGGCCGAAAGAGCGTGTCACGGTGCCGTCATGCACTCTTCATGGCACTGTCATGCTCGGTTCCTACGCTCAGCGGGTTAGCAACCACAACCCCACCGAGGAAACCCATGACCCATCGCGGCGAGCCCACGCAGGCCATCGACTTCAACGACGAGAACTCCAACACGTCCGCCAACCCCACCTTTGAATCGGTGCTGGGTGCGCGCCTTTCACGCCGGGGCCTGCTGCGCGGCAGCGTGGGCACCGTGGGCACGGCCATGCTGGCCGGTTTTGGCGTGAGCGCCTGTGGCGGCAGTGACGACCCGGTGGTGCCGACCGAGACGCTGCTGGGCTTTGCCGCCGTGCCCAAGAGCCTGGCCGACGTGGTGAGCGTGCCTGCGGGCTACACCGCCAGCGTGCTGTTTGCGCTGGGCGACCCCCTGGCCGCAGGCGTGGCCGCCTACAAGAACGACGGCACCGACGGCGATTTCGACAAGCGCGCCGGCGACCACCATGACGGCATGGAATGGTTTGGCCTGGGCACCGACGGCAAGCGCAACGACAGCGCCACCGAGCGAGGCCTGCTCGCCATCAACCACGAGGCCACCACCGACGAGAAGCTGTCTTCGTTCTTCCTGCACGCCGATGGCGGCAAGTCCACGCTGCCCCGCCCTGCGGCGGAAGTGGACAAGGAAGTCGATATCCACGGCATTGCCGTGATCGAAGTGGCCAAGACGGCCGGCAAGTGGGGCTATGCGCCCAGCTCCGCGCTGAACTTCCGCCTCACGGCCCTGAGCCCGATCGAGATCGCCGGCCCGGCCCGTGGCCATGCGCAGATGATCACCAAGTACTCGCCCGACGGCACCCGGACCCGCGGCACGCTGAACAACTGCGGCACGGGCAAGACGCCCTGGGGCACCTTCCTGACCGGTGAAGAGAACTGGTTTGGCTACTTCACGCGCGGCGCTGCCGACGATGCCGCGCGCGGCAACGACAAGAGCGTGACCTCGCTCAAGCGCTACGGCCGCAACCAGGGCGCCGCATCGCGCCACGGCTGGGAAACCGGTGGTGCCGACGACAAGTACCAGCGCTGGAACAACAGCAAGACCGGTGCGTCGGCCAACGGAAGCGACGACTACCGCAACGAGATGAACGGCATGGGCTACATCGTCGAGATCGACCCCTATGACAAGACCCGCATGGCCAAGAAGCGCACCGCGCTGGGCCGCTTCGCGCACGAGAGCGCGGCCTTCGGCAAGGTCGAAGCAGGCAAGCCGCTGTCGGTGTATATGGGCGACGACTCGCGCGGTGAATACATCTACAAGTTTGTTTCCACCGCGCTGTGGAGCGCTGCAGACGCCAACGCCGCCGACCGCATGGCCGTGGGCGACAAGTACCTCGACAGCGGCAAGCTCTACGTGGCCAAGTTCAACGCCGACGGCACCGGCACCTGGGTCGAGCTGTCGCTGGCCCATGCCGCCATCGCGGGCTACGCCGCCTACGGTTTTGCCGATGCCGCCGACATCGCCATCAACACCCGCCTGGCCGCCGACGCCGTGGGCGCCACCAAGATGGACCGCCCCGAGTGGAACGCCGTGAACCCCGCCAACGGCGAGATCTACTTCACGCTGACCAACAACAGCAACCGCAGCATCGACCCCACG
>JANJVG010000169.1 GCA_024710165.1 Burkholderiaceae bacterium
GCGGTGCGCGGTGGAAAGCCGCTCGCGGTACAGCACCCACCCGGCCAGCACCATCACCAGCGGCAGCAGAAAGTAGCCCAGCGACACGGGCAGCGCCCGCCCGTGCAGCGGCGCCCACATGAACAGCCACAGCTGCACGCCCAGCATGGCACTGCTCAGCAGCAGGGCCGGGGCCAGCGCGGGGCGGGCGTGCACGCGCTGCCAAAGGGCCCGCACCTGCGCGCCTTCGCCGCGCCACAGCAGCAGCACGGTGGTGAAGGGCAGCGTGCACAGCACGCGCCAGCCAAAAATCTCCTCACCCCCCAGCGGTGCGAGAAAGGGCGAGAGGTAGTAAATGGCGCCAAACAGCACCGAGGCGAGAACAGACGCAACAATGCCCTTGTACACGGCAGCCAGGCTTTCAGAAAAGCGGCATTGTCGGCGATGTGCGGCGCGGGTCTTCAGGCCGCCGGTGGGGTCACAGCCTGCGCATCCAGCGCCCGCAAGGCGGTTTTCAGCACCTTGCCGTAGTGGTTCTTGGGCAGTTCGGGAACGAAACAGTAGTGTTTGGGGCGCTTGAAGCGGGCCAGGTGCTCCAGACAATGCGCATCCAGATCGGCCGCAGTGGCCTGCGGGCTGGCAGGGCGGCACACCACGTAGGCCACCACCACCTCGCCCCATTCCGGGTCGGGGCGCCCGATCACCGACACCTCGGCCACGGCCGGGTGCGTGAGCAGGGTCTCCTCGACTTCGCGGGGGTAGATGTTGGAGCCACCGCTGATCACCAGGTCTTTCGAGCGGTCGAGCATATGCAAAAAGCCCTGCGCATCCAGTCGCCCCACATCGCCCGTGGCCAGCCAGCCATCGCGGATCGCCCGGGCGGTGGCGGCCTCGTCGTTCCAGTATCCGGCCATCACCACATCGCCACGCACCAGGATTTCGCCCATCTCGCCGGCTGGCAGCGGGTGGCCGGCCGCATCGGCCGTGACCAGTTCCACCATGGCCTGGGGCACGCCCACCGAGCCCAGGCGCTCCAGCCATTGCGGGTGGTTCACGTCGTTGACCATCCAGCGCGGCAGCACGCTGATGGTCATCGGGCATTCGCCCTGACCGTAGATTTGCGCAAAATGCGGCCCGATCACCTGCAGGGCCTCACGGATGTCGGCCAGGTACATCGGCCCGCCGCCATACACGATGGTTTCCAGCCCAGTGCAGGCCCCGGCCCGGCCGCGGGCCTCGTCGACCAGACGGCGCACCATGGTGGGTGCGGCAAAGAACGAGGCCTTGCGCCAGTGCGCGGCCAGGTCGAGGCACTCGCCCGCATCAAAGCCGCCGGATGCGGGCACCACGTTCAGCCCGGCCTGCAGCACATACGGCAGGTGGTACAGGCCGCCGCCGTGCGACAGCGGCGCCGGATGGAGCATGGTGTCGCCAGCGCTCACGCTCTGCACCGAGGCCAGGTAGGCCACCGCGCACCAGCGCAATTGCCGGGCGCACAGCACCACGCCCTTGGGGCGCCCGGTGGTGCCACTGGTGTAGAACAGCCAGGCGGCGTCATCTTCGGTGCGGGGGCACAGGGGCGCCAGCGGCAGCTCGTCGTCCATGAAACCGGCCTGCGCCTGCACGCGTGCCTGCAGGCCGTGCTCGGCCAGCGCCGACTGAAGGGCGTCCTGCCCGTCGGCATCGCAAAAGGCGATGCGGCTTGCGCTGTGCCCGATGATCCAGGCCGCCTCGCGCGGGTGCAGCTTGGCGTTGATCGGCACCACCACGGCGCCCGCCCACCAAACGCCCCACATCAGCGGCAGGTAGTGCGGGGCGTTGTGCATGAACAGTGCCACGCGGTCGCCCGCCTGCACCCCCTGGGCCTGCAGCCAGGTGGCGGTGCGCGCGGCGCGGCGGGCAAAACCGGCGTAATCGCACCAGACATCAAGCCCGTGCGCAATGGCCGGACGCTCGGGGTAGGCCTGCGCGCTGCGTTGCAGCCAGAGAGCAAGGTTCATTCAGGCCACCCGCTCCAGCACCGAGCCGTAGTTGGCCACGCCCGCCCCGCCCATGTTCAGAATGGCAGCCAGCCGGGCGCGCGGCAGGGGCGCGCTGCGCCAGCGGCCCAGCAGTTGCCAGGCGGCCAGGACGTGCATCGACACCCCCGTGGCACCCACCGGGTGCCCCTTGGATTTCAGCCCCCCCGACAGGTTGACGGGCAGCCGTCCGCCGGGCATCACCCAGCCCTCCTCCAGTGCCCGCATGCCCTGGCCGGGCGGGCACAGGCCAATGGCTTCGTACTGCATCAGCTCCGCAATGGTGAAGCAGTCATGGGTTTCGAGCAGGTCCAGGTCGGCCAGCGTGGTGCCGGCACGCTGCATCAGCTGGCCCCAGGCCGCACGCGCACCAGCCAGTTCGCTCATGTCGCGCTGCGACAGCGGCATCAGATCGGTGGTCTGCGCGATGGCCCGCAGGGTGACGCACTGGTCGCGCCGATCGTGGGCGCCGCGCGCGCTGACCACCAGGGCAGCGGCGCCATCGGAGATGGGCGAGCAGTCGCTGCGCAACAAGCGCCCGACCACGCGCGGGTTCTTCTCGGACTCGGTGGCGCAGAAAGATTCTTCGACCGCCGTGCGCAACTGGGCCAGCGGGTTGTGCACGCCGTTGGCGTGGTTCTTGGCCGCAATCTTGGCCATGGCGGGATGCGGGTCGCCAAAGCGTTCGGCATAGGCATCGGCCAGGCGCGAAAACATGCCGGCAAAACCGGCCGGCGTGTCGATTTCCTCGCGCACATAGCAAGCCTGCAGCAGCGCGTTGCCGACCTCGCGCGTGGGCAGGCCCGACATGATCTCGACCCCGATGACCAGCACGCGCCG
>JANJVG010000017.1 GCA_024710165.1 Burkholderiaceae bacterium
CGCCGACGCCGTGGGCGCCACCAAGATGGACCGCCCCGAGTGGAACGCCGTGAACCCCGCCAACGGCGAGATCTACTTCACGCTGACCAACAACAGCAACCGCAGCATCGACCCCACGGGCAGCCAGTACCTGCCCGACGCGGCCAACCCGCGCGCCTACACCGACATGAAGGGCGCCAGCAAGCAAAACGGCAACCCCAACGGCCACCTGGTGCGCATGAAGGAGGGCGCCACTGTGTCGACCTTCACCTGGGACGTGTACCTGTTTGGCGCCGAGGCCGGTGCCGACAAGTCCCTGGTCAACATCTCGGCACTGACCGCCGACCAGGACTTCTCCAGCCCCGACGGCCTGGTGTTCAGCAAGGCCACTGGCATCTGCTGGATCCAGACCGACGACGGCGCCTACACCGATGTCACCAACTGCATGATGCTGGCCGCCATGCCCGGCAGCGTGGGCGACGGTGCCAAGAAGACGCTGAGCTACACCAAGGCCGACGGCAGCAAGCTGGACATCGTCACCCCCGTGGGCAAGGCCGCCACCGAGAGCACGCTCAAGCGTTTTCTGGTGGGCCCCAAGGGCAGCGAGATCACCGGTCTGGCCGAAACGCCCGACGGCAAGGCCATCTTTGTGAACATCCAGCACCCGGGCGAAGGCACGGCCATGGCCAACATTGGCGATGCCACCAAGTACCAGAGCCAGTGGCCTGCCAACGCCGGCTACGGCGCCGGCAAGCGCCCGCGTTCGGCCACGATCGTCATCACCAAGAACGACGGCGGCCGTATTGGTAGCTGAGTAGCCTGACCCGCGCTGCGCCTGCCTCGGGCAGGGGTGGCGCGGGTGCCCCCTCAACGCCCCTGCAGGCCTTCCGGCCCGTGGGGGCGTTGTCAGTTGGGGCTGTAATGCGGTTCGGGGGCTGCCGGGGTGGTGGGCGCCGGCGTCGGGCGATAGCGGTAGGGGCTGTATTGCTGGCCGCGCCCGTCCTTGGGGCCCTTCACGCCGCTGATCTGCCAGGCGGTGCGCTGCTGCAGCAGCGCTGCGAGCATTTCCATCTCTTCGTCGGTGTGGTTGATGGCTTCGGCGGGAAACAGGGTGCGCCCATTGCGCGGGCTGGCCTCGGTCCAGTAGGACTGGTGGTAGCTCGATTCGCTGACCACCTTGTCGGTGCCCGCCGCAACGTCCACGGTGCCGTAGCAGTTGCAGAAATAGCTGCGGAAGTCCTGGGCCGCAAACACCTCGGCATACACCCCCGTGCCCCGGATGCCGGCCGTCATCGTGGGTGTGACGACCTGGCGGTCGGTGCCACGGCTCCACACGCTGGCCACCGCGCCCGAGAGCAGGCGCAGCAGCCGCACAGCGGTGGGGCCTTCGCCTTCCAGCACCAGGCGGGTGTTTTCGCGCACCAGAAAGGCGCTGTCACCCACGGTGAACACGGCGCTGGAGCCCGGGCCGGTCTCAATCCGGTCGCCTGCCCCCACGGTGTCCGCGCGGGTGATGCGCTGGCCGTTGCGCAGAATGTCGCCGCGCAGCTCCACCATGCGGCTCGGGGGCTGGGCCAGCGCGGCATGCCAGGCGCCCGCCGTGGTCCAGGCGGCAGCGGCCTGCACCAGATGGCGCCGCTGCAGGCCGGTGGCCAGGCGTTCAGTCGGGTTCGGCGGGAAGAGGGGGCGTGGCGTCGTCATCAGGGGCTTTCGCGCCGGGTTGCTCCGGGGGCTCGAAGCAATCGCGGAAGGTGAACACGATGGAGCTGAACAGCATGGTCGCCATCACCATCGCCAGCCCCACCATGATGCCGCCCATGGTGGCGGGCGCGCTGCCCGGGGGCAGCAGGCCCACCATGGCCAGCACCCCCGAAAGCAGGCTCACCAGCACACCACCGATGGCAAACACCGCCAGCCAGCCCAGCCCATAGACGAGGAAGGCGCCAAAGTTGCGCACGCACGCCACGATGCTGAAGAACAGGCTTTTGACCGGCGGCACGCCATGCCAGTGCACCAGGCCCGGCGCATGCCAGAACAGCAGCGACAGCGGCAGGTACAGCACCATGGACACCCACATGGCGAGCTGGAAGTCGCTGTTCTCCACGGTTTCCTGGGTGAGTGGTGCGCCCCCCAGGTACACCTGGGCAAACTGGCCGTCATCGATCAGGGTCGACAGGGCAATCACTCCCAGGAACCCGGCGGCATAGAGTGCGCCCAGCTGCAGCATGTGCTGCATGCGCTCGCGCCCGGTACGAAACGCCACCAGTAGCAGCGCCGGTGTGGGAAAGCGCCCCTGCACGGCCTCGGCCGAGGCCACCATCATGGCCAGTGTGGCTGCGGGCAGAAGCATGAGCGCCAGTGCGGGGCCGACCAGGGGCAGCACCGACACCAGCGACATGGCGGCCATGGTCATGAAGAACAGTGCCGCCATCGCCAGGGGCTGGCGCCGAAAGACGAGGATGCCGCTGCGCACCCAGGTGATACCGGTGCGGGGGGGAACGATGCGTAGTTTCATGTGGGCGCCGATGGTAGGGCGTCAGCGTGCGCGGTGAGGGGGTGGTCGATGCGCTGGCGCAGCACGCGCTCGAAGTGCGTGGGGTCGTGGGGTTTGAGCATGGAGGCTTCGCGCGGCAGGTAAAAGTCCCATAGCCGCGAGATCCAGAAGCGCAGGGCGCCCGCACGGGCCATGGCGGGCAGCAGCTCGCGCTCGGCGGCGGTCAGCGGGCGCACGGCCTGGTACGCGTCCAGCAGGGCGCTGGCGCGCGGGGCATCGTGTGCGCCCGTGGGCAGGTCGATGCACCAGTCGTTCAGGCACACGGCCAGGTCGAACAGCCAGGTGTCGACCCCGGCAAAGTAGAAATCGAAAAAGCCCGTGAGCTGCTCGCCGTCAAACATCACGTTGTCGCGGAACAGGTCGGCGTGCACCGGGCCGCGCGGCAGTGCGGCGTAGGCTGCGCTGGCGGCCACGTGGTTCTGGTAGGCCAGCTCGGCGCGCAGGAGGGCCGCAGCTTCGTGCCCGATGTGTGGCAGCACCACGGGCACGGTTTCGTTCCACCAGGGCAGGCTGCGCAGGTTGGGTTGCCGGCGCTCGTAGTCGCGCCCGGCCAGGTGCATGCGCGCCAGCATGCTGCCTACGGCGGCGCAGTGCACGGCCTGGGGGGCGAGCTGGCTGCGGCCTGCCAGGCGATTGACCACGGCGGCCGGTTTGCCGCACACGGTGTGCAGAATCTCTCCGGCCGGGTCGGCGCGCGGGTCGGGCACGGGGATGCCCTTGTGCGCCAGGTGCTTCATCAGGTAGAGGTAAAACGGCAGCTGCCCGGCCGTGAGGCGCTCGAACAGCGTGAGCACGAACTCGCCTGCGTCGCAGGTGACGAAGTAGTTGGTGTTCTCGATACCGCCCTCGATGCCGCGCAGCGCGTGCAGTTCGCCCAGTTGCAGGCGGCGCAGCAGTGCGCGTGCCTCGGTGTCAGAGACTTGTGTGAATACGGCCATCGGTCAGAGCACTGTGGTCAAGGGGGGTCAACAGGGGCACGGGCAGGGAGCCCGAACGGGTCAGAACTTCAGCACATTCCACACACGGGCGCCCGTGGTGGATTCGGCGCCATTGCGCGCACGGTTGCGCACGCCGTCGGAGGGCTGCACTTCGTATTCGGGCAGGCTGCCCACCTTGGGCTGCACGGTGATGCTTTGCGTCTGGCCGCCCACGCGCAGCTCGTCGACGCGGCTGCCGCCGTCTTCCACCCGAATGCGCTCGGTGCGCTGGTTCAGGCGGTCGGGTGTTTGCTCACTTTTAGATAGCTGCTCGCGCTTATCTGATAACGGCTGGGCGCCATTTTGGCTTGAATTTTGTGCAAAAACGGGGGCGCTGGCCAAGGCCAGCAGCAACAGGGGGTGAACGGCGCGCATGGCGCGATTGTAGGCGCCGCCGGGTGGCGGGGCCGCCCGGGCCCCCGCTGTGGTGCGGCTTACCGGGCCGCTGCGGCCTCGGCGTCCACGGCCTGTTGAACGGCCTTGTAGAAGGCCTCGCGGGCGTCGCTGGCGGCGGGGTCGCGGGCGCCACCGCCCCAATTGGCGTTGGAGGCAATCACCAGCTGGCGCTTCGGGTCGATGAAGATGCCCTGGCCAAAGATGCCGCGTGCAGCAAAGCTGCCGTCGTCATAGGTCCACCACTGGTAGCCATAGCCGCGCCCGTTATGGCCGATGTCGGCGCGTTTGCTGGTGGCCTGCTGCAACCAGCCATCGGGCAGGATGCTTTTGCCGCCCGCGCGGGCGCCGTCCAGAATGAACAGGCCCATGCGCGCGTAGTCGCGTGCGGCCGCCTGGATGCAGCAACCGCTGATTTCCTGGCCGGTCTTGCTCAGAATCCAGGTGGCCTGCTGTTCCATGCCGGCGGGCTTCCAGATTTTTTCTTCCAGGTACTGCGACAGGGGCTTGCCTGTGGCCTGGCTCACCAGGATGCCCACGAGGTTGGTCTCGCCCGTGCTGTAAAGCCAGCGCTCGCCCGCGGGCACGTCGCGCGGCAGCTGGCGCAGGTAGCTGACGATGGCGTCCATCCCCGGCTCGGGCTGGTGGTTGTTGAATTTCGCCACGTCGGCGTTCGGGTCGGCGTAGTCTTCGTTCCAGCGCACGCCCGAGGTCATGGTGAGCAGCTGGCGGATGCTCACATCGTCGTAAGCCGAGCCCTTCATCTGCGGGATGTAGGTGCTGACCTTGTCGTCCATGCTTTTGATGTGGCCGTCCTGCAGGGCTGCGCCCACCAGCGTCGAGGTGAAGGACTTGGCTACCGAAAAGCTCGTCCAGCGCCCGGCGGCGTCAAAGTCCAGGCCGTAGCGCTCCAGGCGCAGCGTGCCGTTGTGCACGATCAGCAGTGCACTGCTGCGTTGGCCTGCCATGTAGGCGTCGAGATCGGGCAACTGCAGCAGCGGTGGCCCGGGCGGCAGTGGCCGGGGCGTGCTGGCGGGCTGCACCACGCGCCACTTGGCCAGCAGCGCAATGCGGTCGAGTGCGCGGAAGGCTGCGTCGCGCTGCGGCACGCTCCAGAACAGCAGGTCGCGGTTGGTGGGAACGGTCTTGAGCAGGCCGCGGGTTTCCTTGTCCAGGCTGAACCATCCGGCCGTGCCGGCAAGCGCCAGGGCGGCCAGCGTGCCGAGCGCAATTTTCTTCAGGACTTTCAACGGAGCATTCCTTGTGGGATGGAAAAACAGCACGCATTGAACACCAAGCGCCCCGCCGAGGGCAGCGGGTTTCCCCGGCTGACGCAAGCAGCCGTTGCGTCAGGGTTGGGGGCAGGCGCCCGCCTCGCACTTGACGGTGCGCTGGCCGATGAAAGATCGGAAGTTCTTGCCCAGTTTGCCCATTTGTTCGCAGACATCACCGCGCGCGTCAAAGGCAAAACCCTGGCTGGCATCGGCGTTGAGCAACTCCACCCGTGTCAGGCCCCACTGGGCAAAGTTCTGGGGGTTCATCCACTGCTCGCCGCAGATGTTGTGGAACACCAGGGTGGCATACACCAGCTCGCTGACCACGGGTTTGCTCGTTTGCATTCGCAGCACGCCCGACTCCAGCTGCGCCGTTTTGAGCGAATTGCCTTGCAGCGCCTTCTGCAGGGGCACGGGCACGTTCTTGAATTCGGTATTGGCAAACGCCAGGGTGGACGCTGCAGCCAGCAGCAGCGCAAGCATTTTTTTCATGGAATGACCTTTGGTAGTTGCAAAACTCTCCGGCCCCGGTGCAGTGCGCTGCCCCGGGGCTGCCGCGTGCGCAGTGCGCCGGGCTGAACAGGACGGTATTTTGCCGGTTTGCGGGAGCTGCGTCCTGCGCGGGCCTGGCAGGCAGGGGGGCCATCCTGTGCACAATCGCCCGCATGAGTGACAAAAAGACCCTGCTGCTGGTGGACGGCTCCAGCTACCTCTACCGCGCCTTCTTCGCGGGCGGCGAAACCATGAGCACCACCCTGCCCGACGGCACGGTGCAAAAGACCGGCGCCATCCGCATCATCATCAACATGATGCAGAAGCTCCTGAAGGATCATCCCTGCACCTACGCGGCCTGCGTGTTCGACGCCAAGGGCCCCACCTTCCGCGATGCGCTCTACCCCGAATACAAGGCGCAGCGCAGTCCCATGCCCGACGACCTGCGCAGCCAGATCGCGCCCATCCACGAGGTGGTGCGTCTCATGGGCTGGCCGGTGCTCGACGTGCCCGGCGTGGAGGCCGACGACGTGATCGGCACCCTGGCCGTGGCGGCCGCGCGCCAGGGTATCGACGTGGTCATCTCCAGCGGCGACAAGGACCTGGCCCAGCTGGTGAACGAGCACATCTCCATCATCGACACCATGAGCGGCAAGGTGCGCGACCTGGCCGGGGTGGAGGCCGAGTTCGGCGTGCCCGCCCGCCTGATGCTGGACTACCAGATGCTGGTGGGCGACCAGGTGGACAACGTGCCCGGCGTGCACAAGGTGGGGCCCAAGACCGCCGTCAAGCTCCTGCAGGAATACGGCTCGGTGGACGCCCTGGTGGCGCGGGCCGGCGAGGTCAAGGGCGCCGTGGGCGAGAACCTGCGCAAGGCGATGGACTGGCTGCCCACCAGCCGCCAGCTGCTGACCATCAAGACCGACTGCGACCTGAACGGCTGGGTGCCCGGCATGCCCGCGCTGGACGCCATCCGCATGGGCCAGCCCCAGACCGCGCCGCTCATGGCCTTTTGCGACACCTACGGCTTCAAAGGCCTGGCGCGCACACTGGCGGGCGACGCCCCGGCCGCCGCGCCCGCGCCCGTGGTGGCCATGCCCGGCCAGAGCGGCGACCTGTTCGCCGACCATTCCGCCAGCCCCGTGGCCGAGGCCGCGCAGCACCGCCCGGTGGTGTACGACACCATCTTCAACTGGACCGACTTCGACCACTGGCTGCAGCGCCTGATGAAGGCCGAGCTGGTGGCGCTGGACACCGAAACCACCTCGCTCGACGAGATGCGCGCCGAAATCGTCGGCATCAGTTTCAGCGTGCAGCCCGGCGAGGCGGCCTACATCCCGCTGGCCCATGCCGGGCCGGATGCCCCCGCGCAGCTGCCGCGCGATGAAGTGCTGGCGCGCCTCCAGCCCTGGCTGGAGGACGGCAAGCACCACAAGCTGGGCCAGCACGTCAAATACGACCGCCATGTGTTCGCCAACCACGGCATCGAGGTGCACGGCTACGTGCACGACACGATGCTGCAAAGCTACGTGCTCGAAGTGCACAAGCCCCACGGCCTGTCCAGCCTGGCCGAGCGCCACACCGGCCGCACCGGCATCAGCTACGAAGACCTGTGCGGTAAGGGCGCGCACCAGATCCCGTTCGCCCAGGTGCCGGTGGACAAGGCAGCCGCCTATTCGTGCGAAGACTCGGACCAGACGCTGGACGTGCACCTGGCGCTGTGGCCGCTGCTGCAGGCCGACGAGAAACTGCGCTTCATCTACGAGCTGGAAATCGCCAGCAGCGAGGCGCTCTACCGCATCGAGCGCAACGGCGTGCTCATCGACGCGCCCACGCTGGTCGCACAAAGCCACGAGCTGGGCCAGCGCATCCTGCAGCTGGAAACCGAGGCGTACGAGATCGCGGGCCAGCCCTTCAACCTCAGCAGCCCCAAGCAGCTCGGCGAAATCTTCTTCGACAAGCTAGGCATGCCCGTGGTGAAGAAAACCGCCACCGGCGCGCGCAGCACCGACGAAGAAGTGCTGGAAAAGCTGGCCGAGGACTACCCCCTGCCCGCCAAGCTGCTGGAGCACCGCAGCTTGAGCAAGCTCAAGGGCACTTACACCGACAAGCTCGCGCAACTGGCCCACCCGCGCACCGGCCGCGTGCACACGCACTACGCGCAGGCCGTGGCCGTGACCGGGCGCTTGTCCAGCAACGACCCGAACCTGCAGAACATCCCCATCCGCACCGCCGAGGGCCGGCGCGTGCGCGAGGCCTTTGTGGCGCCGCCCGGCTGTGTGATTGCCAGCGCCGACTACAGCCAGATCGAGCTGCGCATCATGGCCCACATCAGCGGCGACCACGCGCTCTTGCACGCCTTCCACGCCGGGCTGGACGTGCACCGCGCCACCGCCGCCGAGGTGTTTGGCGTGGCGCTGGACCAAGTGACGAGCGAGCAGCGCCGCTACGCCAAGGTCATCAACTTCGGCCTGATCTACGGCATGAGCAGCTTTGGCCTGGCCAAGAACCTCGGCATCGAAACCAAGGCCGCCGCCGCCTACATCGACCGCTACTTTCAGCGCTACCCCGG
>JANJVG010000087.1 GCA_024710165.1 Burkholderiaceae bacterium
CGTATCTTGCCAATCATGTCCATGGTGATCACCCTCTTCATTCCCTTGCTGCACAAAACAGCAGGGTAGGTAAAACACCTGGCTCAGTTTTAGGTCGGCATCACACCAAAAAGTGGCTCAGTTTTCGGTCGGCGTCAACACGCAATGGACTCTTTGTTGCGGTTGACCGAGAAAAAGTAGCCAGAGAGTGGTGGCCCCTCGTCCGATTCGATAAATGGCCCGACGTGGCGAGCGTCGTCCCCCAGTTCGGGCATCTCCACCTTGATGACGCGAGCTCCAAGGTCGGCCAGCGTCATAGTGCAATACGGGCCCGCTAGAACGCGGGTGAGATCGATTACTACCAGACCAGCGAGAGGCCCCATCTTTTTTGCTGCAAGCATTGGGACTACCTCAATCCTTTGATTGCCGAGCGAGATTGCCTGCAGAGATTCGAGCCGCAATAGCAGGCCCATCGAATGCCGCCAGCAGCACGTTTCGATTCTCCTGCGCAGTCCCTTTTGACAGGGCCGATGCGTTGAGCACCTTTTTCATTGCGGTGAGCGGGCCCGCTGGCATAGCAGCGATGCTGGATGCAACTTCAAGTGCGCGGGATAGCAATTCGGCCTCTGGCGCGATTTCATTCAGGAAGCCGATGGCTAGCATCTCCGCAGCCTCTACCCTTTGCGCCAAGAAGACGAGACGCTTTGCCTGATTCAAACCAAGGCGCGTCACATAGCGCTGAAGGGCACCGGCGTACAACGGCAGGCCGAAGCGCGCAGCTGGCATCAGCATGTACGCCTTTTCAACGCCGATGCGCAAGTCGCATGCCAAAGCGATGTCTGTGGATCCGCCAATTACCGGGCCATTGATGGCAGCGATCACGATAAGGCGGGTGTTCTCGAGACGGTCCACGAAACGCTCAAAAGCACTGTCGCTTTCAGCGGCCTTGAGCTCTCCCGAGGCCGCGTTGGCGGAAAGCGCTCGCAAATCGAAGCCCGCACTGAAGTAAGTCCCTTTGGCCGTGAGCACCAGAACGTGGATGTTTTGATCTCGTTCGCACTCGTCAAGCTGACACTCCAACATGTCCAAATCTTCCGGTTGGATGCGATTGGCATTTGCAACCCTGTTGAGTTCTATCAGTGCGACGTTGGCAACGGGACGGCTTAGTACAGGTGTGGATTCACCATTCATGTTGTCTCCTTGGTATCCCAATGAACTTTTTTGGTATGCCAGAACTATAGTTTAAGATTCCACCATGAGCAAGACCTTGCATCCGGAAAGTCTTTCGGACACGGTTCGCGTCCAGATGGAGCGCGACCTCTTCAGTGGGGCATTGGCTCCGGGAACGCTACTGGACGAGAGGTCATTGGCCGAAAAATTCGGAGTGTCACGAACCCCTGTACGTGAGGCTGTGCTGTATTTGGCTGCGCAGGGGCTACTGAACGTCGTACCCCGTGTCGGTGTCATGGTTCCAAAACTCGGTATTCAAGAACTTCTGTCGCTGCTGGAAATGCTTGCGGAGATGGAAGGGGCTTGCGCGAAATTCGCTGCCAAGCGGATGGATGCGAGAGAGCGCAAAGCTTTGCGAGAAGTGCTGGTCGCTTGTGAAAACGCCGCTGCCGCCAACAACACCCAGGATTACGACAACGCAAACAAGCAGTTTCACCAGCTCATTTATGCAGGGGCGCGCAACGAGTGGGCAGCAAGGCAGGTCTATGCGCTACGACTGCGCTGTGCGAGCTATCAACGCTCGCGTTTTGACCTGCCTGGGCGGCTTGTACAGTCGCTCCTGGAGCATCGTGAGGTGGTAGTAGCTATCGAATCAGGCGACAGTGAAGCAGCCCGCCAGGCGATGGTGCGACACATCTCAGTAGGCGGTAAGGATTTCGCCGAGTTTGTAAGTTCCCTTGGTCAGAACCTGCTGGCTGCCGAATGACCCGCATAGGGAAAAGCGGACATTTGTGAACTGGTTGAGAGGAACTGTTCGCAATCGCAGGTGGCCCCGCAATCCCCTTCAGGGTTGCCCAGCGTGGTTTTCGACGCAGTTGCCAAATGCCCAATATTTGTTATCAAAAAAAGAGCTGTCAGCGCTTGATGGACATGAGATTGAGGTCGTTTTGAATGAGAAACCTCGTTAATAGATTTTGTCTTCAAACGTCAAACGTTAAACGTCGTGTCTTCCGCGGTCTTGCACTCACCGGGGCGAAAGCCGTCGCGCCGGGAGCCGCAGCGCGGCATCACGCCACACAGGTCTGATTGCGCCCCTGCGCCTTGGCCTGGTAGAGTGCCTTGTCGGCGCGGGCCAGCATGGCGCTCTGGGTGTCGTGCGAGCCCTGCCAGGTGGTCAGGCCGATGCTGAGCTGGCAGTCCAGTGTGTGGCCCGAGGCCGCTGCAGCGTGGATGCGCTGGGCTACGTTGCGGGCGGCTTCGGCGTCGGTTTCGGGTAGCAGCACCAGAAATTCTTCGCCGCCGTAGCGGCCCAGCCGGTCGGCGCGGCGCAGCACCGCCTGTGTGCGCTGGGCAAAGTGATCCAGCACGGCATCACCATGCTGGTGGCCCAGGGTGTCGTTCACGGCCTTGAAGTGGTCCAGATCGAGCATCATGATGGCCGGGCCGCTCTTTCCGTTGCGCTGGCTGCGTGCCAGTTCTTCCTCGAAACGTTCGAGCAGCGCGCGGCGGTTGAGCGTGCGGGTGAGCGGGTCGTGCGTGGCCAGGTGCTCGAGTTCGGTGGTCAGGCGGTCGGTGGCCATGAGGACGGCGCCGATCGAGAGCATCAGCACCGTGAGCACATAGGTGCCGATGTACAGGGTCTGGAAAAGTGATGGCTCCATCAGGTCGTTGCCGGCGTGTCCTGCCACCACCGAGCCCAGGCGCACCAGCAACACCGCAATCTGCATGGCCAGCACCACCTCCACCAGCCGCACGGGAAAACGTGTGCCGCCATGGCGCCACAAAAAGCGCAGGTTGGCCGTGTAAACGCAGATCATCAGCGCGGTGAACGCCCCCAGGCGAAGGGGGTAGTGGGGGTAACCGTAGGTGAGCCAGGTGGAAAGCAGCGCAGCAAGCATTGCCACGCTGCCCCACAGCCGCCAGCCGCCGGCCTGGCCCAGAAAGCGGCGACAACCGATGTAGTAGCTCGAGGTGCCCAGCAGCAGCAAGGTGTTGGCCCCCACCTGCGAGAGCAGATCGGGGATCAGGCCGCGCCCACTGAACAGCACGGAGGCTACCAGCCACATCAGCGGTGCGCTGGCCCAGTGACCGAGGCCGCGAATGCTGGGCGGGTAGTAGCGGCGCAAGAAATACAGCACCATGCCCATGACGGTAGCCATGAATCCCGCCATGGCGATCAGGGAGCGCGGGTCGAGTTGGGTCATCTGGCGGATGGAGCGCAGGGTGGTGCAATCCAGTATAGCCACGCCCCGGAGATTGCGGGGAGTGGAATGTTGACGGGGAGGTGCGCGCCGGCGCGGCAAGCGGGCGTGGTGCACCCACCAGGGCTTTGCGAACCTGGATTTTGATATCAAATCGGGCTTGAGCGCTTGTTTATCAAGCGCGAGTAGCTCCTTTTTTAGGAGTGATATGGGTTGTTGCTGAAACGGCACAGCATGGTCTGCGAAGGCATCGGGCTGCTTCGCCGTGCGTGTCTGCAGCCAGACACGGCGCGAAAGCGCACCACGGCCGTTTTCGGGCTCAGGGTGCCAGGGTCTTGGGCTGGTAGTCGCAGTGCGGCGCCACGGCGCATTCCCAGCAGCGCGGCTTGCGTGCCTGGCACACATAGCGGCCCAGTAGGATGAGCCAGTGGTGCGAATCCACCGCGTAGGCGGCGGGCACGCGCTTGAGCAACTGCTTTTCCACCGCCAGCGGGTTTTTTCCGGGGGCCAGGCCGGTGCGGTTGCCGACGCGGAAGATGTGCGTATCCACCGCCATGGTGGGTTGGCCGAAGGCCACGTTGAGCACCACGTTGGCCGTCTTGCGGCCCACGCCGGGCAAGGCTTCGAGCGCCTCGCGCGTGCGCGGCACCTCGCCGCCGTGCTGCTCCACCAGGATGCGGCAGGTTTCCATCAGGTGCCGGGCCTTGCTTTTATACAGGCCGATGGTCTTGATGTAGCCCTCCAGCCCTGCAAGGCCCAGGTCCAGGATGGCCTGCGGCGTGCCCGCCACCGGGAACAGCTTGCGCGTGGCCTTGTTCACGCCCACGTCAGTGGCCTGCGCCGACAGCAGCACGGCGGCCAGCAGCTCGAACACGCTGGTGTATTCCAGCTCGGTGTTCGGCATGGGGTTGGCGGCCTTGAGGGTGGCGAAGAAGGGTTCGATCTGCGCGGTTTTCATGCCGCGCAGTGTAGGGGCAGAGCGCCAGCCGGGGGCGTTGGCGCCCGGATGCAGGAAACCTGCATCCCGATTGGCGACAATGTGCAGTTTCCCGCCAACCAGAACTTCACGCCATGCAATTCGCCGACCGCCTGAACAACGTCGAAACCTCCGCCATCCGCGAGCTTTTCAAGCTGCTGGGCAAGCCCGGCATCATCAGCTTTGCCGGGGGCTTTCCGGACAGTGCCATGTTTGACGTGGACGGCATCCAGGCCGCCGTGAACCAGGCCCTGGCCGAGGAGCCCGGCGCCGCGCTGCAGTACGGCGCCACCGAGGGCTACCAGCCGCTGCGCGAGCAGCTCAGCGCGTTCATGGCCAGCAAGGGCGCGCAGGGCGTGGCGCCCGAGGACCTGATCGTCACCACCGGCAGCCAGCAGGCGCTGGATCTGCTGGGCAAGACGCTTATCAGCCCCGGCGACAAGGTGATTGTCGAGGGGCCGACCTTCCTCGCCACCATCCAGTGCTTTCGCCTCTACGGCGCTGAACTGATTAGCGCGCCCATTGACGGCAACGGCGTGCAGACGGATGCGCTGGAAAAGCTCATCGTGGAACATCGCCCCAAGTTTGTGTACCTGATTCCCACCTTCGGCAACCCCAGCGGCGCCATGCTGAGCCTGGAGCGCCGCAAGAAGGTGCTGGAGATGGCCGTGAAGTACCAGACGGTGGTGGTCGAGGACGACCCCTACGGCGACCTGTATTTTGGCGATGCGCCGCCGCCCAGTCTGCTGGCGCTCTCGGCCTCGGTGCCGGGCAGCCGCGATCTGTTGGTGCACTGCGGCAGTTTGAGCAAGGTGCTTTCGCCCGGCCTGCGCGTGGGCTGGATGATCGCTCCGGCCGACCTGCTGGCCAAGGCCACCATGTGCAAGCAGTTTTCGGATGCGCATACCAGTACCTTTGCCCAGGCTACGGCGGCGCAGTACCTCAAGGCCGGCCGCATGCCCGCCACGCTGGCCAAGGTGCGCGCGGTGTATGCCGAGCGCGCCCAGGCCATGGGGGATGCACTGCGCCAGCAGCTGGGCGAGGCCATCACCTTCGTGCAGCCGCAGGGCGGCCTGTTTGTGTGGGCGCGCCTGACGGGCGCTGGCGGCAAGGTGGGCGATGGCAATGTGCTGGCCAAGCGCGCCATTGAGCAGGGTGTGGCCTTTGTGCCGGGCACGCCGTTCTTCTGCGCCCACCCCGACGCCGCCACGCTGCGCCTGTCGTTTGCCACCGTCGGCGTAGACAAGATCCGCGAGGGCGTCGCGCGCCTGGCTCAGGCGCTCTGACGCTGCCGGGCAGGAATCAAAAACAGGAGCTTGTCGCGATTGTGGTTATTGGGTTTCAAGGTGTTTTGTGCCTGAGATCTAATTGATGCATGCGCTGATAGCTCTTGCTTTGATAGCGTTCGCGTTCTTTATGACCGGTCCAGCCCCAGCGCGTGGAAGACACGCGCGGCGGCATAGGCATCGTTGGCCGCATACACCAGTTGCGCCTCGGTCAGGCGCGGGTTGGCCCAGTTCGAGGTGGCTGCTTTTTTCGACTTGATGAAGCGGCGGTTGAACAGCACGGCCACGGCGGCTTTCACGCCCATGTCCTTGCGGTAGCCGCGCTGGCGAAACACGTTGTTGAGCTCCAGCACATCGGCGGCGTGCACGCCCAGCTTGTGCTGGATGCGCTTGCGGTCGTCGCCCAGGCCGAAGCCCGCCTTGGCCACGCCGGGTAGGGTCAGCAGCTCGGCTACTAGTGTACTGAGTTAAAAATTCATTGAATTATTTTTTGCCATTGCAATCAGTCGTGTAGTGTGTTGCACGACGAGGTGGCTATGAGCGGAAGACCAAAGACTCCATTGGTGTTGAGTGCGACGGAGCGCGAACAACTGATCGCACTGA
>JANJVG010000109.1 GCA_024710165.1 Burkholderiaceae bacterium
GCCAGGCGGATGCGCTGCGCCTCGCCCCCGCTGAGGGTGGGCGCGCCCCGGTCGAGCGTGAGGTAGCCCAGGCCCACTTCTTCAAGGAATTCCAGCCGCCCCTTGATTTCGGGGATGAGGTCGCGGGCAATTTCTGCCTCGCGCCCGTGCAGCGCCACGGTGTCCACCCAGGCGCGGATGTCGCTCACCGACAGGCGCGCGATGTCGGTGATGCTCCAGCCCGCGTGGCCCGTGGCTGCGTCGGCGCCAAAGCGCACGGCGCGCGCCGTGGCGTTGAGGCGTGTGCCCTGGCAGGTGGGGCAGGCGGCGTCGAGCACCTCGTCCACCTCGGGTTCGGCAAAGGTCTGCTCGCGGCCCTTCTGGTCGTCGGCCAGCACCGAGTCGTCGAACACCTTGCGCTGCTCTTTGGTCAGCTTGACGCCCGTGCCCACGCAGTCGGGGCACCAGCCGTGCTTGCTGTTGTACGAAAAGAGTCGTGGGTCCAGCTCGGCATAACTGGTACTGCACACCGGGCAGGCGCGCTTGGCCGAGAACACCTGCAGCCGCCCGATGCCCGCCGTGGGCGCGCCCGCCGCCAGCGCCTCGCGCAGGCCGTCGAGGTGGCTCAGCACATGCACCACGCCCTTGCCATGCTCCAGCGCCTGGGCCAGTGCGCTGCGCAAGAGCGCCTCGTTCTCGGGCGCCACATCCAGGCTCATCACCGGCAGCTCGATGGTGTGCTCCTTGAAGCGGTCGATGCGCGGGAATCCCGTGGTGGGCAGAAAGTGGCCGTCCACGCGCAGGTGGGTGTAGCCGCGCGGGCGAGCCCAGTCGGCCAGCTCGGTGTAGACACCCTTGCGCGCCACCACCAGCGGCGCCAGCAGGCCGATGTGCTGGCCGCGGAAATGCGTGAGCAACTGCGCAGCGATGCTGTCGGGCGTTTGCGGCCGCACGGCGGCGCCGTCCTTGGTGCAATGCTGCACGCCGAGCTTGACGTACAGCAGCCGCAGAAAGTGCCAGACCTCGGTGGTGGTGCCCACCGTGCTCTTGCGCCCGCCGCGCGACAGGCGCTGCTCGATGGCCACGGTGGGCGGAATGCCGTACACCGCATCGACCTCGGGCCGCCCCGCCGGCTGCACGATGCTGCGCGCATAGGCGTTGAGCGATTCGAGGTAGCGGCGCTGGCCTTCGTTGAACAGGATGTCGAACGCCAGCGTGGATTTGCCCGAACCGCTGACGCCGGTGATGACGTTGAACTGGCCGCGCGGAATGTCCACGCTCAGGCCCCGCAGGTTGTGCTCGCGGGCGTTCACGATTTCAATGCTGTTTTTGGCCTTTTGCGCTTTGCTGGTAAGTGCCTCCAGCTCTTGATTCCATAGCAAAGGCGTGCGCTCGCGCAGCAACGGCGCGGCGCCGATGGCGCTGGCGTATTCGCGCAGGGCGGCACCGGTGTGCGAATGCGGGTGCTCGCGCACCTGGGCGGGCGCGCCTTCGGCCACCACCCGGCCACCGGCGTCGCCGCCTTCGGGGCCGAGGTCGATGAGCCAGTCGGCGGCGCCGATCACGTCGAGGTTGTGCTCGATGACGATGAGCGAATGCCCGGCGTCGATGAGCCGCGCAAAGGCGCGCATGAGCTTGGCGATGTCGTCAAAGTGCAGGCCGGTGGTGGGTTCGTCGAACAGGAACAGCGTGCCCTTGCGCGCCAGCGGCTGGCGCGACTTGGCCTGGCTGCGCGCCGCCTCGGCCAGGAAGCCCGCCAATTTGAGGCGCTGCGCCTCGCCGCCCGAGAGCGTGGGCACGGGCTGGCCGAGCTTGACGTATTCCAGCCCCACATCCGCAATGGGGCGCAGCGCGCGCACCACGTCGCGGTCGTCGGCAAACAGGGCGATGGCCTCGGTCACGGTGAGGTCGAGCACCGCAGCCACGTTGAGCGCCCGGCCGCCGCGCTCCAGCGTGACTTCGAGAATCTCGGGGCGGTAGCGCGTGCCATCGCAGTCGGGGCAGCGCAGGTACACGTCGCTGAGGAACTGCATCTCGACATGCTCGAAACCCGATCCGCCGCAGGTCGGGCAGCGCCCGTCGCCGCTGTTGAAGCTGAACTTGGCCTGCGTGTAGCCGCGCTGGCGCGACAGCGGCGCGTTGGCGAACAGCTCGCGCACGCTGTCCCACGCGCCAACGTAGCTCACGGGGTTGGAGCGCGCCGTCTTGCCGATGGGCGACTGGTCGACAAACACCACATCGGAGAGGTGGTCGGCACCGAGCAGGCGGTCGTGTGCGCCCGGCGTCTCGGTGGTCTTGCCGAAGTGGCGCTGCAGGGCCGGGGCCAGCACGTCCTGGATCAGGCTGGACTTGCCCGAGCCGCTGACACCGGTGACGGTGACCAGGCGCTGCAGCGGGAATTCGATCGACAGGTTCTGCAGGTTGTGCTCGCGCGCGCCTTCGAGGATGAGGCGCGGCGTGGCGTCGGACACCGGGCGCTGAAAGCTGTGGCCCACGCGCTTGCGGCCGCCGAGGTACTGGCCGGTGAGCGTGTCGGCGCCGCGCAGTTCGTCGGGCGTGCCATCGAACACGATGCGCCCGCCGCGCTCGCCCGGTCCGGGGCCGAAGTCGAGCACGCGGTCGGCCGCGAGCATGACGGCCGGGTCGTGCTCCACCACCACCAGGGTGTTGCCCGCGTCGCGCAGGCGCAGCATGGCCTGGGTGATGCGGTGCATGTCGCGCGGGTGCAGGCCGATGCTGGGCTCGTCGAGCACGAACAGCGTGTTGACCAGCGAGGTGCCCAGCGCCGTGGTGAGGTTGATGCGCTGCACCTCGCCGCCGCTCAGGGTGCGGCTCTGCCGGTCGAGTGTGAGGTAGCCAATACCGACATCGCTGAGGTACTTCAGGCGCGTGCCGATTTCCTCGTGCAGGAGTTTGAGCGCCTGGTGTTCGCCCGTAGCAGCCGCATTATCTATATCAAATCGACCTTCATCGCCCGTGGATATTGCGCCACCAGCTACCGATTCAGGAGCAATCGACACCCCTGCAGTGGCGGCCATGCGCTCGAAGAACCGGCGCAGGCGGTCGATGGGCAGCAGCATCAGGTCGTGCAGGCACAGGCCCGGCAGCGCTTCGAGCTGCGCGCGGCTCCACTGCGTTCCCTGGGGCATGAAGCGCTGACCAGGGTCGAGCACGGCGTCGGCGTCCTGCTTGCTGCCGATGCGCCACAGCAGGCTCTCGGGCTTGAGGCGCGCACCCGCGCACACCGGGCAGGGCGTGTAGCTGCGGTACTTGGACAGCAGCACGCGGATGTGCATCTTGTAGGCCTTGCTCTCCAGGTATTCGAAGAAGCGCTTGATGCCGTACCACTGCTGGTTCCACTTGCCGTTCCAGTTCGGCGAGCCATCGATGACCCACTTTTTCTGTTCCTCGGTCAGCCGGTTCCAGGCGGTGTCGCGCGGAATGCCGGCCGCCTCGGCGTGGCGCATCAGGTCGTCCTGGCACTCCTTCCAGGCGGGCGTCTGGATGGCCTTGATGGCCCCGGCGCGCAGCGTCTTCTTCTCGTCGGGAATGACCAGGCCGTAGTCCACGCCGATCACGCGGCCAAAGCCCCGGCAGGTGTCGCAGGCACCGGCAGCGGAGTTGAACGAGAACATCGAGGGCAGCGGTTCGCTGTAGCGCAGATCGCTTTCGGGGCAGTGCAGGCCGGTGGAGAATTTCCACACCTCGGGCTCGCCCTGCTCCACCAGCCGGTACACATTCATGCGCCCGCCGCCGCGCTTGAGCGCGACCTCGATGGCCTCGACCACGCGCGCTTTTTCCGCATTGCCCAGGCGGAAACGGTCGGCCACGACATCCAGCAGCTTGACGCCGCCCGCCTCCCGCTCGGCCTGCACCTTGGTGAAGCCGCTGGCCAGCAGCCACTGTTCGAGCTGCTCGGCGCTGGTGTTGGCGGGCAGCTCCACGGGAAAGGTCACGACCAGCCGGGGGTCGCCGTCCCGGGCGCGGGCCTGCAGCTCGGCATAGATGGTCTCGGGTGAATCGTGGCGCACGGGCTGCGCCGTCTGCCTGTCAAACAACTGGCCGGCGCGCGCGAACAGGAGCTTGAGGTGGTCGTTCAGCTCGGTCATCGTGCCCACGGTGGAGCGCGAGCTGCGCACCGGATTGGTCTGGTCGATGGCAATCGCCGGCGGCACGCCCTCGACCTTGTCCACGGCGGGCTTGTCCATGCGGTCGAGAAACTGGCGCGCATAGGCGCTGAAGGTCTCGACGTAGCGGCGCTGGCCCTCGGCGTAGAGGGTGTCGAACACCAGGCTGGACTTGCCCGAGCCGCTGGGACCAGTCACCACGGTCAGTTCGCCGGTGCGGATGTCCAGGTCCAGGTTCTGGAGGTTGTGCTGGCGCGCGCCGCGGATGCGGATCTGTCCCTGGGTCATGGTGGGTGTCTTTTGTCGGTAAGGCCGAACATTCTAGGAACTGCCCGCCCCCCCGGCCTGCGGCCGGGCGATTGACCCCTGGTGCCGCTGGCTTGACACCAGCCGACGCGATCGGCGCCCCGGGCACCGCCCGGTGCTGCAACAATGGGCGCTTCGCCAACCCCTGGTGCCGCACTGCCATGAATCCAGAAACCCAAGCCCCGGCCTCTGTGCTGCCTGCGCTGACGCGCCACCGCGTCTGGAACCAACTTGATGCGGCCACGCTGGCCGACCTGGCACCCCGGTGGCAAGTGGAGACCGCCGATGTAGGCACCCCCCTGCTGCCGCAAGGGCGGCTGCACAGCCGCACGGCGCTGATCCTGAGCGGCGCGGTGGACCTGCACGACCCCGACCTCGACATGGCCGTGCACCTGCAGCCGGGCGAGATGTTCGGCTTTGGCGCCACCCCGGCGCAGCACCTCACCACCTGGCAGGCCACGGCGGCGGCGGACTGCAGCATTGCCTGGCTGGCGCCCGACACCGTGTCGGCGCTGTGCCGCGACCACAGCGCGCTGGCCTACTTCTTTCCCTCGCTGCCTGGCGCAGGCCAGGGCGCCACTGCCGCGCATGCGCCCGACTCGGGCGTGCACCTGAACCTGCTGGGCACGCCGGTGCGCTCGCTCATCAAGCGCGAACCGATCACCCTGCCACCCGAGACCTCCATCCGCGCCGCCGCCGAGATGATGAGCGAGTTGCGCGTGTCGTCGGTGCTGCTGGTCGAGCAGGACCATCTGTTTGGCCTGGTGACCGACCGCGACCTGCGCAACCGCGTGGTGGCGCAGGGGCTGGACATTGCGCGCCCCGTCTCCGACATCGCCACGCTGGCGCCGCTGACCATGCAGGCACAGAGCCCGGCGTTCGAGGCCCTGCTGCTGATGGCACGGCACAACATCCACCACATGCCGGTGATGGACGGCGCCCGCATTGCCGGCATGATCACCGCCACCGACCTGGCCGAACAGCACAGTACCTCGCCGGTGTACCTGGCGGGCGATGTGTACAAGCAGACCTCGGTGCAGGGGCTGGCACGCACCAGCGCCAAAGTGCGCCCGCTGCAGCAGCACCTGGCCGCCGCCGACGCCAGCGCCTACAGCACGGGCCACATCGTCACCACCATCACCGACGCGATCACCGCGCGCCTCATCCACCTGGCCGAGGCCGAGCTGGGCCCGCCCCCGGTGGACTATGTGTGGGTGGCTGCGGGTTCGCAGGCGCGCAGCGAGCAGACGGCGCGCTCCGACCAGGACAACTGCATGGTGCTGGACGACCGCTATGACGAAGCCCTGCACGGTGCCTATTTCCGCGCGTTCACCCGCTTTGTCTGCGACGGGCTCGACGCCTGCGGCTATGTGTACTGCCCGGGCGAGATGATGGCCATGACCGACAAGTGGCGCCAGCCACGCGCACGCTGGGCGCAGTACTTCCACCAGTGGGTGGACAAGCCCGAGCCCATGGCGCTGATGCTGACCTGCGTGTTCTTCGACCTGCGTGCCGTGCACGGCAAGGTGGAGCTGCTCGACAGCCTGCGCCACGAGGTGCTGCAGCGCACCAAGGGCAACAGCCTGTTCCTCGCGCACATGGTGGGCAACGCGCTCAAACACCGCCCGCCGCTGGGGCTGTTCGGCACCATCTCGCGCATTCGCGGTGGCGAGAACGCGGGCACCATCGACCTCAAGCACAGCGGCATCGTGCCCATCGTGGACCTGGCGCGGGTGTATGCGCTGGCCGGCGGCATGGCGGCCGTCAACACGCACGACCGGTTGGAGCAGGTGGCCCAGGCCGGCGAGGTAAGCCAGCAAAGCGCCCGCGACCTGAGCGATGCGCTGGAGTTTTTGTGCAAGCTGCGCATCGACCACCAGGCGCGGCAGATGACGCAGGGGAAGGTGCCCGACAATTTTCTGGCGCTGGAGGAGTTGTCGAACTTCGAGCGCAGTCACCTCAAGGAGGCGTTTTCGGTGGTGCAGACGCTGCAGGGGGTGTTGGGGCAGAGGTATCAGACGGGGCGGTATTGAGTGTTTTTGGGGTCTTGCGCTTATGGGGTAAGCGCTGACAGCTATTGTTTATATAGCTAACTTTGTGCTTTTGCGAGGGGCGGGTGCCGGGTCTCGGCCCGGCGGCCGACTCACTTTCTTTCGCTTCGCCGAAAGAAAGTAAGCAAAGAAAGGGCGACCCTGCTGTCTGCGACCCCTTCGCTGCGCTACGGGGCAACCTGGGGTGCTCGGACGCGGGGTGCGCCGCGTAACTCACTGCGCGCCTGCGGCGCTCCGTTCGGACAAACGCGGCGAGTCAGTTGACGACGCGCGGGTGTGTCCGGCGGCACACCCGCGCCACCCCGCCTCCTGCGCGCCCCAGGCGCATTCAGAAGGGAGGGTGGCAGCCCAACATCCACACGGGCCATCGCTGCGCTCGGCCCGGATTGCGCAGCGCGAGGCGCTTGCGCCCGCGAACTCGGGGCGGAGCGCCGCGATGGCCCGTGTGATCTGCGGGCGTTCAACCCCTTGCTGGCTGCGCCTGCGGCGGGGTGCTTGCGGGGTGGCATGCGCGTCGGAGCGCGCATGCTTCGTAATCTGACTCGCCGCGTTTGTCCGAACGGAGCGCGCCAGCGCGCAGTGAGTTACGCGGCGCACCCCGCAAGCGCCCCGACGCAGGTTTGCCCCGTAGGGGTCGCAGACTGAGGGTCGCCCTTTCTTTGCTTACTTTCTTTCGGCGAAGCGAAAGAAAGTGAGTCGCCCGCCGGGGCGAGACCCGGCCTCCGCCCTCAACAAAGCCACAGCAGCAACTATAAAAACGATAGCTACCAGCGCTTACCAGATAAGCGCAAGAAGCCAAAAATACTCAATATTTCAACCGCGCGTAATACGTCTTCTGCGCCGCCTCCCGCGCCTGCCGCAGCGTGTGAATACCCTGCTCCTGCAACAGCGGAATCAGCCGCAGCCAGATCTCGGCCGTCACCAACGCATCGCCCAACGCCGTGTGGCGCCCCAGCACCGTCACGTTGAAGCGCTCGGCAATGGCTTCGAGCCGGTGCGACTCCTGGTTCGGGTGCACCACGGCCGAGAGCAGCAGCGTGTCGAGCACGGGCTGGTGAAAGGCTATCCCCGTGGCCTTCTCCTGCAGCTGCAGAAAGCGCATGTCGAACGCCGCGTTGTGCGCCACCAGCACCGTGTCCTGCGTGAACGCATGAAACACCGGCAGCACCTCGCCAATGCGCGGCTTGCCCGCCACCATGTCCTCGGTGATGCCATGGATGGGGATGGACGCCGCCGGGATGCCGCGCCCCGGGTCCACCAGCTGCTCGAAGCACTCCTGCCGCAGCAACTTGCCGTTGACGATGCGCGCCGCACCGATCTGGATGATGGCATCGCCGCCGGCAGGGTTCAGGCCCGTGGTTTCGGTGTCGAACACGGTGTAGGCCAGCTCGGACAGCGGGCGGTCGTCCAGCGGGCTGCTCTGATCGGCCTGCTTGAACAGATCGAAGTCGTAATACTCGGGGCGGCTGTATTCGCTCTCGCCTAAATCGGCGTCCTCCACGCCCTGCACGCTGGCCAGGGGCAGCATGAAGCGGAAGAACGCCTGGTGGCGCACCCGCTCGCGCTCGAACCACATCTCGCCGCCGTGGCGCTCGACCACGTCGCGCACGGTCAGGGGGCTGCGCTCGTTGCCAAAGCGCATCGAGGCCATCTCCCAGCTCATCACCGTCTCGTTGCTCATGGCCTGGCCGCTCCAGACCAGATCCAGCTGCGCATGGGTGCCCGTGCCCTGCAACCGCAGTTGCAGAAAGCGCACATCGAATTCATCGACCAGCCGGTGGGCCAGATAGGTCAGGGCCTGCAGCAGGGTGTAGCTGTCCACCTTGAGCCACAGGCTGCCATCGATCGTGTCGAGCGTCACCGGTCGGTCGCACTGCGCAGCAATGCGGCGCTGCGCGGCGGCGGCCAGGTCGGCGCCCAGCATGTCCTCCATGGGCCAGCGGGTCTTGAGGCGCTGGGTGGCACGGTTCGCCAAATCATTGACGCGCCGCCCCATGGCGCCCACCTCGTCGCGCACCACGCCCAGAAAGCGCTCGCGCATGGCGGGCTCCAGGTCGGAGTAGCCCAGCATGTCCACCGCCGCCTGGATGTTGGCCAGCGAGGCGCGGCTGCCTTCGGTCAGGCCGTGCAGGAGCTGGTCGCGCGCGGCTTCTTCCTCCACGCTGGCCGTCACGTTGTCGAGCATCAGCACAAAGCCGCTCACCACGGGCTCCAACGCTTCTTCACCGCCACCCTCGGCCACCGCTGCGCGCACCGGCGCCACCTGCACGCGCAGCAGCTGCCCGCCCTGCGTGGTGGTGACAAACTGCGCCGACGGGCTGGCCACGCCCCGCGCCATGCCCTGGTGGATGCGTTCGAGCGCATGGGCCAGCAACTGCTGGTCGAACACGGCATAAATCGACCGGCCGATGCCGATCAGCTCCGCCCCCGCCGCCAGCCCCGGCCCCTGCGACAGCTGCCGGAACTGCTGGCGCGCCCGCTGGTTGTAGAGCAGGATGCGCCCGTCGCGGTTGCACACCACCACGCTCTGGTTCAGCTCGGCCATCAGGGCGGCCAGCCGATTCTTTTCCTGCTGCACGCTGTGGCTGGCCTGGGCCACCTGGGCGGCCATGTCGCCGCGCAACTGGTCGCGCTGGGCGGCCAGCTCGTTCACGGCACGGGCCATGGCCTGCATTTCGGCGGTGCCCCGGGGGGTGAGCTGCTGGGGCGTGGTGGCCGTCACCACCACCCGGATTTTTTCGAGCAGGCGGTGCGGATCGCCCACATAGCGGCGGTGCAGCACATGCAGCGTGCCCGCCACCAGAAACAGGCCCAGCAGCCAGCCCAGGGCCACCAGCACGGTGCGCGGCGCCAGCACGTCGCCCACCGCCAGGCGCTCCTGCGGGTCGAGCGTGGACCAGACGATCACGGACATCAGCACCAGCCACAGCGCCATCACCAGGCCTGCAGCGGCCACGGCCAGCACCAGCCGGGGGTCGATCTTTTTCATGCGTGCGTCTCCCCGAGCAGCTCGGCCACCTTCTGCACCAGTTCGCGCGTGGAGAAGGGCTTGGTCATGTAGGCGTTGGCGCCCAGGGCCAGGCCCTTGGCCAGGTCGGTCTCGCGGCCCTTGGCCGTGAGCATGAGGATTTTGGTGCCCTGCAGGGCCTCGTCGGCGCGCACCGCCTGGCAGACCTCGAAACCCGTCTTGTGCGGCATCATCACATCGAGCAGCACCAGCGCAGGCTGCTCGCGCGCGATGGTGTCCAGCGCCTCCTGCCCGTCGCGGGCCACCACCACGGCGTAGCCTTCGCGCTGCAGCAGGTATTCGAGCGAGATCACGATGTTGGGCTCGTCGTCGGCAATCAGTATCTTGTGCGTCATGGGTTCTTGTCTCCAATCGGTTCTGTAGGCAGTGGCAGCCAGAAGCAGAAGCAGGCGCCCGGCTGTGCGCTCGGCTCCAGCCACAGCCGCCCGCCAAAATGTTCTGCAATGTGGCGGCTGATCGGCAGGCCCAGGCCTGTTCCGTGCGCCACCTGGACACCCAGGTCGGTCTGGTGAAAACGGTCGAAAATCATGGCTTCGTGGCCCGCCTGCACGCCCGGGCCGTTGTCCTGCACGCACACCGTGACACCCTGCGCATCGGGCACCAGGCGCACCTGCACCCGCCCGCCGGGCGAGGGCACGAACTTGGCCGCGTTGGACAGCAGGTTCAGCAGCACCTGCAGAATGCGGTCCGGGTCGGCCTGGAGCACGGGCGCCTCATCGGGCAGCTGCACCTGCACCTGGGCCGCGCGCTCGCGGAACACCTCGGCCGTGGTTGCCACGGCGCGCTGCACCAGGGCGCGCATGTCCACCGGCGCCACATGCCATTCGGCATGGCCCGACTCGATCTTGGCCATGTCCAGCACCTGGTTCACCAGGCGTGTCAGGCGCTCGGTTTCGGCCACGATGATGCCCACGAACTGCTGGCGCTGCGCCTGGGGCATGCCGGCGTCGTCCTGCATGAGTTCGGCCAGCGCACGGATGGAAGTGAGCGGCGTGCGCAGTTCGTGCGTGACGGACGACATGAAGTCGTCCTTGAGCCGGTCCAGGCTCTGCAACTGCTCGTTGGCGGCGCGCAGCTCGGCCGTGGCCTGTTCCAGCGAGCGCGACTTGCCCTCCAGCGCACGCGAATAGGCGCGGATCTGCGAGGCCTCGTCCAGAATGCGCAGCACGTCTTCAGGCGAGAGCGTTTCTTCCTCGGCCACCGAAGCCACCAGCGCACGGGCCGACGCACTGCCCACGGCACCGGCCAGCTGGGTTTCGACAAACTGCACCAGGCGGGCGTCGGGCCGCAGCGCCTGGGCTTGGCGCACGCCCATGCGCTGCGCATAGCCGTCGAACAGCGCCTGCGCCTTGGCGGCGCCCAGAAAACGCTCGCACAGGCGCAGCAGGTCTTGCGTGTTGGCCCGCCCGCGCCAGAACACCGGGCTGGAGCCGGCCGTGCGCTCGAACACATCGACAAACAGCAGGGCCTGGCTGGCCTCACGGCCCGAAGGGGCGCGCCACAGCGACACGCCGACATAGGCCACCACATTGGCCAGCATGCTCCAGAACAGCGAATGCGTGAGGCCGTCGAACCCCTGCAGACCGAGCAACTGCTCGGGCCGCAGCCAGGCCAGGCCCCAGGGCCCGTGGGCGATGAAACCCATGTCGAGCCAGCCCGACTTGGCAATCGACGGCAGCATGAGGGTGTAGGCCCACATCAGAAAGCCTGCCAGCAGGCCTGCGAGCGCACCCAGGCGGATTCCGCCCTTCCAGTACATGCCGCCCAGCACCACCGGAGCGAACTGCGCCACGGCGGCAAAGCTGATGAGCCCGATGCTGACCAGCGCATACGCCTCGCCCGCCAGGTGAAAGTACACATAGCCCAGCACCAGCACGCCCAGGATGGCGGCCCGCCGGATGCCCAGCAGAAGGCGCGTGAAGTCCTGCCCCCCGCTGTTGCGCAGGTGGCGCCAGCGCAGCAGCAGGGGCAGCACCAGCTCGTTGCTGACCATGGTGGAGACCGCCACGGTCTCCACGATGACCATGCCCGTGGCCGCCGACAGCCCCCCGACGAAAGCAAACAGCGCCAGCGCGTGCTGGCCGGCCGCCAGGGGCAGCGACAGCACGAAGTTCTCGGCGTTGGCCTGCCCCGGCCCGAAGTACAGCAGGCCGCCCAGCGCAATAGGCAGCACGAACAGGTTGATGAGCAGCATGTAGAGCGGAAACACCCAGACCGCGCGGCGCAAGTGGTCTTCGCGGACGTTCTCCACCACCATCACCTGGAACTGGCGGGGCAGGAACACCACCGAGAACATCGACAGCAGCATCAGCCCGAACCACTGCGCCCAGGCAAACTGCCCGCCCTGCTCCAGGCGCAGCAGCTGCTGCAGTTGCGGCACGGCCTGCGCCCGGGCGAACAGGTCGCCCAAGCCATCGAACAGGCCATACACCACAAAGAAGCCAACCATCAGGAAGGCCACCAGCTTGACCACCGATTCGAACGCGATGGCGGCCACCATGCCCTCGTGGCGCTCGGTGGTGTCGAGGTGACGCGCGCCGAACACCATGGCAAAGCCGGCCAGCACCAGGGCCACGTAAAAGGCGCTGTCGCGGCTCCAGTGCGCAGCCTCGGCCACGCCGCCAGGCACCGTCAGCAGGGCGTAACCCGCCGACACCGCCTTGAGCTGCAGCGCGATGTAGGGCACGATGCCCACCACCGCGATCAATGTCACCAGACCGGCCAGCAGCGGGCTCTTGCCATAGCGGCTGGCAATGAAGTCGGCAATGGAGGTGATGCGGTAGGCCTTGGCGATGCGGATCATCTTGCGCAGCACGATCCAGCCCAGCACCATGACCAGCGTGGGCCCCAGGTAGATCGGCAAGAACCACACCCCGCCCGAGGCAGCCCGCCCCACGCTGCCGAAATAGGTCCAGGCGGTGCAGTACACGGCCAGCGAGAGCGCGTAAGTCCAGGGGTTGGCGATGACCGATCGCCCCGTTTGCGCACGCCGGTCGGCCCAGTACGCCACGGCAAACAGCAGCAGCAGGTAGGCGAACGACGAGACGATTACCAGCGCGGGCGAGAGCATGCCTACTCCTGCGACGGTGCGGGCGGCAGGGGTGGCACCCCCCCCGCGCGGTCATCGGGGCGTTCTTCGCTGCGGTCGGCCAAGCGATTATCGGGCCGCTCCATCAGCCAGGCCAGCATGGCAATCAGCCCGCCCCACAGCAGGAACAGGGCCAGCGGGAACAAGGGAATGCCCCACACGGTGGCATCACGGTCCCACAGGCCGAGCAGCGGAAAATTGAACAGCACCCAGCCGCCGGCAAACAGGGCAACCAGGCGTTGGGAGCCGAGTCCTTTGAGCACAGCGGTCTCCTGGCGGGAGGTCTGGACGCCCCCCTGCCCTGTCATTGTGCGCCCGGCACTTACCTTGTTCTTACGTACCGGGCGGCGCGATCAGGTTTTGGCCTTGGGCTTGGCCCGGGCGGCCGCACCGTGTGCCTGGCGCGAGAGCGCGAAATCGAGGAAAAACTTGCACCAGATGGTGCTGCCCGCCGCAGCCGTCCAGGTGTTGTAATCGAGCTGGCCCAGTGCCACGCTGACAATCACCACCGCGGCCACCACGCCCGCAATGAGGTTGATGATCATCGCGTACGGGGCGTATTTTTCGGGGTCGGGCGGCGACTCGCCGCGCTTGATGGCCACCTCGGAAAAATCACGCTTGACCACGATGCGCCACGCCCGACGGAACCAGAAGAACGCCATCGGGAACAGCGCGAGATACAGAATCCAGGTCAATGCGACGCTGACATCAAAAACCATGCAGGGCTCCCAGCTTCGGGGGGCCGCGCGCCGCGCGCAAGCACCCCGGACATTTCAACTAAAAAGGCCCTGCCAGCGCAGCCGGCAGGGCCTCCATTGTCACTGCCGCGGCACCAGAGCGCCACGGCACGGGGGCTCTACCCCCGGACAGACGCTTTAGTGGGCACCCGTCACCGTTTTGGAGCCGCGCGGGATACGCACAGCTTCCACCATGGCCTGGATGTGCTCTGGCGGCTCCTTGGTGACCTTGTCCACCAGGAAGGCGACAGCAAAGTTCACCAGGGCACCGACTGCACCGATGGCTTCCGGCGTGATGCCGAAGAAGCTGTTGGCGCCGCCGATCAGGCCCAGGTATTCCGTGCCCTTGATGAAGAACACGCCCTTGTGTGCGAACACATAGAACAGGGTGAAGAACAGGCCTGCCAGCATGCCGGCCATGGCGCCTTCCTTGTTCATCTTTTTGCTGAAAATACCCATCATGATGGCGGGGAACAGCGAGCTGGCGGCAATACCGAAGGCCAGGGCCACGGTACCGGCCGCGAAGCCCGGCGGGTTCAGACCCAGGTAACCGGCCACCACGATGGCCACGGCCATGGAGACCTTGCCCGCCAGCAGCTCGTTCTTCTCGCTGATGTTGGGGTTGAACACGCCCTTGATCAGGTCATGCGACACGGCCGACGAGATGGCCATCAGCAGACCAGCCGCCGTGGACAGCGCAGCTGCCAGACCACCGGCCGCCACCAGCGCGATCACCCAGTTGGGCAGCAGCGCGATTTCGGGGTTGGCCATCACGATGATGTCGGCGTTCACGGTCAGTTCGTTGCCCTTCCAGCCGGCAGCCTCTGCCTTGCCCTTGGCGGCTTCGTTCTTGGTCGCGTCGTTGTAGTACTGGATGCGGCCGTCGCCGTTCTTGTCAGTCCACTTCAGCAGGCCGGTCTTTTCCCAACGCTTCATCCAGTCGGGACGCTCTTCGTTCTTGAGCGACGCCTCGGGTGCATACAGGTCGCCACCCGCCTTGACAGCGGTGTTGACGGTGGCATGCAGGTTCAGCTTGGCCATGGCAGCCACAGCGGGAGCCGTGGTGTACAGGATCGCGATGAACACCAGGGCCCAGCCAGCCGAGCTGCGTGCGTCCTTCACCGAAGGCACGGTAAAGAATCGCATGATGACGTGGGGCAGACCGGCGGTACCGATCATCAGCGACATCGTGTACATGAACATGTTCAGCGTGCTGCCAGGCAGTTGCGTGGTGTATTTGCCGAAGCCCAGATCCGTCACGACGGCATCGAGCTTGGCCAGCAGGGACATGTCGGTACCCACGTAGCCGCCACCCAGGCCCAGTTGAGGAAGGGGGTTGCCGGTGAGCTGCAGCGAGATGAACACGGCAGGCACGGTGTAGGCCAGGATCAGCACGATGTACTGCGCCACCTGGGTGTAGGTGATGCCCTTCATGCCGCCGAACACGGCGTAGGCGAACACGATGGCCATGCCGACGTAAATGCCGGTGTCGCTGGACACGCCCAGGAAGCGCGAGAACGCAATGCCCACACCGGTCATCTGACCAATGATGTAGGTGAGCGACGCCACCAGCAGGCAGACCACGGCGATGGTGCTGGCGCTCTTGGAGTAGAAGCGGTCGCCAATGAACTGCGGCACGGTGAACTTGCCGAACTTGCGCAGGTAGGGCGCCAGCAGCATGGCCAGCAGCACATAGCCGCCGGTCCAGCCCATCAGGAACAGGCCGCCGCCGTAGCCCATGTTGGCGATCAGACCAGCCATGGAGATGAAGGAAGCCGCGCTCATCCAGTCGGCGGCCGTGGCCATGCCGTTGGTGACGGGGTGCACGCTGCCGCCGGCCGCGTAGAACTCGCTGGTGGAACCCGCGCGGGCCCACACGGCGATGCCGATGTAGAGCGAGAAGCTCAGACCGACAAAGATATAGATGGTGGTTTGCAAATCCATGATTTCAGCCCTCAGTCTTCATGCACGTCGAACTGACGGTCAATGTCGCCCATCTTCTTGGCGTAATAAAA
>JANJVG010000111.1 GCA_024710165.1 Burkholderiaceae bacterium
ACCGGGACTTGAACCTGGGACATCAGCATTATGAATGCTGCGCTCTAACCAACTGAGCTATACCACCGCAAGCCTCAAATTATATAACAAGAAAAATCACTGGTGCGTGAACTGGGCCTTGCGCTTGTTCACAAAAGCGTCCATGCCTTCCTTCTGGTCCTGGGTGGCAAACAGCGAGTGGAACAGGCGGCGTTCGAACATCACGCCGTCGGCCAGCGTGCCCTCGAAGGCGCGGTTGACCGATTCCTTGGCGGCCATCACGGCGAGCTGGGAGAAGTCGGCAATGATCAGGGCGGCGCCCAGGGCTTCGTCCATCAGCTTGTCGAAGGGCACGACGCGGCTGACCAGGCCCGAGCGCTCGGCTTCCACGGCGTCCATCATGCGGCCCGTGAGGGCCATGTCCATGGCCTTGGACTTGCCCACGGCGCGCGGCAGGCGCTGCGTGCCGCCGGCGCCGGGGATCACGCCCAGCTTGATTTCGGGTTGGCCGAACTTGGCGTTGTCGGCAGCGATGATGAAATCGCACATCATGGCCAGTTCGCAGCCACCGCCCAGCGCGAAGCCGCTCACGGCGGCGATGACAGGCTTGCGGATGGTGCGGATGGTTTCCCAGTTGCGGGTGATGAAGTCGCCGCCATAGGCATCGGCGAAGCTGAATTTCGCCATGGCGGTGATGTCCGCACCCGCGGCAAAGGCCTTTTCGCTGCCCGTGACGATGATGCAGCCGATCTTTGCGTCGGCATCGAAGGCCTTGAGCGCCTGGCCCAGCTCGTCCATGAGCTGGTCGTTCAGCGCATTGAGCTGCTTGGGGCGGTTGAGGGTGATGATGCCGACCTTCTCGGCTTCGGTGCGTACTTCAATGACTTCGTAGGCCATGGTGTCTTCCTGTCGTTGTAACAAAACCTTGAAACTATACCCAAGCGCCGGGGCGGTTCAGCGGGCGTCGAGCCAGCGGGCGGCCTGGGCAGCATCGGTGACGCCGAGCGAAATGGTGTCGGCGGCGGGCCGCCCGGCGCCGCGCTTGCGGCCGGTGGGGGCAGGCCACTCCAGTGCCAGCGGCAGCCGCAGCAGGCGCCGGTCGCGCGCCACCAGCGCCGTCACGGCTTTTTCAGTGCCAGCATACAGGGCGATGTCGTCAAGCTTGCCGATGCGCCAGCCCTGGCCCTGCGCTTCGATGCCGATCCATTCGTCACCCGCCGCCATGCCGGCCTGCTCGGCCAGCCCGCCGCGCAACACGGTCTTGATCTGCACCGCGCCGGTTTCGTTCACGCGCAGGCCCAGGCGCTGTGCGGTCGGTGCATCTTCCCGCTTCACGGAAATGCCATGGGCGCCGAGCAGTTCTTCCAGCGGAAGTTCGGCGGTGCTGTGCACCCAGGCGTCCAGTTCGGCATCGAACGGGCGGCCGCCCAGTTCGTGCAGCACCGCGCGCAGGGTGGCCTCGTCCATCGGGCCCCCAGCGCAGCGCTGCCACAGGCTGCGCAGCACAGCGTCCAGCGTGGTGCGGCCCTCGCGGCGCAGGGTGAGGTCCAGGCACAGGGCGACCAGCGCGCCCTTGGTGTAGTAGCTCACGGTGGCGTTGGGCGTGTTTTCGTCCTGCCGGTAGTACTTGACCCAGGCGTCAAAGCTGGCCTGTGCCACGGTCTGCACGAGGCGGCCTGGGGTCTGTAGCACCTGGTTGATGGTTTTCGTCAGCAGCTTGAGGTAGCCGCCGTGGTCCAGCAGGGCGGCGCGGCGCAGCAGCAGGTCGTCGTAATAGCTCGTGAAGCCCTCGAAGAACCACAGCAGTTGCGTGTAGTTCTCCTGCGCGTAGTCGTATCGGGCGAATTCTGCGGGGCGCAGGCGCTTGACATTCCAGGTGTGGAAGTATTCGTGGCTGATGAGGCCCAGCAGCGTGGTGTAGCCCTCGCCCGAATGCGGCGGCGTGGTGCGCGGCAGGTCGCGCCGGGCGCAGATGAGCGCGGTGGAGTTGCGGTGTTCGAGCCCGCCGTAGCCGTCATCGACCACGTTCAGCATGAACAGGTAATTTTTGAACGGCGGCTTGCCTTCGCCGTGCCAGAAACGGATGGCGGTCTCGCAGATGGTGCGGGTGTCGGCCACCAGCCGCTTGCCGTTGAACGACGGCGCCGCGCCCGCCACCACGATGCGGTGCGGCACGCCGCAGGCGGTGAAGCGCGCGCTCCAGAACGGGCCCATCTCGACCGGGCTGTCGGCCAGGGTGTCGTAATCATCGGCGCGGTAGGTGCCGAAGCCCTGGGCATCCACTTTCAAAGGAAAAAGGCCGGTAGCGCAAGACCAATGTGCGCTGTCAGCTATGTTTTTAGGAGCAAAAACCTCCAGCGTGCACGGCTGGTCGGTGTGGCCCTCGGCGCGCAGGCACAGGCTGGTGCCGTTGAAGAAGCCGCGTGCGGCGTCGAGCCAGGCGGTGCGCACCGACGCGTCGCAGGCGTACACCGCGTAGTGCAGCACCAGCGGCTTTCCGCTCTGGCAGGCCACCCGCCAGCGGTGCTTGTCGAGCTGCTGCAGCGCCAGCGCCTTGCTGCCCTGGCGGGCCTGCAGGTTTTGCAGGTTTTTCGAGAACTCGCGCACCAGGTAGCTGCCCGGAATCCACACCGGCAGCGACAGCTCCTGCTGCGCGGCGGGCTCTGCCACGGTCAGGGTGACGTGAAACAGGTGGTTGTGCGGATCAGGGGCCTCGATGCGGTAGTGGACCGGGCTGTCGGCGGTGCGGCGTGCGGACATGGGCGATGGGGGGAGCGGGAGTAGGGCGTCAGCCTTCGCTGCCCGCATCGGCCAGGCGCTTCTCGACGTCCTGGGCGCCAATGGCGCCGGGTACGCGAGAGCCGTTGGTGAAGATCAGCGTGGGTGTGCCGGTGATCTTGTACTTCTTGCCAAACGCCAGGTTGCGCTGCAGGGCGCTGGTGTCGCACGCGGCGGGGGCGGGCGTCTTGTCGCGCACCATGTAGTCCTGCCAGGCGGCCACGCGGTCTTTGGCGCACCAGATGTTGCGCGACTTTTCGACCGAATCGGGACTCAGGATGGGGTAGAGGAACAGGTAGATGGTGACGTTGTCCACGCTCTGCAGGTCGCGCTCGAAGCGCTTGCAGTAGCCGCAGTTGGGGTCTTCGAACACGGCCAGCTTGCGCTTGCCGTCGCCGCGCACGATGGTGAAGGCGTCCTTGAGTGGCAGCGCCGCGAAATCCACAGCGGTCAGCTTGGTGATGCGGTCTTCGGTGAGGTTGCGGCGCGCTTTGGTGTCGAACAGCTCGCCCTGGATCAGGTAGTTGCCCTTGGCGTCGGTGTAGAACAGGTCGGTGCCGATGCGTACCTCGTACAGACCGGGCATGGCCGTGGCCTGGATTTCGTCGATTTTTTCAAATTGCGGAATGCGCTCGGCCAGGGACTTGCGGATGGCGGATTCCTGGGCGGTGGCCGACAGGCTCAGGGTCAGCGCGGCGGCGGCCAGCAGGGAGGGGATCAGTTGCATGGTGTTCTCGTCAAGGGTGTCGGGTGGGGCAGCACGGGGCTAGCCCGTTGGAGTGCGGTCGCGTCAATGCGTTCCCATGGCCTGGCGGGCCATCCAGTCTTTCAGGGGGCCGCTGCGCTCGAAGCCCTTCATGCCCCAGTTGCGCAGTTGCTGCCAGGGGCCTTCGGGGCGCGCGAACAGTTGCTGCAGGCCGTCTGTGGCCAGCCCCATGGGCAGCAGGGCGGTCTTGCGCTCGCGCTCGTAGCGGCGCAGCAGGCGCAGGTCGGACACGCTGCGCCAGGTGTCGCGCCCGGCCAGCACGCGCGCCAGCACCTGCGCGTCGCCCAGGCCCAGGTTCAGCCCCTGGCCGGTGAGCGGGTGCACGTTGTGCGCCGCGTCGCCCGCCAGCACCCAGCTGGCGGGGGCGGCCGAAGGCAGGGCGCCGCACCAGTGGCGTGCCCGCGCCTGCTGCAGCGGCCAGGCCACACGGTCGCTGGTGGTGCGCAACGCGCCCAGCGCGCCCTGGCTGGCGGCCTGCAGGCGCTGGGCAAAGGTTTCCGGGTCAAGGGCCAGCAGGTCTATGGCCTGCTGCGGCGCGACGGACCAGACCACGGCCACGGCGCTCCCGCCTTCACCATCCAGCGGAAGGAAGGCCAGGATGCTGCCATCGGGCGCGAACCACTGCCGGGCGACCTGGCCGTGGGGCTTCTCGCACGCCAGCCGCGTGGCAATGGCGTGGTGGGGATAGGGGGCCAAGTCGAATTCGGCACCGAATTCCTCGCGCGTGCGGCTGGCGCGGCCTTCGCAAACCACGGTGAGCGGTGCGGCCACCGGGGCCTGCACCACTTCCACCTGGGGCTGGAAGCGCACGGCCTCAGCCAAGCGGGCTTCGAGCGCGGGCACATCGACGATCCAGGCCAGCGCGGGCACGCCCTGGGCAGTGGCGTCGAAATGCACCTCGCCGTCCTGGTCGCCCGCCACCTGCATGTGCGCCACCGGGGTGGCATGCTGGGAGTCGGGCCAGCTGCGCAGCGATTCGAGCAGCTGGCGTGAGGCGGCATTCAGCGCATAGGCCCGCACGTCGGACGTGGCCGGGCTGGCCGGGCCGGGGCTGGCCACCAGGGCGACGTGGAGCCGCTCGCGTGCCAGCAGCAGCGCCAGCGTGCGGCCGACCACGCCCGCGCCGCGGATACAGATATCGAAGGATTGCGCCATCCGGGGATTGTAGGAGGGCGCCCCGGGCCTTCCGGACATGGGGCCATCGGTATGCTTCGGGTTCCCGTTTCACGCAGCGAGCCCATGATCGTGACCTTTCACCCCGAATCCGACCTGCAGGGCAGCATTGCGCGCCTGTTCGTCCATCCCGTGAAATCCTGCGCCGGCACCGAGGTGCGCGAAGCCCTGTTGACCGAAACCGGGTTGGAACCCGACCGTGCCTGGATGGTGGTCGATGCCCAGGGCGTGTTCCTGACCCAGCGTACGCTGCCGCGCATGGCGCTGGTCCGGCCCGAAGTCGCGGGGGATGCGCTCGTGCTGCGGGCCCCGGGCATGCCGGACCTGCGCCTGGATGCCGACGCAGCACCGGTGCCCGCCACCGTGACGGTGTGGAACGACACCGTGCCCGCCTGGGACACGGGCGACGCCGCAGCGCGCTGGTTCAGCGCCTTTCTGGGCCAGCCCTGCCGCCTGGTGCGCTCCGATCCGGCGCACCGGCGCCTCTCCAGCAGCGACTGGACCGGGGGGCTGGAGGCCCCCAACCGATTCAGCGACGGGTTTCCGCTGCTGGTAGCCAGCGAAGCCTCGCTCGACGACCTGAACCAGCGCCTGCAGGCTGCAGGCCATGCCACCGTGGGCATGGAGCGCTTTCGCCCCAACGTGGTGTTCGCGGGGATGCAGGCGCATGACGAAGACCGTGTGGACAGGGTCCGCATCGATACGGGCGCGGGGCAGGAAGTGCATCTGCAACTGGTCAAGCCCTGCGCACGCTGCCCGATCCCCGACATCGACCCGGCCACGGCGCTAAGCCACCCTGCCGTGGGGGACACCCTGCGCACCTACCGCCAGGACAAGCGGCTGGCTGGCGCCATCACTTTCGGCATGAATGCCATCGTGCGCCAGGGTGCGGGCCAGGTGCTGCGTGTGGGCCAGCCCATTGCCGCCGACCTGTGCTTTGACTGACGCTGCGGGACTTTGGGGCGGGGGCCGTAAAATCGAAGGTTTTCCCCCAGAACACCAGAAAGCCCTGCCATGAGCCTGAAATGCGGCATCGTCGGCCTGCCCAACGTCGGCAAGTCCACCCTCTTCAACGCGCTGACCAAGGCCGGCATCGCCGCCGAGAACTACCCCTTCTGCACCATCGAGCCCAACACGGGTGTGGTGGAGGTGCCCGATCCGCGCCTGCAGCAGCTGGCCGAGATCATCTCGCCCGAACGCATCGTGCCCGCCATCGTCGAGTTCGTGGACATTGCCGGCCTGGTGGCCGGCGCCTCCAAGGGCGAAGGCTTGGGCAACCAGTTCCTGGCGCACATCCGCGAGACCGACGCCATCGTCAATGTGGTGCGCTGCTTTGAAGACGACAACGTGATCCACGTCGCCGGCCGCGTCGATCCCATCTCGGACATCGAAGTCATCCAGACCGAGCTGTGCCTGGCGGACCTGAGCACCGTCGAGAAGGCGCTCAACCGCTACAGCAAGGCCGCCAAGAGCGGCAACGACAAGGAAGCGGCCAAGCTGGTGCAGCTGCTCACGCCCATCCAGGCGGCGCTGGACCAGGGCAAGCCGGCCCGTACCGTGCCCGTGAGCAAGGAAGACGCGCCGCTGCTCAAGCCCTTCTGCCTGATCACGGCCAAGCCCGCCATGTTCGTGGGCAACGTCAGTGAAGACGGGTTCGAGAACAACCCCCTGCTCGATCGCCTGAAGGAATACGCTGCCGCCCAGAATGCGCCTGTGGTGGCCATCTGCGCCAAGATGGAATCCGAAATGGCCGAGATGAGCGACGAAGACCGTGACATGTTCCTGGCCGAGATGGGGCAGAGCGAGCCGGGCCTCAACCGCCTGATCCGCGCTGGCTTCAAGCTGCTGGGCCTGCAGACCTACTTCACCGCGGGTGTGAAGGAAGTGCGCGCCTGGACCATCCACGTGGGCGACACCGCACCGCAGGCCGCAGGCGTGATCCACGGCGACTTCGAGCGTGGCTTCATCCGCGCCCAGACCATCGCCTTCGACGACTTCATCCAGTACAAGGGCGAGCAGGGCGCCAAGGACGCGGGCAAGATGCGCGCCGAGGGCAAGGAATACGTCGTCAAGGACGGCGACGTGATGAACTTCCTGTTCAACGTCTGACCCCGCGCGCTGGCGCTTGCGCCAGTGTCCGGCCGCCCCTGGCGCACCTTGGTGGAGGCGCGGTGGCGGCCGTATTTTTTTCGTGGCCAGTGCAGCGGTACCCGCTGCGTTTCTTGGGTTGATCCATGAACACCGGAATCGTCTACGCCTCGCTGGCCTACCTCTCCTGGGGGCTGTTCCCCCTGTATTTCCGCCAGGTGGCCGCTGTGCCGGCGCTCGAAGTGGTGCTGCACCGCACGCTGTGGTCGCTGGTGTTCGTGCTGGCCCTGCTGGCGGTGCGCCGGCAGTGGGCGTGGATGCGCGAGGTGCTGCGTCAGCCGCGCGTGCTGGGCGCTTTCGCCCTGTCGGCACTGCTGCTGGCGGCCAACTGGCTGACCTACGTCTGGGCGGTGAACAACGGCCATGTGGTCGATGCCAGCCTGGGCTACTTCATCCTCCCGCTGGTCAATGTGGCGCTGGGCTTCGTGTTTCTGCATGAGCGCCCGCGCCAGGGCCAGTGGCTGGCTGTGGCAGTGGCAGCAACCGGCGTAGTGTGGTTGGCGGTGCAGGCGGGTCGCCTGCCCTGGATTGCCTTGGTTCTGGCGTCAACATTCGGGTTTTATGGCCTGCTGCGCAAGGTGGCAGTGCTGGGCGCTCTGGAAGGCCTCACGCTCGAAACCATACTGCTGGCACCCTTGACGGTGCTGGTGTTGGGTGGCTGGGCCTGGCAGGGCCAGGGCGCGTTGGTTCAAGGCGATGGGGCCACGGTGGGTTGGTTGATGCTGGCTGGGCCAGTCACGGCGATTCCTCTGCTGCTGTTTGCTGCGGGTGCGCGCCGGATTCCGCTGGCCACCATGGGCATCTTGCAGTACATCTCACCCAGTATTCAGTTGATGCTGGGGGTGTGGTGGTTCCACGAGGTCTTCGAACCTGCGCGACTCGTGGGCTTTGTATTGATCTGGGCCGCCTTGCTGGTCTACTCGCTCGAAGGGTGGCAGGCGCGTCAGCAGGCGGGGCGGCCCTGATCGGGCGCTTCGGCGTCTAGCCCCGGGCGCCGAGCGCCTGATCTCACATCACCGCATCGGCCGGCAGACGCTGAAGCATGGCCAGGCTGCTGGCCACGGTGGCGCGCAGTTCGCGCCGGTCGCAAATCAGGTCCACGGCGCCCTTCTGCATCAGGAACTCGGCGCGCTGGAAGCCCTCGGGCAGGGTGACACGCACGGTGGATTCGATCACTCGGGGGCCGGCAAAGCCGATCAGCGCCTTGGGCTCGGCGATGACGATGTCTCCCACGAAGGCAAAGCCCGCGCTCACGCCGCCCATGGTCGGGTCGGTCAGCACGCTGATGTAAGGCAGCCCCTTCTTGGCCAGGCGCGTGAGCGCGGCGTTGGTCTTGGCCATCTGCATCAGCGAGAGCAGGCCCTCCTGCATGCGTGCGCCGCCCGTGGCGGTAAAGCAGATGAAGGGCACTTTCTGCTCAATGGCGCTTTCCACGCCGCGCACGAAGCGCTCGCCCACCACGCTGCCCATGGAGCCGCCCATGAAGTCGAACTCAAAGCAGGCAACCACCACGTTGATGCTCTTGACCGCACCGCCCATGACAATGAGCGCATCCGTCTCGCCGGTGTTCTCCAGGGCCTCTTTCAGGCGTTCGGGGTACTTGCGGCTGTCCTTGAACTTGAGTGCGTCGACCGGAATGACTTCCTGCCCGAGTTCGTAGCGACCTTCCGCATCAAGGAATGCGTCCAGCCGTGCGCGTGCGCCAATGCGGTGGTGGTGGCTGCACTTGGGGCAGACGTTCTGGTTCTGCTCCAGGTCGGCCTTGTAGAGCACGGATTCGCAACTGGGGCATTTGATCCACAGGCCCTCGGGCATCTGGCGACGCTCGGTAGGGTCGGTCTGCTGGATTTTGGAAGGCAGGAGTTTTTCGAGCCAGGACATAGGTTTCCTCTGTTCAGATCGCGGCTGCGCGCGGGCCGTGGCCGGCGCGCAGGGCCGTCATTATGCGTCCAGCGCCTTGCGCACCCCGCGCAGAAAGTCCACGGTGATACCGACCACTTTCTCATGGGGCTGGTCTTCGATGAGCTGGATGATGCGGCTGCCGATGACCACCGCATCGGCCACGCGGCCGATGGCCTGCGCGGTGGCGGCATCGCGAATGCCAAAGCCCACGCCGACGGGGATCTTCACATGCTCGCGGATGCGCGGCAGCATGGCCTCGACGGCGGCGGTGTCCAGCGCGCCCGAGCCCGTCACGCCCTTGAGCGAGACGTAGTACACGTAGCCGCTGGCCACGCGGGCCACTTCCTGCATGCGTTCTTCCGTGCTGGTGGGTGCCAGCAGGAAGATGAGGTCCATGCCGTGCGCGCGCAGCTTGGCGGCGAAATCGGCGCATTCCTCGGGCGGGTAG
>JANJVG010000131.1 GCA_024710165.1 Burkholderiaceae bacterium
CGCGCTTCCAGGTCCATGCTGCCGTTGAGCGTCGCCACCGAGAAACCCCGGCTTTCGAGGTAATCGGCCAACATCGCTTGCGTCGGCACGAACTCGGTGAAGATCAGCACCTTCAACGCCGGGTCGCCTTCTTCCTGCTGCAGCTTGTAGATCAGCTCCAGCAGCGCCTCGGCCTTGGCGTCGGTGCCAGCGGCCTCGGTTTCCCGCGCCAGCTCCAGCAGCATCTCGACTTCGGACTTCTCCAGCTCCCAGCCGCTGGACTGCATCGCCAGATCCACCTGGGACTGGCCGTCGAGGTCTGCCCACTCATCGGCGCTGGTGTTCTCGAACAGGTTGGCCTGCGGCTGCGGTGCTTCAAGCAGAGCCTGGCGCTTTTCCAGCGTGGTTCGGATGGCCGCCGTGCTGGACGTCACCAGCCGCTGCATCAGGATCATCAAGAAGCCGATGTGGCGCTGCTTGGCCGCCATAGCCTGGTTGTAGCCGTGGCGCACATAGTCGGTCACCGCCTCATACAGCCGCTGCTGCGAGCCGTGTCGGGCATGCCAGGCAACCGCCTGCAGCCGGGTAACACGCGGCTTGAACAGCGGCTGGCCTTCGGCATTGATGGACACACGCTTCTCGGTGCGGATCACGAAGGGCCGTACCCGGTCGCGGCTGACGCTGCTCTCGTCCGGGAAGGCTTCGCGGTCCAGCAACTGCATCAAGCGCATGAACTGATCGGTCTTGCCCTGGTGCGGCGTGGCTGAGAGCAACAAGAGATAGGGTGATGCCTCGGCCAGCGCGGCGCCCAGCTTGTAGCGGGCCACCTGCTCGGTGCTGCCGCCCATGCGGTGGGCTTCGTCGATGATGACCAGATCCCAAGATGCTGAGATCAGGTCCTCGAAGCGCTCGCGGTTGTAGGTGTTGAGTTGCTCCAGGCTCCAGCCGCGCCGGCCTTCCAGCGGCTTCACCGAATCCAGCGAGCAGATCACCTGGTCGTGCATGCGCCACAGGTTTTCTTCCTCGCCCGCGCCGCCGCTGCGCCACTGGCGGAAGGCCGCCAGCTCGGACGGCTCGATGAACTGAAACTTCTCGCCGAAGTGCAGCCGCATTTCGGCCTGCCACTGGCGCACCAGTCCCTTGGGTGCTACCACCAGGATGCGCTTCACCCGGCCGCGCAATTTCAATTCGCGCAGCACCAAGCCGGCCTCGATGGTCTTACCGAGGCCTACCTCATCGGCCAGCAGGTAGCGGATACGGTCGCGGCTGATGGCGCGGTTCAACGCGTAAAGCTGGTGCGGCAGCGGCACCACGCTGGACTGGATGGGCGCCAGCAGCAGGTTATCCTCCAGCGCGTCCAGCAGCTTGGCGGCCGCAGTGGTGTGCAGGATCTGCTCCACGCTCGGGCGCACGCTTTCCAGCGAGGCAAGGTCAACCGCCCGCGCTCGCACCACCGCGTCCTTGGCTGGCAGCCACACGCGGTAGGCCACCTCGCCCCAGACATCCTGGCGTTCGATCACACGGCACGGCGATGCCTGCCGGGTGAACCAGCACCAATCGCCAATGGTGAACCCGCCGCTGGCCACGTTCAGATCCCGTCTTCGGTACGGGTCAGCGCGAGGTCATAGAGGGTGAGCAGCTTCTCGTCCTCTTGCAGCGCTTCGTCGGGCACTTTCTTCGCGATGTCGATGATCGTCTGGTAGTCCTTATTGCCCCATGCGGCCCTGAAGCCAGCGCGCAGCGCTTCCAGGCGGAACTCCTTCAGACGGCGACCCGTGAACGCTCGGTAGTGGTCAAACTCCTTGAGCAGAGCCTTCTCGCGTTTCTTCTCCAGATCCTGTGCCTTGTTCGGGTCGGGAACGTACCAGCGATCCTTGGCCTTGGCCACAAGGGCTGGGCTGTTCTTCTCCAAACCGCGCAGATCCTTGTGATTGCTTGATAGGTAGCTGTGAATCTGGCTGGGCACTTCACCTGTGCCGTCGTACTTCAGGAAGTTGTCCTCGAGCAACGCAGACAGCTCGGGCTTGGCCTCGTGTTTCTTCCATCCTGCGCCAAGCTGACCCATAAACTCAGGGCTGACTTCTTGGTAAGTCGATGGGCGACGTTTCAGAAAATCTGACAGCCAGTCGATCGCGCTACGCTCGTCAGATACGAACATCTCCATCTGCGGAGCAACAGCAACTTGCAAGCGCTTTTTGTCGTACTCGGCCACCTGATCAGGCAAAAACACCATTCCATCGCGCTCAACGAAGCGCTGCGTGAGTCCGGATTGAAACTCATGCGATGACATGGGCACCGGTGTGTTGTGTCGCATAAACCAAGCCACCATTCGGTCAAAAATAATTCTAGGATCGCGCTCTGAAATGAACTCAAGTTCCCCGTGCTTAACTTTGACTGTCGGCAAATAGTGAAGATGGGTGCGAACAAAGTCCCATACCGAATCCTCGCTGCCACCGGCCTTCGCAAACCTATCTTCGAGCCCACCATTTGGTTTGTATGCCGAAATCACGAGGTCTTGTTTAACAGACGTCTTATTGTTTACAGCGTTAAAACTGCCTTGTTTTTTGTCGAGCGCCGAAACATTAGCAACTACAAAACCAGCTTCTTGCAGGCTCGTTTGAATGCTATTCCAGACTGCAGCCTGAGTATTTGAGAACTCAACAGTCATCCATCTTCCCGGTTTCAGAATTCGATAAGCCTCTTTGAAGCTGTCGCTCATCAGTTTTCTGTAATCATCAAGATCTTTGTTCTGGGTTTTATTTTCGATCGCCTCTGATTTTGTATTTGTGAAAATCCCGCACCACGCCTCGGAGAGAAAATTCAACTCTGAGTACATGATGTTTGCCCCGAACGGTGGGTCAATAAATAAGTAATCAACGCTAGAAGAGGGCGTGTTCAAAGACGTGGCGCTGCCAGTCTGGACGACACCTGAACTTCGGACTAGCGCTAACGAATCTGAAATTATTCCAAGCTTTTGCTTTCGTATGCCTTCGATTATGTTTTTTTCAACTGGTAGCGAAGAAAAATAAAGTGTTCCGGATTGGTATCCCGTAAGCACAGGCTTTTGACCTCCACTCTTAAAAATCAACCGGCTCATCATGGTGCTGTGAGTAAGGTCGTAAGAGTTAATTAAAAACTCTATAGTCTTCCTGTAAGGGGATTCTTTGGCTTCTGCTCGAAGTGCAGAAAGCACTAATAAATTTCTGACTGTGTAGAAGTGATGGACATGATTTATCCCCATCCTGATAGGCTCTCCGGTCTTATCGCCGTCCGGTATTTCGTTGACTGGGTAATCGTAGCCTTTGATTTCAGAAGTGGCTTTGGTGAGAATCTGAAGATCATCCTTATCCGGTTTCTTTTCGTGTCTCTTCTTGCCAATCGAGTAATTAATAAGAACAGGAATTTGCTTGGCAATTTTCACCGAATTCCCGAGCTTGGGATCGATATAGTTAGTCCAACTGCGATCAAGTGATCGTTTGGTAACTTCAGATGAGCAGTGTGGGCATTCGATTTGCTCGAGCACCTTTCCAGCTGAAAGATCAACTGCCGATTCCCAAAAAACTATTTCGCCTGCGCACTCTGGGCAACTAAAGACATCGGACCATATGATGTAGTTAACTTTTCCTTTGGTTTCACTGTTTGGATGTTTTGTTTCATAAAGCCAGCCGAGTTTCTGCTCAACTTTTCTTAAAATGCGCTCGGCCTCAATTTTGAAATCAAGAACGTTGATCTTGGTGTTGTAGTTGGTCGCAATGAATGCAGCTGCAGGCGAAAGATCGTTGAGGATTACATTCCTCTCTCCAAGCTTTGAGAACTTCCTCCAAATGGCTTTTCCATTTTCTTGTGCAGACTCAAGGATCGTTCCATCACTTTCAACGCGATACCCAAGCTCTTCGACAGCGCTTCTGCTTCCACACAATTGCGCAGCAACACCAGTCATTCCGGTGCCGCAAAAAGTGTCAGCAACCAAGTCGCCAGGATTGGTGTAATAGAGGATGTACCGCATGATCGCTTTGTGCGGAACTTTGGTGTGATAACTGTGGGCGTCATAGAACAGGCCACTTCTACCTTCACTTACATCTGCGGCGAAAGGCTCTTTGCTGTACCGAATAGATGAGTCATAGGGTTTGCCGTAATACCGAACAAAATCCTCGATAAAAGGATTCGGACAAGCCGTGTAGTACGGCGGATCAGATAGCGCCAGGATGTCTTCGTCCGACCCGAGCGGAAAACCTTCGATCTTCCGGAACTCGGGATCTTTGAGCTTCTCGGCAAGCAGCTTCAGGTAGTGCTCGCGGCGAGCCTCATCACTCGGGAACGTCTGCCCGAGGCATTCAACCGGGCCGGACTTGGCCGCGTGGTTGTGGAAAAGATCACTCATCAGTCGTTCCTCAAATTCTTCTTGTCATTGCCGTCTCGCCAGCGCCGACTTTGGCTCATATCTGTTCGTCACTCAATCACGAAGCGCAGCTTGGTGGCGTCCTTGCCCTTGCAGCGCTCGTTCATGAAGGTGTCGAAGCGCTTGCGCAGATCATCCGGCGTGGCAGGCGAGCCGCCTTGCAGCAGCGCCTGTTTGATCTCGTCGCCCTTGACCGCGATCTTCTCCAGCCCCGATAGCGCCTCCTGCACTGCATTGGCGAACTCGGTGGTCATCGGGTCGGGCAGCTTGCGTGAGGCCAAGAAGGCATCGATCAGCTTTTTGGACGCGGGCGGCAGCAGGCCCAAGCTGTCCTGCGTGAACGGGTCTTCCAGGTTCTCCAGAAGGGTTTGCTGCCAGTTGGCCACCAACTGATCCAGGTCGTCGTCCAGCTTGTGCAGGCGGTTGGCAGCCGGGATCAGCTCCAATTGCTCGGCAGAGGGGCGGAACTGGCAGTGCGGGCAGACAGCCGCCGTGACCAGGGTCGGCTCGTCCAGTGATGAGCAGCTCTTCAAGCCGTTGAGCGACTCCTCGAAGGCAGTGAGCTGACTGGTGGGCATCAGCGATACGCCGGCCAGTACGCGCAGCGCCAGCAGACGGTCGTCCTTGCGCAGAGCATTGCGGGTCTTGTCCTCGGCCACGCCCAGCCGCGCCTTGCTGTGGCTGGCGATGTAGGCGGTGATGTAGTCCTTCTTGAGCTGGTTGAGCGTCTGCCGGTATTCGGCCGCGTGCTCGGCTGTGCGGTCCTGGCTCAGCTTGTCCTGCAGGGCCTTGCGGGCGGCCTCGGCCTGCTTCACCCACGGGTGCTCGGCAGGCAGCACCATTTCGGCCTGCGAGAGGTAGGACGCCGTGCTGCCCAGCTCCACCACCAGTTCGAGCAAGCGCTCGACGGCGGCGAGGATTTCCAGATTCTTCTTCTGGCCGTCCAGGTCTTCCTGCGTGACGCGCAGGTTCTTGAGCTTGCCGACGGTGTTGTAGGGCGCCAGCGACTCGGTGAACTTCTTCAGCGAATCCAGTCGGGCGTGCCAATCTTTGGCTTCTTCTTCGCGCAGCAGGTTCTGGCCCCAGAAGCCGAGCTTGCCTTGCTGCAGATCGGAGCCAGCCTTGAGCACGCGCGGCACCAGCGCGCTGACTTTCTCCTGCAGTTTGATGACCGGTTCGGTATCGCCCTGGCTGGCTTTCTGGGCCAGACCGGACGGCAGGTCGAACAACTCGAACAAGGCACGCAGCACTGCGAGGTTGATCTCTTTCGGCGCCTCAACGTGCTTGAACTGCTTGAGTTCCTCCAGCGAGCGTTCTGCCAGCTGGGTCAGTTTGCCGGAGTCGATCTTGTCGCCTGTGATCGACAGCACGATGTCGCCAGAGTAAACCAGCCCGCCCAGTACGGTGACCAGCAGGTCAGGCTCCAGCCGGTACTTGATTGGCGCGAAGTACTCGACGTCGGAGGTACCCGACAGTAGCTCACTGCGGTTGAGCACCTGGCCGTGGCCCTTGGCCTTGAGCCGGTTCAGCACTTCCTGCGCATAGCGGGAGTTGGCCGGATCGACGCGGTCGCCATCGAGCAGCTCCAGCGCATCGAGCACAGCGAGGGCATCCTTGGTGCGAGTGCCGCCGGCCAGTGCGCGCAGCGCGTTGCCGATCAGTTGCTTGCGGTTAGCCTCGGTAACCAGCACCGAGAAGGTGGGGTATTCCGGCGAGAGATCGACGAAGCGCTGGCCCAGCACCAGGCCCGAAATGACGTTCACCACGTCGCGGAAGTTGATGCGCTCGTCCGCCCCAAGCCGTGCTCGGTCGCGCAACGACACGCCTTTGGCCCACTCCTGCAGGTTCTTTTTCTTGCCCTGGTAGGTGACCTCGAAGGCGGAGCTGTACTTTTCCTGGAACCACTTATTCATGGCCTTCAGTGTGTCTCGGGCCTTCGAATCGTAGATTGCCTTGGCCCCGCCACTTGCCGTCGAGGCCAAATCCAACGCTGCGGCATAGGAAGAAATATGACGCATGATCTCGTCATCCAATCCCGTAAGCCGGAAGAACACTTCGTCCGCCATGTTATTGTCGGTGAACTTCGGTTTGTTGAACGGCTGAATGAAGTAGATGTAGAAGTCACGCTCGGGCTGTGCCGTGGGTCTGTCATTCGGCGCACCGAAGAACAGGTAGCCCATGCGTTCGACGCGGCGTTCCTGCCATTCGAGCTGATACTGCCAGATCTGGAAACCGGGATAACGCAAGTCGTCGCTGCACTCCATCAGCGCTTTGACGGCGCTGTAGTAGGCGCGGTCCAGCGCGTCGTCGGACAGGGCTTCGGCGCGTTTTTCGATCTGCGCGTCGTAGTCGATGTCCTTCTTGAGGTCGAGGTAGTACTGCTCGGTGTCCGGTGCCTTGGAGATGAACTGGCCGTTGACGGTCTTCAGCACTTCCCGCATCACGGTCTGCACCATCGACAGCAGGTTTTCGGCAGGGTCGCCTGGCATGTCCTCCACGCCCGGCTGGAACAGGCACAGGGCGTCGCGTAGCTCGGCAGCCGTTGGGCCGATGGGCACGTGGATGTCGCCGCCGGTGGTCAAGCGGTGGACGGCCAGCGCGTTGATGACGCGCAGCGCCATGGCTTTGTAGGCCGGGCGCGTGAAGGCCTGCTGCACGCGCGACTCCAGCACTTCGGAGACGCGCATGACTTCCTTGATATTGGGGTCAGCGCGCAAGACCGAGTTGGCCTTGATGGTGTTCCAGAAGCTCTCGTAGCTGATGAACAGCGGCCGATCGGTGGGCACTTCCTGGTCGAGGATGGCCAGCATGGCGGCCTCGATGGTCTTGAGCGCGCCTCGCTTTTCGGTGAAGTGGATCTGCTCGAAGGTCTTCAGGTAGTCCGGGTGAACCGGGAACAACCGCACATATTCGTCCATGCGCTCGTTCATGGAGCCATAGAACTTGGCGAACGGCGTGAGGTATTCGCGGATCTTGTTCTGCTGGTCGGTCGTTTTCTTGAGCAGGCGCGCGGAGACGACGAAGCTGACGTCCTGGCGGTCGATCAGGATCTGGGTGAAGCGCTCGTTGACTCGGCGCATGCTGTCGGCCACATGCTGGAAGCGCACACTGTCAAAGATGGCTTCCTGCACACCGGCCACGAAGCGGAACTTCAGGTGTTTGGTGACCTCGCCGATCTGGCGCAGGATGGCCAGATCCTGCACCAGTTCGTGGTCGCGACGGGACTGCAGGTATTCCAGGAACTCGTCGACAACCAGCAGCACACCCTGGTCCGGAAATTTCTCCGCGAACGCGGCCATCATCTCCTCGAAGGAGTCCTTGTTGTTGAGCTCCTTGTCGGCGGTCGGGAAGGTGTAATCGACGCCGATCTTTTCGAGGAAGCGCTCAAGCTGCAGGGTGATGATCTGGCGCAGGGGCATCTGCAGCCCGCCCACCTCGATGCGCAGCACCTTGAAGCGGCCAGCGATCGGGGCAACCGCTTCGGCGACTTTCGGGTGGCGGATCATCGGTGCGTAAGCGGCGTCTTCAGCCACCAACGACAGCACCGACATCAAGTGCGATTTACCGGTGCCGTAGTTGCCGACGATCAGCACGCCCTTGTGATCGACCGAGTCGTCAAAGCTGAGCTGAGGAACCATGAGCTTGGAGATCCGCTCGGCCATGTCGTCGGAGATGACATAGGTCGCGACGAGCTTCTTGGCCTCGTCCGGGCGCCCGGCATCGAGCAGCTGAATGACTGACTCGATCTGCTCGAACTGGATCAGATCTCCGTATTTCATGTTCTTGGCCATATGGTTCTCTCTTCCCCGTAGCGTCAAATTTCGAGTACGACCACGCCGTCGCGGCTGTAGTCACGATGTTCTGGATGGCTCATGTCGGCGTACACCAAGCGATCACCGCGCAGCTCGCCCGGCCAGACGGCCACGACGCGCTTGGAATGAGCCAGCCGCCTGACGAGGTCAAGCGGGTTGATTTGAAGGCTGGGCTCGAACAGCAACTCGAGGTTGTCGAGCAGCAGTGGGGCTTCAGTTCGTTCCCCGAATTGTTCAAGTTGCGCGATGTCCCGCAGCAGTTCGCCGGCGGAGAAGCCGCGCTTGTTGTTCGGCGTGGCTGCCAAACGGCGACCCAGCTCCAGGCCGACGTTGAGCGGTTCGATGTTGAGCTTGGCGCCGAGCTGGCGAAGGAGTTGGGTCTTGCCACTGCGGCTGGGACCGACTAGCAGGATCAACTTGCTGTTGAGGTCGCCGATTTCGCCGATGAGTCGTTCGAGTTTTGCGATCACGTGCACCTCCCATCTTCCGTGATTCCGGATAAGTGCAGCGCGCGGTGATTAAATCGATGCATCGTCATGGTTTACTCGAACAGCCGCTTTTGCTTGACGATGTAGCCGGCAGGCTTCTTCTGTTTTTCCAACACGCCCTCGTCAACAAGGCGCTGCAACCATGCCTTGGCCTGCGCGTTGGAAACATCCAACGCGGCCGCTACTTCGGCGTCTTTCATCGGCGTACTCAAGAGTTGCTGAATCGCTGCGCATACGGCAGCGTAGAGCACTTCGGCAGGGGTCGATTCCGGCTGCGCAGGCTCCTTGGCCTCGTCTAGCGGCGCCACCGCCTCTGGCGTGACTGGCGGCAGTTCTTCCAATGCCGCAGCGGGTGGCTGCGCATCGGAAACAACGTCGACCGGTGCCGATGGCTCGCTCGCGGCCTGGGGCGCTGGCGCGGTGTCGGGTGGCACGGGCGTCGTTGGCATGGCGTCAGGCGACGTTGGGTCTTCGTTTGAAAACAGCGCAAAACCAACCTGTGGGGATGCCGTCGGCGTGGGCATCGCCACGTTGAACACATCCTCGAACGAATCCACGTCTTGCGGGTTAGGCCAGGGAAGTGCGCCTTTCTTTCGCAAACCATCCAAGCCGGCGGAAGACTCGCCCGTCGATCGAATGAAGACCGGGACGAACTTGAGTTTGTCGAGCTGCTCGACAGCACCCGTCCAGGTGCCACCTTTGTTGAGGTCGGAGCTGACCACCAGCGAGGTGTCTGCCAATGCATAGATCAGCTTGTTCCGCTGCATGGCGTTGCCCACATTGAATCCGGCACTCGGGTCGTAGGGCGAAATCAGCACCAGTTGCCCATCGAGCAGCAGATTGCGGTGCTCGCGGTTCATGGTGGTCTTTTCCAGACTGTCCGCCAGAACGCCACAAACTTTTCCACCTCCCTCAAGCGCACCTCGCATGGCGGCCTGATCGATGCCCTTGGCGCCACCGGAGACAAGCGTTCTGCCTGCCCGAGCAGCGAGCCGGCCAACTGCCATGGTGTAGTCGATGAGGGCGTCGTCCACATGCCGCGATCCGACGACGGCAAGCCCACCGGTTTCGAGCAAAGACATGTCGCCACAGCCGTAGAGCACTGCCGGCGCATCTTCACGAAGGCGGGTCTTCAGGCGACGCGGATACTCGGCGTCGGCGCGACTGACCACCCAAATGGCGCGGGCTTGCCAGCGCTCGATCACTTGGCTCAGCAGGAATCCGCGCCTCAGCAATTTCTGCAGGCGGCTCTCGTCAATCACCGGTTGGCACGCACGCAGGATCTCAGCTGCATCCGGCGAGAGGAGATCCGCAGGCTGACGCTGGATCTCGCGCAAATGACGCGCGAGACGTTTGTATTCGCCAGGCGAGAGCAGATCCGATGACGCAGTGCCTCGTCCGGCAATGAGCGGCGCCGTCAGCAGCAGGATCGCCTGTGTATTGGGTGAGAGGACTGGCGTCATTCGTCGTGCCCCGTCTGTGAAAGGGCCATCGGCCAAACTGCACCACTACCGCTTTTGCGCAGCAGCCATGCAGCCACCGTCAGGGTCCAGCGCGAGTCGACCATGTCATCCACCAGGAGGACTGGTCCGGGAGGAGTGGGCTGGCCGTTGAGTGCGAGCGAACCATCAATGTTGCGCGCCTGTTGTGTACTGTTTGCCATCGTTTTCTGTTCGGGCCTTGCGTCTGTTTTTGCGATGACTATATGAAACGGCAGACCCAGCGCCGCAGCCAAGCGTTGCGCGAAATTCGGTACCAATTCGGGATGCCGAAGCGAAGGAACGCAAGTCACCCAGGTCGGGCTCGGCTGCGGATTCCACTCTTGAATCATCTTCACGCACGCAGCAACGAGGTCATCGGAAAAGTGGCCGTCGTGGTATTTGCCCTGTCGAACCAATCCACCCCAACCGGCATCGCCCCAGACGCAGAGGGCCTTGCCTGGTTGCGCTTGATAGGGAATGGTGGATGCGGTGTGAATTCCGTACTGCGGCATTCCGCCCACGGGCCATTTTTTGCGAGGCTCGATGGGCAGACTTGTGCGACAAAGAAATTCCTCGGCTTCCCGAACCAGCAACACATCTATGTCTTCTGACAGCGGCGGCAACGACGGTGGGCTGACAGTGCTTGAATCGCCATCAAGCGCATCAATCAGAAAGCCCATGTGCTGCCCAAAAGGCCGAGAGACGTATTCCTGCATTTGCTGGAGTTCGGCACGCCTCAATTTGGTGAGCCGGTCTGCTCGCGCCCAGAATCCGTCTCCTAGCTCGGCTGCAGTAAGCTGCCACTTCGTACCTTGCTTGGCGATCGGCGCTGGAGATTCGAGAGACAGTGCCGTGATAGTCTTCTCGATGCGACCTTTGCTCATGTTCACGCAGGTCATGAGGTCAGGTATCGAAAGTCCTTCCGGTGCCTCATTAAGAGCTCCCAGGACATCGTCTACCTCTTGGCGAGTTGGGAACGCGCTACGGATAAACCAGTCGGTAATTCCTTCTTCTTCATCTCCGCTCAAGAGCACGCCATATGCAGATTCCAGCGCTCTTCCTGCGCGCCCTACTTGCTGGTAATAGGCGACAACTGAGCCTGGCATCTGAAAATGGATAACGAATGCCAGATCCGGCTTGTCGTAGCCCATACCCAATGCGGTGGTCGCTACAAGTGCCTTAACCTTGTTCTCCTGCAGAGCCTGCTCTAGCTCCTCACGCCGATCACCTGTCTTACCTGTATAGGCTTCTACAGCAAAGCCCTGGGCCTTGAGCCAATCCGCCAGTTGATTGGCATCTCGGATAGTGAGTGTGTAAATGATGCCGTGCCCTGGAAGTGAACTGAGTTGCTGCGCGATCCATGCCATACGGACAGCCTGACTGGGTAAACGCATCGTTTGCAGCGTCAGAGAACTTCGATTCAGGTCACCGCGCAGCACCTTCATGTTGGGGCCGAGCACAGCCACAAGGTCTTCCATAACGCGATCGTTTGCTGTTGCCGTTGTGGCCAGCAGCCGCAGATTGGCTGGAAGCGTTCTGGCGATACGTTCCAGCAGTCGGTAGTGAGGGCGGAAGTCGTGACCCCAATCGGAAATGCAATGGGCCTCATCGATAACCATCAGCGAAATCTGCCCTGCGATACCAGCTAGAACCTCTGTGTTAAACCAGTCGTTACCCAGCTTTTCTGGCGCTATCAGCAGAATGTCCACTTCGTTTCGACGCAGCTTGGCTTCAACCGATTTCCATTCATCCTGGTTATCGGAGTTGATGGTGGCGGCGCGAACCCCCATCCGTTCTGCCGCTGCGATCTGGTTTCGCATCAGCGCCAGCAGCGGCGAGATCAATAACGCCGGGCCGGCTCCAGCTTCCCGCAGCAACTTGGTCGCGATGAAGTAGACAAAGCTCTTACCCCACCCGGTCTTCTGCACGACCAGCAAGCGGCCTTTGCCTTCGACGATGTGACGAATGGCATCTTCTTGGCCGTCGCGGAAAGTGGCATCGGCGCGTCCAGACCCGATCCGGAGCAACTCCAGCGCGCTTTGAGGTCCGTTTCGAAGCCACCAGTTGCTCTTTCGGTCATCATTCCGAATCAGCCAGAGATTACCCTCCGAATCTTGAAATGTCTCAGTGGTGTTGCGTGCAATGAATTCAATAGCGCAAGAATCTTTTGAGCCAGCAAATTTACCAATAAATATTCTTAACCTGCCGGCTACATAGTCGAGATCGAGCACGCCTGAATCATCGTTGTAAGCAAAATTCTGGAGGCCAAATGGGGCGCTGAGGTCGAATCCTGAAGAGTCACTTCTGTTGCGATGCACTGGCTGAAGAAAGACGCTCAAACCTGAAAAGAAACTAGGAGGTAGGAGCACTTCAACATTGCCATCCTTTAGAGATATTCTTCGCAGGCCGCCACATCCTCCTTCAAATGAAAATGTAGGCAGCGCAATGAAGAAATCCTCCAAAAAGAATCCTTCCGACGCGCCATCTACTTTTTCTACGCCCTCGAAACTGGAAATCTTTCGAAGACTTGGGAGCTCAAAAATGTAGAGATCCTCGTACCACTGCGAATCACACATCACGGCGATGTACCGGCCAGCATCAGATGCAAGTACCTTCATCTTGTCTGAGCCGGGAACTATCGTTGTGGTCGCAATTGGATGCTCGTCGCCATGTACGTAGGTAGTTAATTCGACATTTGACCAAACGGATGCTTCTTGATCGAAGATGCTGGGCTTCACGAGCAGTTTGACTTCGAAAATTTCGATAGTCCTTGTCGTTGAAAAATATCCATTCATTTAAATTTCCGCCAGTTTCTTAGTGTCAGTGCCGGCGCTATAGGGAACCCTGTATCCAGGTGCAAGTATTGCGTTCTTGACGCCGTATAGCGCCAGCGGGTCCTTCAGCCACAGCCTAAACTCATGGCCACGCAGGCTATGGTCAGGCGAGCAGTCCACGCTCCATTTGCGCAGGATGTAGCCCGCTGTCGCCGCGCGTAGCTTCATGCGCAGCGACCCGTCCTGCATTCCGTAGTCCATCACCGTGATCTCTGGGCGAGGCTGGTCTGGATGAGGGACAAGCTCAAGTTCTACGATGCGCGTCCACTGGATGTCCTGATCGCTGACCTCGTGCGCTTCAGGCTTCTCTCCCTTCAACACTCGGGGATTCCTGATCCGTGTGATCACGAAGTCCCGGAACTCCTGAGACTTACGGTCGAAGGCACGGACATGCCACCGCAAACCGTTGTCGATCAGCGCAAACGGCACGATCTGGCGTTCGGCCTGACCGTTGGAAATGGAGTGGTACTCGATCGCGAGCGGACATTCCTGGTGGATTGCCCGGGTCACACTGGCTAGTACGTCCAAGTCAGGGTGGGTTAGCCGGGACGGGCTCTCGCTGGCAACCCAAGCCTTGAGCCGCATCGGTTCGCCATCTCCGAAGCCCTGCGTCAACCAGGAAAGCACGCGCTCAGGGGGAAACTCGAATACCGCCCGGAAGTCTGGTCCCAGGATGTAGGTCTTCGCCTTGGGGTCGTAGTCGATGTTGCCCGGGGCCATCTCCTTGTAGAGCGCCAGATCCCGGCTGGCGGCCGCCGACTGGATGCCGAAACGGGTGACCAGGTCCTGGCGCCGTATCTCCCCAATGAAGCGCACGCGCAACTCCACGAACGCAAGGCGGTCGCGCTGTGGCTGGGTGAGTTCTGCAAGCTGCTCGTTCGACATCCTGGCTGGCTAGTTCGGGTTAGCGAATGCTTGTATGGGTTATTGCGGAAAGTATATGGTCTGCCCTAGAATATGTCCATGACACTATTTTAATTTGTGTATGCGTCGCATTGTGATAACCACAAGCGGCGTAGAGATAAAAGGATCGGTACGGGCGACATGCAAGATTTCCCAGAACTTCACATCACGCCTGAAATGCTGGCGCGGACATCGCGTACAACGTTCCAGCGGCCGATCTGAAGTCGGGCCTGCTTGTAATCGGGGTACTTCCTCTGGAGAGGCTGCTGCATGGTTTGCAGCAGCGTGGCCGGCATAGGAAGGCCGAATGGCGGCAGGCCGAACCCGCAATGATCGGCTTGCCGAGCTGTTAGTGACCGACGATGCCCGCTATGTCATATCAGCGGCCGGAGATCACTGGTAGCTTGAGGTCGGGCCTGTGGACCTCGGCGACAAACTGGTCACCATCCATCGTGGTAATGCTCTGATCGCCGCCATCACCGCCAGAAATGACGGCTGCTTACGAGTGGATGTGTTTCGCCCGTTGGATGCCACGAGTGCGGAATGCCTGATCGGGCTGGGACAAGTGCAGCACCCTGAGCACGGGGTTTGCATGCACACAGCGCAGGCTGAGCAGTCGCGCGCGTACTCCCAGTTATTCGTGCGCTGGCACCCTTCGCTCAACATGCCGTTGATTCTTTTCTTGCTTGGCTCACGCACTACCCCCCCAATGCCCCTCGAAGTCGAATGACAGTTGCTTGTGGTGCTTGATCGACAGCAGGAAAAGGGTGTCTTCAACCTGCACATACAGCACCAGGTAGTGGCTCATCACATACTCACGCAAGCTGATCAACGAGGTGCCTACCAGAGCTGCCAGCTTGGCTTTCAGTGCGGCGACGGCGTTGGAGGCCTCCGCTGAGCCGACAGCACGGTTGAAAAAAGGCCGGCCTAGCTCTGGAAACCGTTCCAGGTCGGGCAGCACCGTGCCGAGCAACTCGTCGATCAATACGTCGAATGCCTGAGGGGCTTCTGCCTCGGTCAGGAACTGTTCAATGTCGGCCAAGTTCCGCTCAAAATTGGCGGTGATTTTGATGGTCACGCGGTTGGTCATGGGATGCCAACGGTGCTCAAGCAGCTGCGCGTCGTTTTTTGATGGTTGTCAGTGCTGCACGGGCATCTTGCGTGCGCCCGGCAGCCACGTCATCCAGGCCCTTGGATGCCTCGTCGATCAGCAGCAGGTGGATGCGCTCACGCTCTAGCTGGTGGTAGTAGTCGAGGCGTTTCGCATCAATGATGGCGATGAACGCTTCGCCGTTTTTGGTGATGATCTTCTCGGCACCCGCTCGCACATCCTCCGCCAACTCAGAAAAGTTGGCACGAGCGTGGGACAGGGGGATCACGTCGCTGGCTGAGATTGCCATGGGGCCTCCGGGTGACGCAGATAGTGCAGAATTTTGTACAGTTTACAGCGTGCCACCCGTCTTGGAACATAACGCTGCGTTAGTTTTCCGAGAACAGGTGGCACTGATGGGGCAGCACCCTTGTCGGCACGACCCCAAGGCGTTGTCAAACTAAGTCACTCGTTGATGATCAGACCGACAAACACGTTGCCAGAATTGCGACGCTTCGCTTGATAGCCCTTTTTGACCATCACGTCCTTGAACTCTTTGACCCCGATAGGAGACTGATTGTTGTTCCTGGTAAACAGTTTGTAGCTGGCGTAGGCATCTGATGCAGCAACCGCACCTCCTTCAACCTGGCGACAACTGTTCTTGAGCCAAGTACCCACCGTATCAGCGCCTTGCTTCAGAGCGTTCAGGTACTTCAAGGTGGATTCAGGCCAAAGCAGCTTTCCTAAGCGGTGGTACTTCACGGCACCCTTGATCAACCAGTTCAGAATGCCCGAGGCCTCCGCCTTGAGTTGTTCTTCGAGGTTGCTGTTGCACTGATCTCCGGCAAACTTCTTGGTGAAGCGGATGGCGAACAGGCGACGCCACATGGCCTCATGCTCAAACGAGATACGAGGGAAATAGTTGCTACTCAGGAAGATCTTGCATTGCGGCTTGAACGTGGTCTGCGAGCCATAGTTCTGGCGATAGCTGATAGGGTCAGAGCCGGTGATATTTTTGACCAAAGCCTCCTCCAGCTTTTCCCCTTCACCAAACTCAGACGACTGCACGAGTCGCGCACCTACCATAGGAGCCAACGCGGGCGTCGGCGCATTGGGGTTGGTGTTGTGCTTCTTGAGCAGCGAGTAGCTAACGGTCGTGGCGTACGCCCCAAAGACATGTTTCATCGTGTTGAGCAAAACACCTTTTCCGTTCGATCCTTCGCCGATCAGAATGAACATCACTTGATCTCGGACGTGACCGAACATGGCATAGCCGAAAGCAATGTGCAGCGCCTCAAGCAGTTGAACGTCTTCACCGGTAATCTGGCTCAAAAATGTCAAAAAGCGAGGACAGTTCGCGCCAGAGATGAAGGGTGCCCCCATAGGCTTGCTCAGAAAATCCCCTGGCATTGCTTGTCGAACTACACCGGTGGTTAGGTCCATGGCAGCATATTTTTGCCCGCCCATGCCTTCAGGGATTTCCACCGCCACGGTGTCCACACGTGCGTCGAACACGTCAGACCTGATATGGCACCGTGAGTCAGTGCTGGCAAAGCGCATGACCTCTGTCATCCCTGCGATGCTTGCAAGCCTTGTGCTCAAGGGATGACGAGGGTTCTCACGAACAAAATCCTGAAGATATTGCCGGACCACGCCCTCGACGCTGGCTTTCTGTGACAGCCAAATGCCTGAGATAAAGGCATACCAACGATCCTCGATGGGGGAGTATTTCAAGCGCTCGCTCAGGTCGTGGACGAGCATCGAAGCAAAGTCAAGCATGTTCTCTGGGCCACGCGACCAGCTCACGTTGGACGCGCCCCCTCCATGACGAGCCAAGTAGCGCAGAGTGTCCCCAGTAATGCCTCCTTTGGCGCTGATGCTTTTCCACTGGCGCTTAGCTTCCTCTTCGTCGTACTTTTTGGATTGTGCAGACCACGGCAAGAACAATTCCAGTCCACCGTTATCAAACGACGACTTCAACGCCATAGCCACCTTGATCCAAATATCGCGATCACTTGGATCAATCTGCTGGAGATATTGAATTGCCTCATCCTTTGTGATCGAGGCATTACTACGAGCAGTCGAATTTTGGTTTATCACAACCGCTGATTTGACGCTGGATTCAACAGCCTTTGGCAGTTGCGCTAGCTGCAAACCCAACCCTTCCATCAACTCATTTGCTGAATATGACGGCAAGCTTTTGTCGCAGTGCTCCAGCGTGACTAAAAATGGGCGATCTGGATCTTTATGATTAAAAGTGCCGGGCAATCGCATGACTCTCGCCAAATTCGATACCTTGGGGTCGCCACCATACTTATCAGCTAGTGCCTTCTGTATCGCCTTGAATTTATTTAGCTTACAGCCACGCGCCAACCAATATACGTGATAGTGCCCCTCTGAGGTTTTAACCACAATGTGCGGCTTCAGTTTGAATTTGCGCAGCAGTTTGTCTAAAGAAATGTGCTTCCATTCATTCCCATCGTAGTCAAGGAAGAAGGCATTTACCCGAGCGATATTTTCATCCTTGGTGCCCTTGCCATCAGACAGGTTCGGCATCATGAAGATGGCGTTGCCTTTTTTATTAAGGTCGGCGAGTTTTTCCCAGAGGCCTTTTAATGTGCCACGATGTTTATAAGGCACCTTATTCTTGCCGGAACCCTCAGTCACAGTCAGAAAGTCAGCGATACCATTACTCAATAAGGTCTGCTTGAACCGAAAGGCATCACGGCGGTTTTTATCCGTTGCTTTGTTTGACTTGCGGGTGCTGGGCAAGCGTGTGGTGGAGGGTTTTTTCATGACCGATCCCCCCCAAATGCGTCGCGCTCTCCCTCTGTAGTGGAAGGAGTGTAGGGAACCTCGGCACTTTTATTTTTCAAGTCATTGACTGAAAAAATACCGTGTGCCAAACCTTCCACTTCTTCCACTTTGTCGGGGGGAGGGGGAACCATGCGAGCGGTAGCATTGTTGCGCTCGATATAAGCACAGACCTCCTGAAAATCCCAGAGATTCTTGCAACCAGGCCAGCGTACAGGCCGTGGTAAAAGCCCTTTTTTAATGTAGCGGTAGCGAGAGGATGCAGACAGACCGATCATTGCATCCAGCGTTTTGCTGTCGATCAATCTACGGGTGATGGTGGAGGCAGATGTTTTTGTGCCACCAAATTGATGCGTATGGTTTACGCTGCGATTTTGAATGACTTGTTTGTTGAGGTCGTTGATAAAATTAAATTCACTCATGTTCATCTCAATATCCACGGCAGGGCCGGGAATAAAAGAAATGGACACAACTCACGTTATTTTATAATTTCAGGCAGAATTTTCGAGCTATTTTTTATCAATAGCTAGGCTGCAAGGATTGCGCCGATTTCATAAAGAAAACCTTCAGAACCTTCTGAAGAACGTTGTGTAATATTGATTAGTTTGTGATGTACATATCTCTCCTTTGCACGTACGGCTGGATTGAGACATGACCTAATTCGTCATTATTTCTTTATAAGCAGAATTTTCAGATCAAACGTCGTTGGTGACGCCGATCAGGCTGCTGCGAATGGGCCAAGCTGCGTTGGCATTGAGAAAGACACCAAGGAACCTTGGTACTTTGTTTTGATTTGTTGTTGAATTTACTCAACTTGCACACCTGTAGGTTGCCACAGAAAGGCTATGAATGCAACATCACTCACGTGATTTCGATGCGTTGACTGAACTGACAGGTGGCACCGTTAGTCAGAAGCGGCTGCTTGGCATATGGATGGCGGGAGGGATGAGCACATGTTCGCCCAGTCATTCATCATCTTGAGCCGTTTGTCGAACATGTCTCCACGGCGGTATGCGGCCTCCACTTTGTTGGACACGGTGTGTGCCAAAGCCATCTCTGCCATCTCTGCTGGGTAGTCCGTTGCCTCTGCTGCCCAATCTCTGAATGTTGACCGAAAACCATGTACTGTCATGTCGTTGCGTCCCATCCTGCGCAGCACAGCCGTCAATGTCATGTCCGACAGGGGCTTGCGGTCACGAATGCTGGGGAACACTACTTGCTCCCCTTCTCGTCTGAAAGGCAGCAACTCCTTCAACAGAGCCACTGCCGGAGGGCTCAGTGGAATGCGGTGTTCACGTCCTGCTTTCATCCGCTCGGCAGGGATGATCCAAAGGCTTTCGGTAAGGTCCACCTCCCCCCAGGTCATGCCACGAACCTCTCCGGATCGCGCAGCGGTCAGGATCGCGAATTTCAGTGCCAGCGCACCGATACCGGCCTGCCCTGACAGTTCCTTCATGAAAGCGCCAACGTCTTTCCAGGGCAGGGCGGCAAAATGCTGGACGCGGGCAACTTTGCTCCTGGCAGGAAGTAGGGTGTCAAGGTGACCTTTCCAGCGGGCTGGGTTTTCGCCAGTTCGATATTTACGGACTGTCGCCCAGTCCAAGACGGCCTCCAGGCGGCCCCTCAACCGCGAGGCAGTCTCGGCCTTGGTTCCCCAAATGGGTTCAAGCACTTTCATGACGTGCGGCGTGTCCACTTGATCAACGTTCAGCTTACCGATGATCGGTGAGGCATAGGTCTTGATGGTGCTGACCCACTGGTCGGCGTGTTTGGGGTTTTTCCAGCCAGCCTTGTGTGCTGCGATGTACTGCGTAGCGCACCAGTCGAAGTCCACGGTCTTGGCTGAGTCGGCGGCAGCCTGCGCCATCGCCTCGCGCCTCTGTTGCACAGGGTCCGTTCCCTGAAGGATCTGCCGCTTGAGCATCAACGCCTTTTCCCGTGCGTCAGCCAACGTCACAACTGGATAAGAGCCCAGGCCAGTCCACTTCTCGCGTCTCTGAAACGTGTATCGCAAGATCCAGGACTTCGACCCTTGCGCTGTTACTTTGAGCCAAAGGCCAGCTCCATCGCCGTGATATCCGGGCTCCTTGAGTCTCGCCACCTGCATCTGCGTCAGCTTGTTTGCTCTCGCCATCCTTCCGTCTCCAGATACCTGTTACGGTTGGGAGCATAACTCAATCGTTCTACGAAGTGTTATACGAAATAATCACTGCAAGAGGTTGAAACGGCTTGACTCAGTTTGACGTGGTAAATCTTCTGAAACCTCTTAACTTGTTGTTTTTATTGGATTAAGTTGGGGTTGTTGTGAGGTTTCTTGGTTTGCTTTGAAGTCCGGGTTATAAGGACTCCGTTTCCGCCAATTCATTAAAATCAACAACTTACAAGCTCTTCGAGGGTCAAGTAAGTTCGCGATGATAGCGAAAGCTGGTTTGAAAAAGCCACCAAAATCCACTTTCTGGTGGTTTTTTGGTGGTTTTTTTTCGTCCTGACCCCGATGACCCCAACCCAGGTTTTGGCCCATTTGCAGGGGATGTTTCCCGACCGGCTGGTCCTTTATGCCGAGGACCTGGCCCAGGTGTTGGGCAAAAGCCGCAAAGCTGTGACCCACCTGCTCAGCCAGGACGACCTGCCGTTCAAGGTCAAACGCCTGGGGTCAGAGCGTTGCATCGATATTTTTCAGGTGGCCGAGTGGTTGGCCAGCGACGCAGAGGTGGCCGAAGCGGTCTCGGCCCCGGAACCAACCTTGTCCACCATCGTAAGCAGCGGCAAAGTCCCTTTTTCGGCTCCGACCGCCCTAGAAAACCACCAAACAGCCACCAGTCCCATCTCTCAATTGGAGCCTGTCCCAGACCCTGCCTCCGAAGTACCGGACTACGGGCTGATGGGCAAGCGCATCCTCGAGAAGCGCCATGATTACCAAAAGCGATTCGTGGCCCAGGTCCAGGCGTGGGAGGGTGACGAGCAAATGTTCATGCAGGACCTGGTCACACACCTGTGCATGAGTCCCAGTTTGCCTGTCGAGGCTTTCGAACTCGTTTGCACCTGGACGCGATGGGTCGGTGCGGGTTACGAGCGAAAAGAAGAGGTCGTGGTTGTGCCGGACGAGGAGTCGGTGCGCGAAGCTTTGCTTTCGCTGCTGCGCAAGGTCTCTGCAATGCCCAATGACTTTGTCGACGCCCGTGTGCGGCATGCAGGCCAGGAGGTCTTTCGTTTGGTGCGAAACCTCGAAGAGACAGACGTATTGCTGGATGACTACAAGTTCAGTCCATTTTGACTGTCAGGAGCACCTGTTCGCATCAGCCGCGGCAGACGAATGGGCACCAAGAGCAATTGACCCAAGCAGCGGGTCAGACGCTCCTACATCTCATCTACGGCGCCCGGCATCTATCCATCGCTGTGTCATGCCGCGAGCAAGGTTGTAGCGAGCGCAGTTGTGCTGCTCCAATTGGTCGAGTTCGGTGTTCGCGATGAGTAGCAGCGCCGCGCTGTCAGCAGCATCGACGTGCACATCTGCGAATGCGGCCTCCAGCGTTCGGCCATGGAAGACAACGAACTGCATCAGTTCGTTCAGGGTTTGCCGGTACTTGGTCCGAATCGGGTCTGGCGCTGCAACAGAGGCGCGCAGTACGCTGTACTTCTGAATCGAACGGCGGTAGATGAACTCGAACAAGTCCACTGCCGCAGCCACGTTGCGCTGCTCGTAAATGCCGAGCATCGCGGTCGCGTAGTCCGAGCGCTCCACATCCAGGAAGGACAGCGGGGCGCAGTTGTAAAGCATGAGCGGCATATTGGCGCTCAGACGACTCGTGCGCTTGTTGCCGTCCGCAAAAGGTTGCAGATAGGCCAGGTTGACCCACAGGAAGAAGGCGGCCTCAACCGGATTGCGGATGCTGCGAACCTTGCCGACGATGGCGTTCAGCGTATCTTCCAGGAGCGAAGGAATGCTGCTGGGGGTGTAGACCGAACCATCGATGTTCACCACGCGCCGGCGGATGCTGCCGATGTCACGTGCGTCTCGAAGGAGGTCCCTCATCAGCTTGGCCTGCAGGTCGACGATGACGGGCACGGTGATGCCCTCCGTCGGCACCGCATCGACCATGAACTCGATGGCACTCTTGTGGTTGAGCAGCATTAGCGTGTCCTCATCGAGCGGTCCCGCCTGTTGGCCGAGCTCGAAGAGTTCCTTGGTGTCCAGCAAGCTCTTGTTGTTGCCCTCGAGGCGCGATGACGACCAGGACAGGTCGATGAGCAACTGCTCGAGCACTTCGCGCGCGTAGGTTCCTGCGGGTTGCTGGTCCTGGCTGCGGCCAGCGTTGTACAGGTCCGTGGCCAGTTGGGGCGGCAGCAGGCTGGACTGGTTCGGGATGTAGTTGTTCACAAACCCGCTGTCGTAGCCCACGGGGGTACGAGTGCCCAAAGGGGCGAGAAGTGCCTCGACGAGGGGATGCGCGGCAGCTGACCATTGAAAGCCTCCAGACCTTGCTGGCGACGGGGAACCAGACGTCAATGCGCCCAGCGCGGCCTTAGCCGCTGCTTTGGCTAGGTATCGGGTCGAGCGGCCATCCCCTTGCTTGTCCAGCAAGCCCGCAGCAAGAAGGTCCCGCAGGTCCCGGTTGATGGTGGGCCGGGAGACTTGGAGAGCCTGCTCAAGCGCACTCGGCGCAACGGGCGCCCCAGAAGCCAAGACTTGGCGCAGCAAGGCTGCATGACGGGGCGACAGCGGGGGAGGAGTCATGGTGCAGTGAATCTGGTCAATTGCATCTATCTTGTCATCTGAGGAGATTGCGACCTCAATCCAGTCATTTGACAAGAATAAGCCGCAATTTTATCTTGTTGAGGCCAGTTTGATAGGAAAATGACAAGATTAAACCGGCGTGAGAAGAAAACCATGGGGGTCTCGGTCCCGCAGCTTGAAGCGCTGGGAGGGGAGGGGGCAAGAGTCATCCTCCGCAACGCCCGGAATTTATTGGCTTTTTGAAGATTCGTCGCTGTCCGAGCACATAAAAAAGCCCCCACAGCATGGCTGTAGGGGCTGAAATCATGGATGCTGGTTGTTGCCTTGCGTCAGGGGGCGTAGCACCATTGTTACCCCGTTACCTCCGTTACCCTTCCTCTGCGACAGAGAGAGCCTGCGGTCGCGCAATCTTGCTGGCCTCGAAAGCAATGATGAGCAGGGTGCCCGTGGGCTTGCCCTCCCGTGAGAGGTAAAAATCTGCTTTCAGCTTGCCTGTCACTTTCACAAAGTCGCCCTTGTCGAGTTCCGGTTTGGCTTCTTTCATGACGCGGCAGGTGTACCAGGTCGGCTGCGCGTCCACGCCGCGCTGGCTCTCAGCGACGCGAAACTCGTAATAGTGTTTGCCTGTGGATTTCGATGTTTTGCGCTCCGGCTGAGTCGCTACGTTGGCGAAAACTTGCATGTCTTGTGTCCTTGTTTGGTGAGCGCAGCGAACGATTTCGATGCGTCTCACAGACGTGTAGCGACCGATGGCACTTTTCAGTGCAGGGTGGCCCCATTGGCACCAAGTTTTTTTGCCAACATTTGGCTGAGGCTCGGCAGCATGGCGTCGAACACGATGGAGACACTGACGTCGGTGATGGCCAGGCTTGCAAATTGTTCGCAGGTTGCTTTTTCCATCTGGCCGACCGTGAGAGTGTTCAATTTGAATCCCCATCAAGCCTTGTCTGCGACGGGGCGCCTAGCACCTGCATTGCTTTTCTCTGCTGCCAGGCTTGGCGCACGAAAGGATCCGCCACTGCGTACACGCCATGCGATTGGCGCAGGATCAAGTTGGCCGTGATCATGCGATCAACCATGTTCTGCACCTGCGGCGTATCCACCGGCATGCCGATCTGTTCTGAATAACTGTTGATGGCATCCGCAGAAAATAGTTTGGACTCGCCAGATTCGTTACCTGAGACAACCCGGTCGAAGATGGCTGAGGCCAAGGCTCCAAGGCCCTCAATGGTTGCGATTTCCACCTCTGCGGCTGCTGAAGCCAGGGTCGAACAAATGATGGGGAAGGCAACGTCGGGCGCCTCGGGTCTTGACTGGAGCAGCACCAGCGCGCTCTGCAACTCCTCGGGTCGCTGGCCAACCGCCAAAAAGCCTTGAACCATCACCTCCTGCGATGGCAGCTTGATGCCCTTTATTTTTTCCAGTTGCTCCCTCTTCCAGCTGACAAAGCCTGAGCCCAAAGGCTCATACCCGGTGGACACCGCACCCGCGAACGGTTGAGACCGGCGGGTAGCCATGTCTGCCACCAGAGACTTGTGCGAGCCGGTGCCCAACACCAGCAGGTGTCCAGGTGTGCCTGGGCGGGTGTTGACGGCATCACGGGCCGCCTTCAATGCAAACAGCAGGTTGGTCCCGTCCTCGGTCCCCAGCGCATGCTGCACCTCGTCAATGATGAGCACCACGTCGGTTTTCACCTTGTCCACCAGCTCGGTAAACACGTGGCCCAATGTGGCTCCACCGGGCTTGCCGACGGCATCCAGCTGGAACCCAAAAGACAAGCCCGCCGCGCTGATGTTCAGGCCCATGAATCGCGCCAACAAGCCGGTGCCGGGTGCCGATAGCGCCGACAGCGTTTCCTTGACGGCTTCATGCACCAGCGAGGCAGGGCTCTTACTGCGATCCGCCCAGAGGTCCACGTAGATCACCAAAGCGCCCATGGACTCCAGCGCCGGGATCAAGTCCTGCCGAAGAAATGTGGTTTTCCCGATGCGGCGGATGCCAGATAGAAACACACCAGAGCGCACCTGCACTTGCAACGCACTGGGCTTCAACAACTGCTGAGCCATGTCAGCTGCGTACTCGGGGCGATGGAACACGGGCTCAGTTGTCATTGAAGTATCCAATTTTATCTGTTGATGATAATTATCCGTCTTGGATAATTGTCTGTAAACACAAGGTGGTCTGCTCCATGCACCAACCCTGTCCGGCTCAGGCCTTCTCTTTGCGAAGCGGGTGGATCAAGATGGCCCCTCCATGCGCGAAGGCAATGGCCTCTAAAAAAGCAGTTTTGAAAAGACTTCTTCGAATGACACAACCTGTCGTTGCCGATTCAGATACTTGTGGTTCCAAAAACAAACCGCAAGGAGTTTTCTATGAAAACGGTGCTGCCAGTCTCTGTGTTGAACCAGAATCGCCCCGCCACCCAAGAAGAGTTGGACCACGCAGCCATGGTGTTGCGCTCCTTTGGCAACGACGTGTTGGACCGACAAGTAGAAAACGCGGACCAACAAGATCAGGGTGATGATTGCCTTGTGGCTGCGCCACCGACTGCGAGCCATTCAGCTGCGGCACTGGAAGCGATCCAGGACGATCTACCGGGAACTCAAGGCACTGGGGGCGTGCGACGTTGTGGCCAACCAAGTGGCGTGCAATTGCCACCGTTGGTGGCGCAACAGCAATGGAGTCATCAGGCGCGTGCTGACGATTGCGTACTTCGACCGGCTGGGAGTGCCCAGGCTGTCCTGACCTCAAACTCTCGAACCGCCCGGTGCGGACCCGCATGCCGGGTGGTGTGGCAGGGGCGCCTCCTATCAGGGAGGCCCCCTATGCCGATGCATCTTCCGCCGATGCCCGCAGTTGCAGGGCGTGCGATCAATCGTCGATTGAAGCACTCCAGCGGTCGCCCCAGTCGTGGGCGCGGTCGATGTTGCGCCGGTCCCGTTTGGTCGGGCGTCCTTCCTGCAACGTGGACGCGGGCTCGGGGGCCAGCCGGCGCAGCTCCTGGGCTTTTTCGCGTGCGGCGATGCTCTCTGCGGTTTCTTCATACAGCAACTGGGCCACGGGCGCCGGGCCGCGCTGGGCGCTCAAGCACCGCACGACCACGGTGCGCGGCACCTGGCCCTGGCGCAGGGCCACGGTGTCGCCGGGCCGCACCTCGCGGGAGGCCTTGATGGCCTGGCCGTTGATGGTGACACGGCCCTTGCCGATTTCCTCGGTCGCCAGGCTGCGTGTCTTGTAGAAGCGGGCGCACCACAGCCACTTGTCGATGCGCATGGACTCCAGGGTATTCATGGGGCGATTGTGCCGTGCGGCGCCACGGCCTGCACGCTACCATCGGTGCCCATGCCAGACACCCTCGATCCGATTCCCGCATTGCCGCTGGATGCGCAAGGCATTCTCGAACTGGCCGCGCGGTCGATGTTCCATTTGTTCTCCAGCGTCAGCCAGGGGATGTTCCTGGTGGACCTGCGCGGGCGCATCGTCTGGGTGAACGAGGGTTACCAGCGCTTCCTGCCAGACCTGGGCCTGACCTCCGTGGACCAGTTTGTCGGGCGCACGGTGGAGGAAGTGATCCCGAACACCGGCATGCGCCGGGTGCTCGAAACCGGCCAGGCGGTGCTGATCGACCTGCTCACGAACAAGGCCGGCACCTTTGTGGTCAGCCGTATTCCGCTGCGCGACGATGCGGGCAAGGTGATTGGCGCGATTGGCATCGTGCTGTTCGATCACCCCGAAACCACCCTGCAGCCGCTCATCAGCAAGTTTGCTCTGCTGCAGCGCGATCTGGATGACGCGCGCCGTGAGCTGGCCGCGCAGCGCAGCCAGCAACTGCGCGGCACGGGTGCGGGGGATCGGCGCACCAAGTACACCTTTGCCAGTTTTGTCGGCTCCAGCCCGGCTGCTACCGAGGTCAAGCGCCAGGCTCGCCGGGCGGCCCAATCGGCAAGCCCGGTGCTGCTGCTGGGCGAAACGGGCACCGGCAAGGAGTTGCTGGCCCATGCCATCCATGCGGCCTCGAACCGTGCCAGCGGCCCTTTCGTGGGTGTCAACATTGCCGCCGTGCCCGACACGCTGCTGGAGGCCGAGTTTTTTGGTGTGGCCCCGGGGGCCTACACCGGCGCCGACCGCAAGGGGCGCGACGGCAAATTCAAGCTGGCCGACGGCGGTACTCTGTTTCTCGACGAGATTGGCGATATGCCCTCCAGCCTGCAAGCCAAGCTGCTGCGTGCGCTGCAGGAAGGGGAGATTGAGCCGCTGGGCTCGAACCAGCTGGTGCCCTTCGATGTGCGTGTGATTGCCGCCACCTCGCGCGACCTGCCTGCGCTGGTGCGCGAGGGGCGGTTTCGGGAAGACCTGTTTTACCGGCTGCATGTGTTGCCGGTGCGTGTGCCGCCCCTGCGCGAGCGTCCGAGCGACATTCCGGCCTTGGTGGAGGTGCTGGGCGAAGACCTGGCCCTGCGCAATGGCACGGCGCCCCCCGAACTGATGCCCGATGCCTTGGCGCTGCTCGCAGGGCAGCCTTGGCGCGGCAACATCCGCGAGCTGCGCAATGTGCTGGAGCAGGCTGCCATGCGCAGCGATGCACAGTCCATCGAGGCCGAGATGCTGCGCGCCTTGCTACGCGAGGCCGGTGTGGAGCCTGCCGCTCCTGTGAACCAGGCGACATTGGCCGCTGGGCCGGCGGCGCCCGACAGCCTGCTGCGCCCCCTGGCCGTTCAGGTGGCCGAACTGGAGCGGCGAGCCATTGCGGCCTCCCTCGCGGCCACCGGTGGGAACAAGCTGGCCACTGCGCGGCAGCTGGGGATCTCGCGTGCCACGCTGTACCAAAGGCTGGAAAACCCTGACTGTAATTTGGACAAATGACCGGATTTGAGACAGATGAATTGTCTGAAAGACAGTCAACACCGGGTGATTTGACGTTGCCATGACGGGGGTGTGACGTTGCGCAGCGGTTGGCACGAATGCTGCTGCATTCGGTTACACACAAACCGCAGGAGACATCCCCATGCACCGCAGAACCCTGGTAGCCCTGGCCGCCTTGGCAATTGGCTTGCCCGCCGCCACCGCTGTCTTGGCGCAGACCGGCGAAATCCGTATTGCGCATGTCTACAGCAAGACCGGCCCGCTCGAAGCTTACGGCAAGCAGACCCAGACCGGACTGATGATGGGCCTGGAGTACGCCACCGGCGGCACGATGACCGTCCATGGCAAGAAACTGGTGGTGATCGAGAAAGACGACCAGGGCAAGCCCGACCTGGGCAAGAGTCTGCTGGCCACGGCGTATTCGGACGACAAGGCCGACATCGCCGTCGGGCCCACGGCCTCGGGCGTGGCCCTGGCCATGCTGCCGGTGGCCGAGGAGTACAAAAAAATCCTGCTGGTCGAACCCGCCGTGGCCGATTCCATCACCGGCGACAAGTGGAACAAGTACATTTTCCGCACGGGCCGCAACAGCAGCCAGGACGCCATCAGCAATGCCGTGGCGATTGACAAGGAGGGCGCAACCATTGCCACCCTGGCGCAAGACAACGCCTTTGGCCGGGATGGCGTCAAGGCCTTCAAGGAGGCCGTCAGGAAGGCCCGGATCGGGCACGAGGAATACCTGCCAGCTGCCACCACCGATTTCACGGCCGGTGCCCAGCGCCTGATCGACAAGCTCAAGGACCAGCCGGGCCGCAAGATCATCTGGATCGTCTGGGCCGGTGCGGGCAATCCGTTCAAGATTGCCGACATGGACCTCAAGCGCCATGGCATCGAGATTGCCACCGGGGGCAACATTCTGCCGGCCATGGTGGCCTACAACCAGTTCCCGGGGATGGAGGGCGCCACGTACTACTACTACGGCTTTTCCAGGAACCAGGCCAACCTGTGGCTGGTGACCAACCACTATCTCAAGCACAAGACACCGCCGGACTTTTTTACGGCAGGGGGCTTCAGCTCGGCCATGGCGCTGGTGACGGCGCTCAAGGCCACCCAGGGTGACACCCACACCGCCAGGCTGATCAAGACCATGGAAGGCATGAGTTTTGACACGCCCAAGGGCACCATGACCTTCCGGCGCGAAGACCACCAGGCACTGCAAAGCATGTACCACTTCCGCGTGGCGCCTGGCGCACGTGCGGGCACCATGGCCGATCTGTACCTGGTGCGCGAAATCAAGCCTGCCGAAATGAACCTGCCCCTTCGCAACCGCAGGCCCTGATGCCGACCTGGTTCGGCCGAAATCCTGGGTTTTCCCTGATAAAAACGCAGACAAGTGATCAATATTCAGACATATGTTTTGACTGAATATCAGGCAATTGATCTGGCAGCACCACCAACAGCTCTACAAATCAATGGTTTGCAGATTGGCACGAACTGTGCAATATGCAGGCACCACAACAGGAGGCATTTCCATGCAACGACGCAATCTGATCGCACTGGCCGCTCTGGCCACCACCCTTGCCGCACCGGCCTTTGCCCAGACGGGCGAGATCCGCATTGCCCACGTCTACAGCAAGACCGGTCCGCTGGAAGCCTACGGCAAGCAGACGCAGACGGGCCTGATGATGGGCCTGAACTACGCCACGGGCGGCACGATGACCGTTAACGGCAAGAAACTGGTGGTCATCGAGAAAGACGACCAGGGCAAGCCCGACCTGGGCAAGAGCCTGCTGGCGGCGGCCTACTCGGACGACAAGGCCGACATTGCCGTGGGCCCCACCAGCTCGGGCGTGGCGCTGGCGCTGCTGCCGGTGGCCGAGGAATACAAGAAGATCCTGCTGGTCGAGCCTGCCGTGGCCGACGCCATCACGGGCGACAAGTGGAACAAATACATCTTCCGCACCGGCCGCAACAGCAGCCAGGACGCCATCAGCAACGCCGTGGCGATTGACAAGGCAGGCGTGACCGTGGCCACGTTGGCGCAAGACTACGCTTTTGGGCGCGACGGCGTGAAAGCCTTCAAGGATGCACTGAAGAATGCCAAGCTGGTGCACGAAGAGTACCTGCCCACCACCACCACCGACTTCACCGCAGGGGCTCAGCGCCTGATCGACAAGCTCAAGGACCAGCCCGGCCGCAAGATCATCTTCATCATCTGGGCGGGTGCGGGCAACCCGTTCAAGATCGCGGACCTGGACTTGAAGCGCTACGGCATCGAGATCGCCACGGGCGGCAACATCCTGCCGGCCATGGCCAGCTACAAGAACTTCCCCGGCATGGAAGGCGCCACCTACTACTACTTCGGCATCCCCAAGAACCCGGTGAACGAAGCGCTGGTGGCCGCCCACTACAAGGAATTCAAGACCCCGCCCGACTTTTTCACCGCCGGGGGCTTCTCCTCCGCCATGGCCCTGGTCACCGCACTCAAGGCCACCAATGGCGACACCAACACCAACAAGCTCATCAAGACCATGGAGGGCATGAGCTTTGACACGCCCAAGGGCAAGATGACCTTCCGCAAGGAAGACCACCAGGCCATGCAGAGCATGTACCACTTCAAGATCAAGGTGGACCCGGCCTTCGCCTGGGGCGTGCCCGAACTGGTGCGCGAGATCAAGCCCGAAGAGATGCAGGTTCCGATCCGGAACAAGCGGTAAGGGCAACTGCCTGGGCGGCTGCGCCGCTTCCCCCTCTCGCGCTGCTGCGCGAGGCGGGCGGGACGCCGGCGTAGCGCCTGATTGCTACTGAATTCATAGCTTCTAACGCTTGCTCTGCAAGCGATGGGGGCACTTTTTCCTTCAATTTTGCGGAGCCTTGACCCCGGATGCTGGCGACCCACAAACTGACCATCCGCTTCGGCGGCCATGTGGCGGTGAACGCTGTGACCTGCTCGTTCGAGCCGGGTACGCTCACTGCCATCGTCGGCCCCAACGGCGCGGGCAAGACCACTTACTTCAACCTGATCTCCGGCCAGCTCAAGGCCAGCAGCGGCAGCGTGTCGCTGGGTGGGCGCGAGCTGACGGGCCAGTCCGTCTCACAGCGCACGCATGCGGGCCTGGGCCGCGCGTTCCAGCTTACCAACCTGTTCCCCAACCTCACGGTGCTTGAGAACGTACGCCTGGCCGTGCAGGCCACGCAGGAGGGCAAGCACCGCCGGGGGCTGAATCTCTGGAGCATCTGGAGCGACCACCGCCAGCTCACGGAGCGGGCCGAGGCCATTTTGCGCTCGGTGGCGATGTTCGAGCGCCGCGACACCCCCGTGGCAAGCCTGCCGCACGGCGACCAGCGCAAGCTCGAAGTGGCACTGCTCATGGCGCTGGAGCCGCAGGTGTACATGTTCGACGAGCCCACGGCGGGCATGAGTCATGACGAGGCGCCCGTGATCCTGAACCTGATCCGCGAGCTGAAGAAGGACAAGACCAAGATCATCCTGCTGGTGGAGCACAAGATGGACGTGGTGCGCGAGCTGGCCGACCGCATCATCGTGCTGACCAACGGCACGCTGGTGGCCGACGGACCACCGGCCGAGGTGATTGCCTCGCCCGTGGTGCAGGAAGCCTACCTGGGCGTGAGCAAGGACGCAGACAAGGAGGCCGCATGAGCCAAGAGAACCTGCTCGAACTGAAGGGCGTGCACACCCACATCGGGGCGTACCACATCCTGCACGGCGTGGACCTGGCCGTGCCCAAGGGCCAGCTCACCATGCTGCTGGGCCGCAACGGCGCGGGCAAGACGACCACGTTGCGCACCATCATGGGCCTGTGGAGTGCCTCCCGGGGCAAGATCACCTTTGCCGGCAAGGACATCACGGCACTGCATACGCCGCAGATTGCCGGCATGAACATCGCTTATGTGCCCGAGAACATGGGTATCTTCGCCGACCTCACGGTGAAGGAAAACATGCTTCTGGCCGCGCGCCAGGCCCGCCATGCTGCGCAGATGGACCCGGCGCGGCTGGAATGGATTTTCAAGCTGTTCCCGGCCGTGGAGAAGTTCTGGAACCACCCTGCCGGCAAGCTCAGCGGCGGGCAAAAACAGATGCTGGCGGTGAGCCGCGCCATCGTCGAGCCGCGCGAGCTGCTCATCGTGGACGAGCCCAGCAAGGGCCTGGCGCCGGCCATCATCAACAACATGATCGACGCCTTCGACCAGCTCAAGAAGAGCGGCGTGACGATTTTGCTGGTGGAGCAGAACATCAACTTCGCCAAGCGCCTGGGCGACACCGTGGCAGTGATGGACAACGGCGTGGTGGTGCACGCGGGCAGCATGTCTGCCCTCGCGCAGGACGAGGCCTTGCAGCGGTCGCTGCTGGGGTTGTCGCTGTGACATTGAAACGAAATATGCCTTTTGCGCTTGTCAATCATGCGCTGATAGCTATGAAAAAAATAGCAAATATTCCGCCCCGAAAGGCCACACCATGAATACCCGAGACTTCGACTGGAAGCCGCTGGCCCTGGTGCCGCTGCTGGCGCTCATCGTGCTGCCGCTCATCGGCTCGCCCAGCACCTGGCTCACGCTCACCGTGGCGGGGCTGGCCATGGGCATGATCATCTTCATCATCGCCTCGGGCCTCACGCTGGTGTTTGGCCTGATGGACGTGCTCAACTTCGGCCATGGCGTGTTCATTGCGCTGGGGGCGTTTGTGGCCACCAGCGTACTGGGCGCCATGGGTGACTACACGCAAAGCGCCGACCTTTGGCGCAACCTGATGGCGGTGCTGCCGGCCATGCTGGTGGCCATGGCGGTGGCGGGCGCCGTGGGCCTGGCGTTCGAGCGCTTCATCGTGCGGCCGGTGTACGGCCAGCACCTCAAGCAGATCCTCATCACCATGGGCGGCATGATCATTGGCGAGGAGCTCATCAAGGTCATCTGGGGGCCGGCGCAGATTCCGCTGCCCTTGCCCGAAGGCATGCGCGGCTCGCTGCTGATCGGCGATGCCGCCATCGAAAAATACCGCCTGGTGGCCGTGGCCGTGGGGCTGGTGGTGTTTGGCGTGCTGGCCTGGACGCTCTCGCGCACCAAGGTGGGCTTGCTGATCCGCGCGGGCGTTCAGGACCGTGAGATGGTCGAAAGCCTGGGCTACCGCATCCGGCGCCTGTTTGTGGGCGTGTTCGTGGTGGGCTCGGCGCTGGCCGGCCTGGGCGGCGTGATGTGGGGGCTGTACCAGCAGAACGTCATTCCGCAGATGGGCGCGCAGGTCAATGTGCTGATTTTCATCGTCATCATCATCGGCGGCCTGGGCAGCACGGGCGGGGCGCTGATTGGCGCGCTGCTGGTGGGCCTGATGGCCAACTACACCGGCTTCCTGGCGCCCAAGGTGGCGCTGTTTTCCAACATCGCACTCATGGTGGCGGTGTTGCTGTGGCGCCCGCAGGGTGTCTACCCGGTAACGAACCGTTGAAGAGGAGCCCGACATGTTGAACCGACTTCTCTCTGGCGACTACCCGCGCAGCAAGGTGCTGGCGGTCATCCTCGTGGCCATTTTTCTCGGCCTGGCGTTCGCGCCCTTCCTGTTCCCGGGTGTCAAGGCGCTCAATGTGGCTGCCAAGGTGCTGATTTTCGTGGTGCTGGTGGCCAGCTTCGATCTGCTGCTGGGCTACACCGGCATCGTGAGCTTTGCGCACACCATGTTCTTCGGCATTGGCGCCTACGGCATTGCCGTGGCCACCTCGCGCCTGGGGGCTACCTGGGCGGCGCTGGGGGTGGGCATTGGCGGTGCGCTGCTGCTCTCGCTGCTGCTGTCGCTGGCGGTGGGGTTGTTCTCGCTGCGGGTGCGCGCCATCTTCTTTGCCATGATCACGCTGGCTGTGGCCGCCGCGTTCCAGACGCTGGCATCACAGCTCTCGGACATCACCGGCGGCGAAGACGGCCTGACCTTCAAGGTGCCCGAGCTGCTGTCGCCGAGCTTCGAGCCCTTTGAAAGCGAAGTGCTGGGCGTGCTGATCGACGGCAAGCTCATCACCTATTACCTGCTGTTCGTCGCGGCCGTGGTGCTGGTGCTGGCGCTGCTGCGCATCGTCAACTCGCCGTTTGGCCGGGTGCTCCAGGCCATCCGCGAGAACGAATTCCGCGCCGAGGCCATTGGCTACCGCGTGGTGGTGTACCGCACCACATCGAGCGTGCTGTCGGCGCTTTTTGCCACGCTGGCGGGTGCCATGCTCGCGCTCTGGCTGCGCTACAACGGGCCGGATACCTCGCTGAGTTTCGAAATCATGATGGACTGCCTGCTCATCGTGGTGATCGGCGGCATGGGCACCATCTACGGTTCGGCCATTGGCGCGGTGCTGTTCGTGGTGGCGCAAAGCTATCTGCAGGACCTGCTGCGGCTGGGCAGCGAGGCAGCTTCCAGCCTGCCCTGGCTGGCCGCGCTGCTCTCGCCCGACCGCTGGCTTTTGTGGCTGGGGGTGCTGTTCGTGCTCTCGGTCTACTACTTCCCCACCGGCGTGGTGGGGCGGCTGCGCGCCGCTGCGGCGCACCGGGCGGCCTGATTTTTCCCCGTGACCTTCGTGCAACACAACAAACCAACCAGGAGACAAGCACATGAAAAACGGTATTCGCCCCTTTGTTCCGGCCGCCCTGGCCGTTGCGGTTCTGGCCGCCTGTGGCGGGGGCGACGACGCCCCGGTCAACACCAGGCCGGCCTGGCTCGGCAACGTCAAGACGACAAGCTATGACGGCGTCGCCGACGACCTGCTCACCGCAGGCCTGGGCAAGACGGGCCTGGCTGCACCGCTGCCGCCCGCCTATGCCAACCCGCTGCAGCCCACGGCCACCGAGTTGCGCCGCACGGCCATCCACACCAACTACCGCGCCATGCTCGACATGACCGCTGCGGGCGGCTACGGCAGCCTGTATGGCCCCAACGTGGATGCCCAGGGCAACATCACGGCCGGCGAGGGCAAGGTCGCGGGCACCGAATACCTTGCCTTTGCCGACGATGGCAGCGGCCGCCAGAACGTCACGCTGATGGTGCAGGTGCCGGCCAGCTTCGATCCCAAGAAGCCTTGCGTGATCACCGCCACGGCTTCGGGTTCGCGCGGGGTGTATGGTGGCATTTCCACGGGTGAATGGGGCCTCAAGAAGGGCTGCGCCGTGGCTTACTCCGACAAGGGCACGGGTGGCGCGCCGCACGATCTGGCTAACGACACCGTGCCGCTGATCGACGGCACGCGAACCACCGCCGCGGCGGCTGGCACAAATGCGGCTTTCAACGCCGGCCTGAGCGCCGCCGAGCTGGCGGCCTTCAACACGGCCACCCCCCACCGGTTTGCCTTCAAGCACGCACATTCGGGCCAGAACCCCGAGAAGGATTGGGGCAAAACCACCTTGCAGGCGGTCGAGTTTGCCTATTACGTGCTCAACGAGCGCTTTGGCACGCTCGATGGCAGCCAGCGCCGCCAGACGCTCACCCCGGCCAACACCATCGTGATCGCGTCGAGCATCTCCAACGGCGGCGGCGCGGCCATTGCGGCTGCCGAGCAGGACACGCAGGGTCTCATCAGCGGCGTGGCGGTGTCTGAACCCGCAGTGGAACTGCCCGTCAACCCGGGCGTGACCGTTCAGCGCGGCGGTACCCCGGTGGCCGTCACGGGCAAGACCCTGATCGACTTCACGACCCACGCCAACCTCTACCAGGCCTGCGCGGCGCTGGCGCCCTCGATCAGCACCAGCCCCTATGCCGCCGGTTTTGCGGCCGGGTTTGCCAGTGCGGCGCTGCCCCTTGCCCCCAATCGCTGCGCCTCGCTCAAGACCGCCGGTTTGCTCACCGCATCCACCACGGCCGAGCAGGCCGAAGAATCGCTGCAAAAGCTGCGCGACTATGGCTGGGAGCCGGAGTCGAACGACCTGCATGCCTCGCTGGCCGCCTTCGAGGTGGCGCCCGCTGTGGCGGTGACCTTTGCCAATGCGCTTTCGCGTTCCAGCGTGCGCGATGCGCTGTGCGGCTTCAGTTACGCTGGTGCCACGGCGGCCGGTGCAGTGGCGCCGCTGGCGCCCGCTGCGCTGGCCGGCATGTTTGCCACCGGCAATGGCGTGCCGCCGTCGGGGGGCATCCAGCTGATCAACAACAACGGCAAGCTGGGCGCGGCGCGTGACTTCTTCTCGATGTCGTCCAACGGTGCATTCGACTGGAACACCGAAGGCGCGCTGTGCCTGCGCAACCTCGTGACCGGCAGCGATGCGGCGGCGAAGAAGCTCCAGGCCGGTGTGGACGAAACCCGCCGCAATGGCAACCTGCGTGGCAAGCCGGCCATCATCGTGCACGGCCGCGCCGATGCGCTGCTGCCCGTGAGCCACACGTCGCGCCCGTATGCCGCGCTGAACAAGAAGGTGGAGGGCGACGCCAGCAAGCTGCGCTACATGGAAGTGGCCCACGCCCAGCACTTTGACAGTTTCATCGGCCTGCCCACGGTGCTGCCCGGCTACGACACGCGCTATGTGCCACTGCATGTGTACCTGAACCATGCACTCGATGCGGTGTACGACCACCTCACCACCGGCAAGGCGCTGCCCGCCAGCCAGGTGGTGCGCACGCTGCCCCGTGGCGGCACCCCGGGTGCGGCGCCCGCTATCACACCGGTCAACGTACCGCCCCTGGCGGCCACGCCTGCTGCCGGCAATGCCATTGCCATCACCGCCGGGGCCATTGCCATCCCTGACTGACCGGGCAGCCCTTGCAAGGCGCGGCCCCGGGCCGCGCCTGCCCTCTTTTTTGCTTCACCAGGCCATCCACCATGTCTTGTTCTTCCCGCTACGCCACCTGCGCCGGCTATGAAATCCACTACACCGAATGGGGCGCGCCCGACGCACCGGCGGTGATTGCCTGGCACGGCCTGGCTCGCACCGGGCGCGACATGGATGACCTGGCCGAACACCTGAGCGACCGCTACCGTGTGATCTGCCCCGACACCATCGGGCGCGGCCTGAGCCAGTGGAGCCGCCATCCGGCCCGGGAATACTGCCTGGCGTTCTACGCCCGCATCGCGGCCGCGCTGTTCGAGCAGCTGGACATTGCCAACGCCCACTGGATCGGTACCTCGATGGGCGGCGCCATTGGCACCGTGTGCGCTTCGGGCCGCTTTGCACCCGCGCTGAAAGGGCGCATCACCAGCCTGCTGCTCAACGACAACGCGCCGTGCCTGGCCGATGCCGCGCTCGAGCGCATCAAGGCCTATGCCGGGCAGCCCCCGGCCTTTGACACGGTGCAGGAGCTGGAGGCGTTTTTCCGGCAGGTCTACCAGCCCTACGGCTGGCTCAGCGATGCGCAGTGGCGCCGCCTGACCGAAACCTCCACCCGGCGCCTGCCCGATGGACGCGTGACGCCGCACTACGACCCGGCCATGGTGCAGCAGTTCACGCAGCATGCCAACGACTACCTGATCTGGGAGCACTACGACCAGATCGACATCCCCGTGCTGTGCCTGCGCGGCGCAGATTCCGACCTGGTGCTGCGCGAGACCACCGAGGAGATGCGCACCCGCGGCCCCGGTGCGCGCGGCCTGCTCGAAGTGATCGAGGTGCCCGGCTGCGGCCACGCCCCGGCGCTCAACGTGCCCCAGCAGCTGGCCTGGGTGCGCGGGTTTCTGGAGCGCAGCGCCGCCGCGCGCGCGGCGTGATTCGGGTGTAACCCTAATCGGGCATGGAGCAATGCCCGCCCGTCGCCGCCTGGCCGGAGCCAGCCGCGAACAGGGGCGGTTCGTTGCGCAGATCTACGGGGTCGGAGTGCTGGAAGTCCCAGGCCAGAAAGCCCAGCAACAGCAGCCAGAACGCGCCGCGTAGCAGCCAAGTGGTGTGGTTCATGATGGAGTCTCCGGCTCAGAACTGGAAATGGCGGCGCACGCGCAGCCCGATCAATGTGCCGGCAAAGGCCACAGGCACCCAGATCCAGCCGTGGAGGCTGCCGGTGGCAATGCCGCTGAGCATGGCGCCCACATTGCAGCCAAAGGCCAGGCGCGAGCTGTAGCCCATCAGCAGCCCGGCGCCGATACCCACCAGCCACTGCGTGCCCGTGAGCGGTTTGCTGGCCTCGGTTTTTTGGGCAGCCACCCACAGCGCACCGCCCAGGATGCCGATGTTGGTGATGCTGGTCACGTCCAGCAACACGGTTTGCGTGATGCGCTGGGCGTTGCCAGGCTGGCTCCAGAACCAGTTGGCGCTGGGGTCAAACGCGCCCACGCCTTGGGCGATTTTTGCCGCCCACAGGCCAAAGCCATAGACCACGCCCCAGGGCTGGCCCGCCAGCAGCAGGTTGGCCGTGGCCAGTAGCGCCAGCACCACGGCGCCAATCACCCAGCGCTTGTCCCACAGCGGGTGGGTGTTGCCCGCCCAGCGGCGCACGCCCCAGCCCACCAGCGCCAGCGCTACCAGCGTGGCCGCCAGCGCAGGCATCCAGCCCCAGGTGCTGACCAGGCCCACGGGCTCGGTCTTGCCCAGCGCCAGCCAGCCGTCCAGATGCACCGAGCCCAGAAAGCTGCCCAGCGCAAACACCGGCAAGATCGCCATGTTCAGCGGAATGCCCAGCCCGGCCTTGTACAGCGTGCCCGAGCCGCAGCCGTCGGCAATCTGCATGCTCAGCCCGAAAAAGAAGGCGCCAATCAGCAGGCTGACGCTGGGCGGGCCCAGGGCGGCGGTCAGCTCCGGGAACAGGCCCAGCAGCGGCATGGCCAGCATCGAGGCCAGCGCCAGCAGCAGCAACTGGCCCATCACGCCACGTGCATCGCGTTGCTCGGCCAGCATGCGCCAGCCGGTGGTGAAGCCAAAGCGCGCGCCGGCCAGGGTGGCGCCCAGGCCTATGCCCACCAGAAACAGCAGGCCCTGGCGCGCCGACACGCTCCAGACCAGAAACACAGCAAAAGCGGCCAGGGCAGCCGCCAGGGGTAAACGCTTCATTGCAGCGCGTCCTTCCATACGGATCGGGGAGAGTCAAAAAGCCGCCGCCCCGGCCAGACGGGACGGGGCGGCGAGGCTGGGAGCGAGGGCGAGAGCTTAGCGGAACAGCGATTTGAGCTGCTGCAGGCGCCCGGGCACGTTGTCCATGGGCAGGTTGGCGGCGTCCAGCGTCCAGTCCACCATGGAGCCGGCGTAGAGCTTCACGTTCTTCTGGCCCAGCAGTTCCGACTGGGCAAACCAGTGGGTGGCCGCCCAGTGGCCGGTGTTGCAAAAGGCCACGGTGTCCACCGAGGGCTGCTGGCCCAGCGGGGTGCTGGCGGCCACTTTCTGAACCTCGGGCACCGACATCATGGCGGTGCTGCCGGGGGCAAACCAGCGTGAGTGCTCGACGTGTACCGCGCCCTTGAGCGTGCCGGCCTGCTTGGCGGCGGCGTGCTTGGTCTCGCCCGCAAAGAAGGCGGCGGGACGGGCGTCGACCAGCAGGGCTTTGCCCGATTGGACCTTGTCCACCACATCTTCACGGCTGGCGATGTAGCGCGTATCCAGCGTGGGCGTGAACCTGGATGCCGCGATCTGCGGCACCACCTTGTCTTGTGGCAGCTTGGCACCGGCCCAGGCCTGCATGCCGCCGTTGAGCACCGACAGCTGCTGCACGCCCAGCACCTTGAGCGTCCAGTACACGCGCGCTGCGCTGCCAAAGTCGGTGGTGTCGGCACCGCTGGAGACGACGACGGCATGGCTGTCGGGGGTCAAGCCCAGGCTTTGCACCAGCTGCGTGAGCTGGGGCAGGGCAGGCAGTTCGCCGGGGTTGCTGGCTGGGCCACGCCACTGGCCGTAGGGGGCGGACACCGCGCCGGGGATGTGGGCTTCGGCATACGCCTTGGGCTCGCGGATGTCGATGATGCGCACCTGTGGCGCCTTGGCCTGGGCTTGCAGTTCGGCAGGGCTGAGCAGGGGCTGGGCGGCAAAGGTGCTGCCGGCAACGGTGAGGGCAAAGGCAAACTGGAGGAGTTTTTTCATGGGGCGATCCGGGTTGAAGTGCGGCAGGGCAGCTGCACAATGGTCGCGATTGTGGCGGGCGTTGCCTGGATTTCTAACCATTTTTATGTTGGTTGCTTGTTGGTTTTGGTAATAAGGTGGCCCGCTGTTCATGGCTTTGGGGAGTTTTTCCATGTGTCTGTGCCTATCACCCACCCTGCCGCGCGCGGCAGGCGTTCCCGGCGGCTTCGAGGCTGCGCGCGGGCGAGGCGCCCCGTGATGGGCACCACCCTGTACTGGCTACGCCAGGACTTGCGCCTGCACGACAACCCCGCGCTGGCGCGGGCCTGCCGCGGCGCCGATCACCTGCTGCCGGTATTTGTTCACCCACCCCACGATGAGGCCAGCCCCTGGGGGTTTGCCCGCGTGGGCGTGCACCGCAGGGCGTTTGTGGCCCAGGCACTGGCCGATGTGCGGGCCCAGCTGCAGGCGCGCGGCAGCGATCTGCTCGAATGCACCGGTGTGCCGCAGGCGGTGCTGCCTGGCATTGCCCGGGCTCTCGGCGCAGTGCGCATCGTCTGCGAGGACATCGCAGCGCCCTACGAGCAGGCCGAGGTGGCGGCCCTGCGCGCGGCGGGGCTGGCGGTGCAGACGGTCTGGCAATCGAGCCTGCTGTGCCCGGACGACCTTCCCTTTGCCATCCGCGCGCTGCCGCAGGTGTTTACGCAGTTTCGTCAGGCGGTGGAGCGCTCTGCGGTGCAGCCGCCTGCGCCGCTGCCGGCACCCCAGCGGCTGCCAGCGCTGCCACCCTGGATCAATTCAGAATCAAATAAACTTCCTACCCTTATTGGTAAAGCGCAAGAAGCTATCGAAAAGGGAGCGAATTTACCACTCTTGCACGATGCGCGCTCGTCCTTTCCCTACGCCTCACCAGCCTGCCACGGGGGCGAAACCGCCGCGCTGGCGCACCTGCGGCAGTACCTGGCGCGCAAGCTGCCGCACAGCTACAAGGCCACGCGCAACGGCTTGACGGGGCGGGACTACTCCAGCAAGTTCTCGCCCTGGCTGGCCACCGGAGCACTGTCGGCCCGGCAGGTGATGGACGAGCTGCGCGCCTTCGAGCAGCAGCATGGTGCCAACGAGGGCAGCTACTGGCTGTGGTTCGAGCTGCTGTGGCGCGACCATTTCCGCTTTCTGCACCTGCAGCACGGCGCTGCGCTGTACCGTGCCCGGGGCCTGGGCGGCGCGCCCTTGCCGCCCCACCAGGCCGCCGGGTTTGCCCGGTGGTGCCGGGGAGAGACGAGCCAGGGCCTGGTGGATGCCGGCATGCGCGAACTGGCTGCCACGGGGTACCTGAGCAACCGCCTGCGCCAGGTGGTTGCCAGCTATCTGGTGCACGATCTGGGCGGCGACTGGCGGGCCGGCGCTGCCTGGTTCGAGGCCCAACTGCTCGATTACGACCCCTGCAGCAACCAGGGCAACTGGCTCTACGTGGCCGGGCGCGGCACCGACCCGCGCGGCGGGCGCCGCTTCGACCCCGACAAGCAGACCCGGGAGCACGATGCCGAGGGCGCGTACCGCCGTCTGTGGGGCACGGTGTGACCGCCGCCTGCGCCGGGAGCTGGCGCGGGTTGCGGTCCGCACCCGGTTGACGGCCCCCGGCCTTACCGCCGGAAGCGCTCGCCGTTGAAGTAGGTCAGCTCGACAAAATCGGTGCCGTGGTGGTCGATGGGGCTGTAGCGCACCTGAAAGCCGCCCAGGTCGTACGGGCGCATCGAATGCATGGCCTCGACCAGTTTTTCGCGCGTGGCGCTGCGGCCCGCACGGCGCAGGCCCTCCAGGAGGATGCGGGCGTTCACATAGCCCTCCAGCGACGAATAACCGATGTCGATGCCGCCCAGTTTCTTGATGGCGTTCTGGTATGCGCGCACCACCGGAATGGCCGGGTTGGAGGGGTTGGGCACCACCTGCGCCACGGTGATGCCCTTGGCTGCATCGCCCAGCGCCGTCAGAAGCGGGCGCGAACCCAGGAACGAGATGGAAAACGCCGGTGCCTTGGTGCGCTGGCGCAGCCCCTGGTAGAACGGGATGCCGCTGGCGCCGATGGCCAGCGAGATCAGCGAATACGGTTGCCACTGCGCGATCTCGTCAATGCCCCTGGCAATGCCTTCGGGCGTTTCCGTGATCAGGAAGGGTTTCCACTGCGTGTTGTGGTGCTCGCGCGCGGCGGCCTCGAACGCCGCCAGAGTGGCCTTGCCGAAGGGGTTGTCGAAATAGGCCACGGCGCATTTGGTGAAGCCCGTCGAGCCGAGTTGCCGGACGATCTTGTTCAGTTCCTGCGCATAGCTGGCGCGCGTGTGGAACACCAGCGGGTTGTAGGGGCGCAGCGCATCCGATCCGGTGGCCGGGGCAATGAGCGGCACCTTGGCCTCACCCAGCACCTTCAGCGCGCCCATCACGCTGGTGGTACCGCCGCAGGCGAACAGGGAGAAAACCTGGTCTTTCTGGAGCAGCTTGAGCGTGTTCTCAGCGGCCTTCTCTGGGGCGCCGCCGTCATCCATGCTGAAAAATTCCACCGGGCGTCCATCGATGCCGCCGCGGTCATTCACTTCCTTGAAGGCTGCGGCGATGCCCTTGTTCATTTCGACGAATGGAAAGGCCAGGGGCCCGGTGAGGGCCGCCGTCTGGCCAATGCGCCAGGGCTCGGACTGCGCGCGCACCAGCGCCGGAGCCCCCAGGGCGGCGGCTGCGGTGGCCTGCAGGAGATGGCGCCGCGTGGGCAGGGCGGAGGGTGGGGTCGCAGTGGGCATGGTGATCGTGGCTGGTGGGGTTGCTGGGGGGCGGGCACAGGGCGGCGTGTTCGCTGGCCGGGAGTATCGGCCGCCGCAGGCGGAACCCGGTTCAGGAAAACCCCCATGCGGGGGCCTGAATCGTCACCTTTGGGACAACTTCTGACCGGCGGCTGGCAGGCTTCACGCTGGCCTGGGCGCATTCTCGAAAGGTTTCCGGCAGCTATCTATTAAATAGCTTACGGCGCTTTATGGACGCGGGTTTTAGCCATTTTTGGCTTGATATTTTGGCCCAGGGTACGGTTCAGGGCAGGTAGAAGGCCCGGAAATCGTTGACGTTGGTCAGGGTTGGTCCGGTGACCACGATGTCGCCGAGCGCGGTGAAGAATCCGTAGGCATCGTGCCGCGCCAGGTAACTGGCCGCCTGCAGGCCCTGGGCCGTGGCACGTGCCAGCGTGTCGGGGCCGATCACGGCGCCAGCGTTGTCCTCCATGCCGTCAATGCCATCGGTGTCGGCCGCCAGGGCATGCACGCCGGGCTCGCCCTGCAGGGCAATCGCGCAGGCCAGCAGGAATTCGCTGGCGCGTCCGCCGCGTCCCGGTGCACCGGCGGTGCTGTCCGCTGGCGGCAGGGTGACGGTGGTTTCGCCGCCTGACAGGATCACGCAAGGCCGCGTGAAGGGTTGTCCGCGCCGCGCCACCTGACGCGCCAGTGCCGCATGCACCTGGCCCACCGTGCGGCTTTCGCCCTCGATTGCAACGGACAGGATGTGCGCAGCCACCCCCTGCGCTCGCGCCAGTGCGGCGGCGGCCACCAGGCAGTGCTGCGGCGTGGCCACCACATGCACCGCATGCCCCGCGAAAG
>JANJVG010000134.1 GCA_024710165.1 Burkholderiaceae bacterium
TTCTTGATGGCTTCGGCCGTGGGCTCGCCGATCAGCATGCCGTAGTTGCGGCGGATGTAGCTGATGATGGCCTCGTCGAACTTGTCGCCGCCCACGCGCACGCTGCCCTTGTAGACCATGCCGCCGAGCGAGATCACGCCCACTTCGGTGGTGCCGCCGCCGATATCCACCACCATGGAGCCGGAAGCCTCGGACACTGGCAGGCCCGCGCCGATGCCGGCGGCCATGGGCTCTTCAATGAGGTAGACCGCCGTGGCGCCTGCGGCCTCGGCCGCGTCCTTGATGGCGCGGCGCTCGACCTGGGTGGAGCCGCAGGGCACACAGATGATGATGCGCGGGCTGGGCGTGAGCAGGGTGCGCGGATGCACCATCTTGATGAACTGCTTGATCATCTGCTCGGTGATGACGAAGTCGGCGATCACGCCGTCTTTCATCGGGCGGATGGCCTCGATGTTGCCAGGCACCTTGCCCAGCATGGCCTTGGCCTCGCGACCCACGGCCTGGATCACCTTCTTGCCGTGCGGGCCGCTTTCGTGGCGGATGGCCACGACGGAAGGCTCATCGAGTACCAGGCCCTTGCCTCGCGCGAAAATCAGGGTGTTGGCGGTGCCAAGATCAATGGCAAGGTCGGTCGAAAAGTACCGACGGAAAGCTCCGAACATTCAAAAATCCTCTCGGGCACAACAAGCGCTTCGGCCTGCCATCGCCGGTTTTGTGGGGCCTCAACTGGCTTTTTGCGCGCAACATCCGACCCGTTGCGGTCTTTTGCGGCAAAGGCGGGATAATACCGCATCCCCTGTGAATAACTCCTGCCGCAATTCCCGCTTGCGAAGCTTTACATCCGGTTTTCGACCCTTTTTCTCCCTATGGCACTGACATCCCAGGACATCGGCCGCATCGCCCATCTGGCACGGCTTGAACTCAGCCCCAAAGAAAGTGAGCGCATGCTCACTCAGTTGAATGGTTTTTTCGACATCGTGGAACAGATGCGGGCTGTGGATACCAGCGGTATCGAACCCTTGGCGCACCCGGTGGCCGCCATCCAGGACATCGTCCTGCGCCTGCGCGACGACGTGGCCAGCGAGCCCAACCAACGCGAAGCCAACCAGCACAGCGCGCCCGCCGTCGAACGCGGCCTGTTCCTGGTCCCCAAAGTGATCGAGTGAGCCCCGCATGACCCAACCCGCACTGCATGACCTGGGCGTGGCCCAGCTCGCCACCGAACTGCGCGAACGCCGCGTCTCCGCTGTAGAAGCCGCCCAGCATTTCCTGGCCCGCGCCCAAAACCACCAGCACCTGGGCGCCTTTGTGGCCCTGAACGAAGATGCCACCCTGGCCCAGGCCCGCGCCGCCGACGCGCAATTGGCCGCAGGCACCGGCGGGCCACTGGCAGGCCTGCCGATCGCGCACAAGGACATCTTCGTCACGCGCGACTTCGCCAGCACCGCAGGCTCCAAGATGCTGGCGGGCTACCAGTCGCCGTTCGACGCCACCGTGGTGGCGCGCCTGGCCCAGGCGGGCTGCGTGACCCTGGGCAAGCTCAACTGCGACGAATTTGCCATGGGCTCGGCCAACGAGAACTCCGCCGTGGCCCCCGTGGGCTTTGACGCCCCGGCCCCCGTGCGCAACCCCTGGGATACCAGCCGCATCCCTGGCGGCTCGTCCGGCGGCAGCGCCGTGGCCGTGGCCGCGCGCCTGGCACCCGCTGTGACCGGCACCGACACGGGCGGGTCGATTCGCCAGCCGGCCAGCTTCTGCGGCATCACCGGCATCAAGCCCACCTACGGCCGCGCCAGCCGCTACGGCATGATCGCCTTTGCCTCCAGCCTGGACCAGGCCGGCCCCATGGCCCGCAGCGCCGAGGACTGCGCGCTGCTGCTGTCCGCCCTGTGCGGCCCCGACCCGGACCGCGACTCCACCTCGCTGGACATGCCCGCCGAGGATTTCAGCCGCTCGCTGAACGACCCGCTCGACGGCCTGCGCATCGGCATCCCGGCCGAGTTTTTCGGCGAGGGCCTGGCGCCCGACGTGCGCGCCGCCGTCGATGGCGCGCTGAAAGAATATGAAAAGCTCGGCGCGAAACTGGTGCCCATCAGCCTGCCGCGCACCGAGCTGTCGATCCCGGTGTACTACATCATCGCCCCGGCCGAGGCCTCGTCCAACCTCTCGCGCTTTGACGGCGTGAAGTTCGGCCACCGCGCCAACCAGTATTCCGACCTGCTGGACATGTACAAGAAGACGCGCGCCGAGGGCTTTGGCGACGAGGTCAAGCGCCGCATCATGATTGGCGCCTATGTGCTCTCGCACGGCTACTACGACGCCTATTACCTGCAGGCGCAGAAGATCCGCCGCATGATCGCCGACGACTTCCAGAACGCCTTCAAGAACTGCGACCTGATCGCCGGCCCCGTGGCGCCCACAGTGGCCTGGAAGCTCGGCGAGCATGGCAGCGACCCGCTGGCCGACTACCTGGCCGACATCTTCACGCTGCCCGCATCGCTGGCCGGCCTGCCCGGCATGAGCGTGCCTGCGGGCTTTGGCGAAGGCGGCATGCCGGTGGGCCTGCAGCTCATCGGCAACTATTTTCAAGAGGCGCGCCTGCTCAATGCAGCGCACCGCCTGCAGCAGGCCACGGATTTCCATCTGCGCAGCCCGCTCTGAATACCATAGCTGCTTGCGCTTGATCAGTAAGCATTTCAGCATAAAAACATGCTGAAACCTATATAAATCAAGCGCTGGCAGCTCCCCTTTTTGATAGCCAAGGACAGCTCCCCATGTCTGCGAAACTGATCCACGGGTACGAAGTCGTCATCGGCTTCGAGACCCACGCCCAGCTGGCCACCCACAGCAAGATCTTCAGCCGCGCCAGCACCGCCTTCGGCGCCGAGCCCAACACCCAGGCCTGCGCCGTGGACCTGGCCCTGCCCGGCACCCTGCCCGTGATGAACCGCGAGGCGGTGGCCTGTGCCATCAAGCTGGGGCTCGCCCTGGGCTCGCACATCGCGCCCAGGAGCATCTTCGCGCGCAAGAACTACTTCTACCCGGACCTGCCCAAGGGCTACCAGATCAGCCAGTTCGAGATTCCCGTGGTGCAGGGGGGCGAGGTGTCGTTCTACCTGGGCGACGAGCCCAAGACGGTGCGCCTGGTGCGCGCCCACCTGGAGGAAGACGCGGGCAAGTCGCTGCACGAAGAATTCCACGGCATGAGCGGCATCGACCTGAACCGCGCCGGCACGCCGCTGCTGGAGATCGTGACCGAGCCCGACATGCGCTCCAGCGAAGAGGCGGTGGCCTACGCGCGCGAGCTGCACAAGATCGTCACCTGGATCGGCATCTGCGACGGCAACATGCAGGAAGGCAGTTTCCGCTGCGACGCCAACGTCTCGGTGCGCAAGCCGGGCCAGCCGCTGGGCACGCGCCGCGAGATCAAGAACCTCAACAGCTTCAAGTTCATGCAGCAGGCGATCGACTACGAGATCCGCTGGCAGATCGAGGAGATCGAGGACGGCCGCGCCATCGAGCAGGCCACGGTGCTGTTCAACCCCGACACGGGCGAGACGCGCGCCATGCGCACCAAGGAAGACGCGGCCGACTACCGCTACTTCCCCGACCCCGACCTGCCGCCGCTGGTGATCGCACCCGAGTGGGTGGAGGCCACGCGCGCGCAGATGCCCGAGCTGCCCCGCGCCATGGCGGCACGCTTCGTGCAGGACTACGGCCTGCCCGAATACGACGCCACCACGCTCACGCAGAGCAAGGCCATGGCAGCGTACTTTGAAGCAGCGGCCCAGGCCAGCGGCCAGGCCAAGCTGGCCAGCAACTGGATCATGGGCGAGGTGTCGCGCCGCCTGAACGCGGGCGAGATCGGCATCGAACAAGCCCCGGTGACAGCAGCGCAACTTGCCGCGATGCTCCTGCGCATTGCTGACGGCACCATCTCCAACAACGCGGCCCGCCAGGTGTTCGACGCGCTATGGACCGGCGAAGCAAGCGACGTGGACGCCGTCATCGAGGCCAAGGGCCTCAAGCAGATGAATGACAGCGGGGCGCTGGAGAAGATCGTCGATGAGGTGATTGCTGCCAACCCCGACAACGTGGCGCAGTTCAAGGCAGGCAAGGACAAGGCCTTCAACGCGCTGGTCGGCCAGATCATGAAAGCCAGCAAGGGCAAGGCCAACCCGCAGCAGGCCACCGACCTGCTGCGCGCCCGCCTGGGCGCCTGAGCACGAACGTCAGCGCGGAGCGGCAGGCACCGCCGCCGCAGCATCGCCGCGCTGGCTGGCCCACAGTTGCCGGAGCTGGGCCAGCTCCGCATCAAACCGCTGGTGGATCCGGCGTTTTTCCTGTTCCTGTCCAGCAAGAAAACGCTGCTGCTCCTGCAACTGCTCGTCGTTTTCGGCCAACTGGCGGCGCAGCGCCATCGGCGCCTTGGCAGGGTCTTTGGTATAGAACTCCATCTCCAGGTCCAGCGCCTTGCGCCGCAGGTGCAGTTCGGCAATGCGTTTGAGGGCGGCGGCCATCACTTCGTCGACCAGCGCCAGGCTGCTGGCGCGCTCTGCATCGTGGGCTGACGGGTCGGGGTAACGTGCCAGCAGCACCCGCTCGCGGCGGCGTTCCTCGGCCAGGCGGTTGCGCTCCTCCTGCTCCATGCGGCGCTGCGCTTCCAGGGCTTCGCGCTCCTGCTGTGTGAGCGTGGGGCCGATGACACGCCGCAGGGTACCTGACGGGCCCAGCTCGCGCTGCTCACGGTCGATACATTCAGGAATGGGCCGATCGGACGTGATCTTGCGCCCCTGCCTGTCCACACAGGTGTAGATGCTCTGGGCATTCGGCGGGGTCTGCGCAGCCGCCGCCACACACACGCCCCACACCAAACCGCCCGCTACGCTGCTCCACACCCGGTTTTTCAAAGGATCATCCTTCCTCAACGCCATAACGCTGGCGGTACGCCAGCACCCGCTCACGGTGCTCTGCCATCGCGGCTTCGCCACCGAGCGAAAGGTATTGCAATAAGTCTGCCAGCGTGGCGATCGCGCACACCTGCAGCCCCAACTGTCTGCGCACATACTGAACGGCACTGTGCTCAACGTCCTGGCCATTCTCGGTGGCTTTCTCCTGGCGGTCCAGCGCAATAGCCACCGCATGCGGCGTGGCCCCGGCTGCGCGGATGAGGGCGATGGACTCGCGCGCCGCCGTTCCGGCCGACATCACGTCGTCAATGATCAGCACCCGCCCCTGGAGCGGTGCGCCCACCAGGGTGCCGCCCTCGCCATGGTCCTTGGCCTCCTTGCGGTTGTAGGCAAAGGGCACATTGCGGCCCTGCCGGGCCAGTTCCACGGCCACGGTGGCAGCCAGCGGAATGCCCTTGTAGGCCGGGCCGAACACCATGTCGAATTCAATGCCGCTGGCCAGCAGGGCTTTTGCATAAAATTCGGCCAGGCGGCCCAGCTTGCCACCGTCGTCAAACAGCCCCGCATTGAAAAAATAGGGGCTCAGCCGGCCGGCCTTGGTCTTGAACTCACCAAAGCGCAACACGCCGGACTCCACGGCAAAACGCACAAAATCCTGTGCCAGACCACCCCCCGCCGCCGCCTGCGCGCCACTATCGACCATGGGAAATTCCTTGTTCAAATTAACCAGCCTCAACCTCAACGGTATCCGCTCCGCTGCCAGCAAAGGCCTGGAACCCTGGATAGCCGACACCGCGCCGGATTGTATTTGCGTCCAGGAAGTGAAGGCGCAGGCAGCCGATGTAGCGGGCCGCTTCGAGCAGCTGGCCGGCCTGCAGGGGTATTTTCATTTTGCCGAAAAGAAAGGGTATTCCGGCGTCGGTGTCTACACCCGCCACACTCCCAGCGACGTGCTCGAAGGCTTTGGTTCACCCGAATTCGACGCCGAGGGCCGCTACGTGGAACTGCGCTTTGACACCCCCCAGCGCAAACTCTCGATCATCAGCGCCTACTTCCCCAGCGGCTCGTCGGGCGAAGAACGGCAAGAGGCCAAATTCCGCTTTCTGGACCTGTTCCACCCGCACCTCATGCGCGCCAAGGCCGAGCGCGAATTCATCCTCTGCGGCGACGTGAACATCGCCCACCAACAGATCGACCTGAAAAACTGGCGCAGCAACCAGAAAAACAGCGGCTTTCTGCCCGAAGAGCGCGCCTGGATGACAAAGTTGTTGCACACAACTGACCCAGATGGCGGCCTGGTGGACGTTTACCGCCAGCTCCACCCCGACACCACCGACGAGGCCTACACCTGGTGGAGCAACCGCGGGCAGGCCTATGCCAACAACGTGGGCTGGCGGCTGGACTACCACTTGGCGACGCGCGCCCTGGCCGAAACCGCACAACGCGCTGCAGTGTTCAAGGACCAGCGCTTCTCCGACCACGCGCCGCTGACCATTGATTACAACTTCACGCTCTGATCGGGCGAGCACTGCGCAGTCTGCCAGCCACAACAGGCATTCGCCCCGCGAAATTAAACGCTTGGGGCAAGGTTTGAGTCATCCTCATCTGAGGGGCTGGTATGCAGCGGGAGCGGCCGGTCAGTCACTCACGCCGCAAGACCGCGCTCGGCCACGAGCGGACGGCCGGCTGGTTGCCGAACAACGGCCACTCGGCAGTTACCTGCCCGGGGACCTGCCGTCGGCTCGTCGACCTTCTACCGCCGAACTGCTCCGTCTCACAGACATCGCCCCGAATGCGTTCAGCGCCGAGAAAGCGTCGTCGAGGGCGATTCGCCGAACCGGTTGCGGTAGCTGGCGGCAAACATGCCGAGGTTGGCGTAGCCCCAGGCTTCGGCCACGTCTCGAACCTTGGTCTGTGGAGAGGCCACCAGCAGCTCTGCGCGCACGCCGTTCAGGCGGATGTCGCGCAGGCACTGCATCGGCGTGCAGCCCCTGAACTCCCGAAACGCGGCATTGAGGGTGCGCACGCTGACGCAGGCACTCCGCGCCAGTTCGCTCAAGGTGGGCGCGTGCTGAGCATGGTCTCGCATGTGCTGTTCGGCCAGCAGCACATGGCGAGGCACCAGTCGGTGCACAGTCGGCTCCTGAGGGCTCTCCAGCTGCTGTCGCCACAACGTCAACAGGTGCAGCCCGATCATCTCCTCCAGGTGTCGCCCCAGCGGACCCTGCTCCACCGCGTCCGGCATCTCGGTGATGCAGCGGCACACGTAGGACAACAGGCTGATCCAGCTGGACTGCGCACCGCCGAAGCGGAACTTGCGGGCCCACATCCGCTCATCAGCCGGCGCGCCGAACCAGCGTTCGTGGAGCGCGGCCATCGCATCATGCTGGAAGGTCAGGTTGACCTGCAGATGATGCGGATCGGCATCGAGCCAGTAGTGGGTGCGCGAGTTGTCCACGAGGAAGGCTTCGCCAACCCCCGTGTCCGCATACTCCCGCCCGCTCGACCAGTGCCGAATGGCGCCACGCAGGGTCGTGAGGACCAGGCCGGTGCCGGCCTCCGCGGCAAAACCGGTCAGGTGCACTGGCACGCCGTAGCTGAAGCGGCTGAGCGTGAAGTGCCCGATGCGGATGGCGTCGAGCACCGAGTCGGGCTGCCGCACGAGCCCGACCGGCGCCGCGTCATACGGCATGTAGACCTGCTTGCACCAGTGCTGCACCTCGTCCCAATCCGTCGACGCCACCAGACGGTGGCGGGTGCTGGGGGCACCGGTGACGTCGGTGACCAGGACGTTGCGGATCGCTTCCATGCCGGTGTACTCCTCACGACGTGCGCCGCGGAAGTCAGCGGCTCACCGGTGATGATAGACGGCCGTCTCGAACTCCACAAAGCCTGGGTACGACGCCGTGTCCTGGAACGGCAGGATCTGGGTCGCCCAGTAGCCGCCGATCCCGCTGCTGCGGTCGATCCAGTAGAAGCAGTTGGCCAGACCGGCCCACATCAGCGAGTTGGCGGGGCGGCCCGAGGGCGTGCGCTCGCGGTTGGTCATGAAGGTGTAGGCCCATCCCTTGGCGGTGCCCGGGAAGAACTCGCCGGTGTTGCTGAGCGACGGGATCGACGTGGTCCACCCGCCAACCGACAGCCCGAGGGCGGCGAGGCCGTCCTGCGACATCTGCTGCACGGTCTCGGCCTTGAGCACACGGCCGTTCGGCCCGGCGCCGTCATTCAGGATCATGCGGATGAACTTCATGTACTCGCCCACCGTGGCGTACAGGCCTTGGCCGCCCATGTCCATCGGCGGCGGATCGGGCAGCACCAGGTCGGGCAGCGGGGTCAGCTTGCCGTCGGCCGCGCGATCGTGGATCGTCACGCGCCGGGCCTTCATCGCCTCGGTCATCTGGAAACCGATCTCGTTCATGCCCAGCGGCCCGAAGATGCGCTCCTTCATCACCTCGCCCAGGCGCTTGCCGCGCTGCTGCTCGACGATGCGCCCCAGCCAGTCAATGTTGACGCCGTAGGTCCACGCAGCGCCCGGCTCGTGGAGCAGCACCGTGCGGATCGAATCGAAGCTGCTCGACACCACCGTCGGGATGTTTTTGGCCGTGCGGTACTTCAGGTCATCGGCGCTGAAGAACTCGTAGCACAGCCCCGAGGTGTGGAGCATCAGGTCGTTGACGGTGATCTTGCGCCTGGGCGCACGCGTGCGGGGCTGGCCGTCAGCGCCAAAGCCGTCGAGCACCTGGAGCTGGTCAATCTCGGGCACGTACTTGCCGGCATCGTCGGTGAGCGAGATGCGGCCTTCCTCGACCAGCTGCATGATGCAGGTGCCGGTCAGCGCCTTCGTGGTGGAGAAGATCGCAAAGACGCTGTCGGTCGTCATGGGTCGATCCTGTCCGAGCTCTCGCGTCCCGGAGGCGCCCTCGTAGAAGTTGCCATTGCGGTCCGTCGCCATGGCCACCACGCCCGGTGCGCCGCCATGGCGCTGGGTGGTTTGGGTGAGCACGCTGTCCAGCGTGGCCTTTGTCTTTGAACTCGTCACGGTATGTCTCCTTGATTGCTGCTGGTGACCGGTGCGCCGCGATGGCGTGGCATCGGCTGGAGACAAATTTATGGCGAGCACCCAGGATCGCGTGTCTGGATCTGGCGAGGCGACGTCTGGAAATGGCAGGAATTCAGCACCGGGGCGCGGGCTCGCCGGCGCCTTTGCAGGATCGGCGGCGCTCCGAGACGCCGCCCAAGGCGTCCGTCAGGCCTTCGGTGCGCCCACCTGCCGGCTTGGATCGGCCGCGGCGAAGGCCTCCAGCTGCTCGCAGGCCGCCATCACCCGCATCACGGTCGGAATGCCCGGCACGTCGATCTTGAACACGCGCATCACCGCGATGATGCTGGCCAGACAAATGTCGGCGATCGTCGGCGTGTCGCCATGGCAGAAGGTGCCGGTGCTGGGCTCGTTGATCAGCCGTTGCTCCAAGGCCTGCAAGCCCGTCGTGAACCAGTGGATCTGCCAGGCACGCCAGGCCGCATCATCGAAGCCGCTTTGGGTGGTGAGGTACTTCTTGACCCGCGGGGTGATCAACGGGTGCGTGTCCGCCGCCAGCATGGCAGCCAGTGAGCGCACCCGAGCGCGGCCGTGCGCATCAGTCGGCAGCAGCGCGGGCGTCGGAAAGCTTTCCTCGATGAATTCCAGGATGGCCAGCGACTGCGTCAGGGGCGTCTGCGGCTGACCCGGACCGTGGTCCACGAGCGCCGGAATCGCGCCCATCGGGTTGATCTTGAGGAAAGCCTCGCTGCGCTGCTCGCCGGCATCGAGGTTGATGGTGTGCTCCTGCGGCGTCACGCCCTTGAGGTTGAAGGCGACGCGGACGCGGTAGGTCGCGGAGGTGCGCCAAAAAGAGAAGAGCTCAAATCGGGCGGTGTTGGTCATGGGAGTCCTGTTAGCAGGGTGCGAGCTATCGCCTGTAGAAGCAGCGTGGGTGCGTACCGGCCGGATTGTGGGTGATTGCACGTGGTGTCTGCGACTACGGAGCGATTGCGAACCGACTCACAGCTCAACCAGGTCGCATTACATGCCGGCGATGACAGCTTCGTAGAAGGCGCCACGCGCGGCTTTGGATCTGGGCGATGGCCGGTATGGGTCGGAAGCCGCCTGTGTTCGAACTGTGACCACAGACTGCTCCCAGCCTAAACCGGACCTCCAGAGCCGGTTAGAGTTGGTTGTGGGTTTTTTGGCGCATCGACTACCACTTGGCGACGCCAGGGCTTGCTGAACGGGCGTGCAACGCCAGCGTCTACAAGGCCCAACGCTTCAGCGACCATGCGCCGCTGACCGTTGATTACAACTTCACGCTTTGATCTGGCGAGCACCTCCTGGCCTCACCCCGCCTGCCTGCCCTGGCCCGCAGCGCATCGGTGTACAAGGAGCGGCCCTTCAGCGAACACGTGCCCCTCACCATCACCTACGACTTCCCGCTTTGACCGCCGGATGCACGAGACGCGCCCGCCCCCCCGAATGGACCTGGACAGTAGATTCCCTGACCAGGCCCCGGCTGCCGTGGATTACGCTATGACCTGATCACAACCTGTTGCATTCATGTCTGAACCCCTCGCCCCATCCCCGTCGCCTGCCCATTGCTTTCACCCGGAAAACGCCGATGCGCTCTGGAAACTGGTGACAGCACCGCACCCGGTGGTGGGCAAAGCCCGCCATCTGGGCGAGGCCCTGATGCACGCCCGGGTGATCTCGCCATCGGTGCTGGCCGATGCCCTGGCCATCCAGCAAGTCGAGCGTGAGCGGGGCAAAGACCAGCCCATCGGGCAGATCCTCATTGAGCGTGGGGATATGACGCAGGAGCAGCTCAGCCAGGTGATTGCCTCCTGGCTGGGGGAATACATGGTGGACCCCAGCCATCTGGCACCCGATGCGGTGGCCCTGGCCCTGGTGCCACGCGCGGTGGCCGAGCGTGAGTCGGTGCTCCCCCTGCTGGCCCGCGACGATGCCTTGGTCGTGCTGATGGCCGACCCGTACGACCGGGTGCTGCTCGATGAAATGCGCTTTCTCACGCAGCGCCGGCTGATTCCGCTGCAGGCCGCTCCGGGCACGCTGCTGCCGGCCATTGCCAATGCGTACAGCGTACACCCCACCCAGAGTGCCCAAAAGGTCAAACCCGCCACCAGCACGCCGGCCCGGGCCGGCAATGGCCAGCGGGCACCCGTGCCCGTGCGGGCCACGTCACAGGAGCTGGCCACCAACCTGAGCAGCGCCGCCGCAGAGACGGACACCGAAGAAGCCGATGTGGTGAGCGAGGCCGACAACACGCTGGTGCGGCTGATCAACACCGTGATCGACGAGGCCATTGCGCACCGGGCCTCCGACATCCACATCGAGACCGAACCCGCGCCCAACAACGTGCGCGTGCGCCTGCGCATCGACGGCGACCTGGTGCCCTATCTGGAGCTGCCGGCCCGCTTTCGCTATGCCATGGTGGCGCGCATCAAGATCATGGCGAGCATGGACATCTCCGAGCACCGCAAACCGCAGGACGGAAAAATCGATTTTTCCCGCTTTGGCGGCCCGCCGGTGGAACTGCGGGTGGTGACCGTGCCCACCTCTCGCGGCCTTGAAGACGTGGTGCTGCGCCTGCTGGCAGGTGCCAAGCCGCTGCCGCTGGAGGACATCGGTCTGAGCACCAACAACCTCACGGCACTGCGCGATGTGATCAAGAAGCCCTACGGCCTGGTGCTGGTGGTGGGCCCCACGGGGTGCGGCAAGACGACTTCGCTGCATTCGGTCATTCGCGACATCAACACTGCCGGCCGCAAGATCTGGACGGCCGAGGACCCGATCGAGATCACCCAGAGCGGCCTGCGCCAGGTGCAGATGAACCCGCGCATCGGCTGGACTTTTGCGGCCGCCATGCGCACCTTTTTGCGCGCCGACCCCGATGTGATCATGATCGGTGAAATGCGCGACGAGGAAACCGCGCGCATCGCCATCGAGGCCTCGCTCACCGGGCACCTGGTGCTGTCCACGCTACACACCAATTCGGCCCCCGAGAGCATTGCGCGCCTGCTCGAAATCGGCCTGGACCCCTTCAACTTCTCCGACTCCCTGCTGGCCATCCTGGCCCAGCGCCTGGTACGCCGCCTGTGCAAGGCCTGCCGCGAGGCCACCACGGCCGACGATGACGCCCTGCTGGGGCTGGCCTCGCAGTACCTGGCCAGCGGCACCCGCAACACACCCGAAGACCGGGCCGCCCAGGTGGCCCGCTGGCGCAAGAACTACGGTAACGCCTCGGGCGAACTCACCCTGTGGCGCCCCCGTGGCTGCGAGGCCTGCGAGCACCATGGCTACCGCGGGCGCATGGGCATTCACGAACTGATGCTGAGCGACGACACCATCCGCCAGCACATCCGCCACCGTGCGCCGGCCTCCGACATCCGGCACTCGGCGCTGGCCGCCGGCATGCTGACCCTGCGCCAGGACGGCATCGAGAAGGTGCTGCAGGGCCTGACCGACATGTCAGAAGTGGTGGCGGCGACCAATATGTAGGCATTTGATGCCAAATAGGCCTCCAGCCCTTGCAGGACAAGCGCAAGTAGCTATGCTATCAATAGCATATCAGTCTGCAGACGGTGCGCCCCCCGGCCCGGGTGTCTGCACCAGGGCTGCCAGCAGATCGCTGATGCGCACCGGCTTGCCCAGCACGCAGTGCACCCCCAGCGCCTGCAGGCGGTCGGCCTCGACAGGCCGGCCGTCGGCTGCCAGCACCAGCACCCGCACATCGGCGGGTGTGGCAAACCGTCCCTTGCGCAGGTCGGCCAGCAGCTCCATCGCCGGCACTCCCTCCTGAACGTCCAGCACCAGGCCGTCGAAGGCATCGCCTGCCAGCAGCGTGCGGGCGCGGGCGACGTTGCTGGCCTCGTGGAAGTCCACCACCCCCAGGTCGCGGGCCACCATGGCCATGGTGCGCCGCAAGACAAACTGGGATTCCATCAGCACAAACCGGGGCAAGGGTGCGTTCATTCTTCACCCTCGTGTCCGGCCAGGGTTTCGTTGGCAAGACGGCGCAGCATGTCCAGCACCGAGCGTTCAACCGGTCCCAGCGTGCGCGGCACGGTGTCGATCACGCACAGCGTGCCAATGCGTTGGCCACCGGGGGCACTGAGCGGAGCGCCCGCGTAAAACCGGATGCGCGGGTCCCCGGTGACCAGCGGGTTGTCGGAAAAGCGGGGGTCGCGCAAGGCATCCTCCACGATGAACAGATCGGATTGCAGGATCGCGTGCCCACAGAACGAGATGTCCCGGGGGGTTTCGGTGGCATCCAGGCCCACCCGCGACTTGAACCACTGGCGCTGCCCATCCACCAGGGTGAGCAGCGCCATGGGCATATCGAGCTGCTCGGCAGCAAAGCGGGCAAGGCGGTCAAAGCGCTCTTCGGGGGGCGTGTCGAGCAGCAACAGATCGCGCAGGGCGCGCAGGCGCTCTTCCTCGTCGGCCGGCAGGGGGGCAGGGGTCATGGTGCATCCTGTAGAAGTGAACAGCAGGCAGGCTTGCGGGAAACGCAGCGGCTTCGTTGGCGCCGCTCATCCCAGCAGGTGGGCCATCTGGGCCAGATCGACCTCCACCAGGTTGGTGTGATCGATCGCGCCCTTGGCATTGATCATCCCGAACTCGCCCATGGCACCCATGCGCATGCCGCTGCGCCGCACGCTGTGCGCGGGCAGCCAGTCGCACAGGCTGCGGATGGCGATACCGGTGGGGGCCGCAGCGCTGCCGGGCGTCTGCACCAGCACCGCCAGCAGGGGTTCGGGGGGTGCGGCACTGCGGGCGATGGCGGGCAGGCTGACGACGGGCACGGTGTGACCGCGCCACGCCAGAATGGCCCGCCGCTCGCTGCGAAGGTCGTCCCGGGCTTCAGGGGGCAGTGCCACCACCCCCACCACGCTCCCGACGGGCGAGGCGTAGCGCTGGTCGGCATCGAACACCAGGTAGGGCACCGGCTCGGTGGCGTCCTGCGCCGCGGCGCCGCCGCGGTCTGATCCGGCGGCAGGCTGGGCGCGGCTGATCGATGCCCCCGGCGTGAGGCCAAACAACCTGGCCACATCCAGAATCTGCAGTTTGCACCCATCGGGCAGCAGGGCCAGGCCGGAGGTCAACGGATCGTTGGGCGTGGGGGCCACGGCATCGTCGGCCAGATCCACAAACTGCTCGCACACCGATACCGTCAGTCCAAGCACCAGCGCCCCCTGGCCCAGCATGGCCATCCAGGGGGCTGCCTCGCGGTTGCTGGCCTGGCGGCCCTGGCTGATGTCGACCAGCGGCAGCTTGCGCCCCTGCCACTGGCTGATGGCCCAGATGCGCTCGGCGCGCCCCAGCACCAGCTCGGCCGCCGGCACGGGCACCACCCGCTGCACTGCGGCCACGGGCACCGCCCAGCGCTCGGACCCGATGCGAAACACGGCATGGCGCTGCGTGCCGTGGCCCGGCGGCGGCCGGTGGGGTGCGCTGGGGGCGGCAGACGCGGCGCCGGCCCCAGCGGCGTCTTCGCACCAGGCCTGGCTCAGGCGCATCAGGCGCGGCACTTCCAGCAGACACAGCATCGGCTCGCCGCCCGCGGCGGGCACCACCGATTCGAACAGTTCGTTGTCATCCGGCGTGTGGTGCACCGTGCGGATGTCAGCCACCGCCACGGCGCGCACGCCCTGCACAGCGTCCACGCGCAGGCCCACCAGGCGCCCGGCGTGCTCCAGCACCAGCACCCGGGGCACGTCGGCAGACGCCGGCGCCCCGCTCTGCATCGGCAGCCAGCGCTCGAGTGCCACCACGGGCACGGCGGCACCGTCCATGTCGGCCATGCCCAGCAGGCCGCCACTGCGGCGTGGCAGCTCCGCCAGGCCGTGCGGCGGCAGCGGCAGCGCCTGGCGGACCTGGTCGAGCGCCACGGCAATGGCGCAGCCGCGCACGCGCACATGCACATGCGGCACCACCACAGAACGGGCCGGGGACGGGCTTGCGTTCTCCATGGTGCGGCTCAATCGGCCTTGCGCGGATCGGCGCCCACCTGCAGGGCATCGAGCAACCGGGCCACATCCTGGGTGGCGTGCTCCTGCTCTTCGGTGGCCGTGCGGATTTCGCTGATGGACCGGGTGGTTTTTTCCACGGCGCCCAGAATGCGCGAGAAGGCGGCATCGACCTCCTCGGACAGGCGGCTGCCTTCGGTGACGCGGCTGACGGTCTGGTGGATCAGCTTGGCGATCTCGCGCGCTGCCAGCGAGGATTTTTCGGCCAGCTTGCGTACCTCGTCGGCCACCACGGAAAAGCCCACGCCCTGCTCGCCAGCGCGGGCCGCCTCGATGGCCGCATTGAAGGCCAGCAGATGGGTCTGGCTGGAGATTTCGCTGATCGTGTCCACGATTTCATGGATGTCGGACGACGAACGCTCGATGGCCAGAATGGCGTCGCGCGACCGGCGCACGAGCTGGCTGCCGTCACCCGCCTCGCGTTGGGTCTGCTCGGCCAGCTCCGTGGAGTGGCCTGCGCTGCGCGCCAGGCGCTGGATCGACTCGCTCATGGCGCGCAGCACGGCGGTGATGTCGTGCACCTTGTGCGCCACCGCGCGCTCGCGCAGCACCTGGGCGGTGATGTCGATCGCATACTTGACCACCTTGTAGGGCCTGCCATCGGCATCCAGGATGGGGTTGTAGGTGGCCTGAATCCAGACCTCGGCCCCGTGCTTGCCAATGCGGCGGTAGCGGGCGCTCTGAAACTTGCCCTCCCCCAGATCGGCCCAGAAATCGCGGTAGGCCTGGCTTTGCACCAGGCCGGGCTCGCAGAACATGCTGTGGTGCTGCCCCTGGATCTCGGCCAGGGTGTAGCCCATGGTGCGCAAGAAGTTGGGATTGGCCCCCAGCACATTGCCCTGCATGTCGAACTCGATGACCGCTTGCGACCGCCCGATGGCGGCGATCTTGCCCTCGAAATCGGCCTGCTGGGCGCGCTGCGCGGTGATGTCCGTGGCCAGCTTGACGACACCCACCGGGCGGCCTTCGGGGTCGCGCACGGGGTTGTAGGAGGCCTGCAGCCAGACCGGCCGGCCCGATTTGCTGACGCGCAAAAACACGTCCTGGCGCACCTGCCCGGCGCGCAGCCCCTCCCACAGCGCCCGGTACGCCTCGCTGGCGGTCACCTCGGGCGGGCAGAACATGCGGTGGTGCTGGCCCAGCACCTCGTCGGCGCTGTAGCCCATCAGGTCCAGGAACAGACCGTTGGCGCGCACCACCCGGCCCTGCAGATCAAACTCGACCACGGCCTGCACTTGCTCGAGCGCGCTGAGCAGCGCCGACGTGCGTGCAGCCTCCCCGGCAGCCGCCGGGATCATTTCACTGGAAGTATTCATGGTGACATTGCCTTGTGTGGGAGCAAGGCACCACAGGGGCGGGGTGGTGCCCGGTTCATTCAGGGGCCGCTGCATCTGCAACAAGATGAAACGGCGCAGCAAGTATGGCCCAAATCGTGGGCACGGGCCTGCCCGCCCCCGTATTCCCCACCCGGGTGCTCGCCCGCCTCACTACACTTGCCGCTTTGACGCCGTGCTCCCGACACCGGTTCCTTTTTTGCTGCCCGTCCTTCGCCCATGCTCCAGTACCTCACCGTCCCCGTAACTGCCTTTCAACAAAACGCCTCCCTGGTCTGGTGCGATGCCACCGGCCAGGCCGCCGTGATCGACCCGGGCGGTGATCTGGATACGCTGGCGGCCGAAGCCCGGCGCCTGGGCCTCACACTGGAGCAGATCTGGCTGACCCACGCCCACATTGACCACGCCGGCGGCACGGGCGAACTGGCCCAGCGCCTGCAGCTGCCCATCGTGGGCCCGCACCCGGGCGACCAGTTCTGGATTGACGGCCTGCCCCAGCAAAGCGCGATGTTCGGTTTTCCGCCCGCGCTTCCCTTCACGCCCACGCGCTGGCTGCACGATGGCGACCAGGTGCAGATCGGCAACGAAACACTGAACGTGCGCCACTGCCCCGGCCACACCCCCGGCCATGTGGTGTTCCACGCACCGCAGATCGACCGTGCGTTTGTGGGCGACGTGCTGTTTGCCGGCAGCATCGGCCGCACCGACTTCCCCCAGGGCAACCACGAACAATTGATCGACAGCATCACCCAGCGCCTGTGGCCCATGGGCGACCAGACGGTCTTCATCCCCGGCCATGGGCCCGAGAGCAGCTTCGGGCGCGAGCGCCGCAGCAACCCCTACGTGGGCGGCACCTGAAGCGCCGCCGGGCCGGGCACGATCGGCTTTGCGGGACAATACCGGCATCACCCGCCCGCCGGGCGCTCGGGCACGTCAGCCCTGGGGGCGCCCTGCGGTCCACCGTTTTCTCACCTTCCTGCCAACACACCATGAGCGCCTTTCTCGAAGAACGCGTCCTGAGCGTCCACCACTGGACCGACCGGCTTTTCAGCTTCACCACCACCCGCGACCCGGCCCTGCGCTTCTCCAACGGGCACTTCACCATGATCGGCCTGAAGGTGGACGGCAAGCCGCTGCTGCGCGCCTACAGCATCGTCAGCGCCAATTACGAAGAGCACCTGGAGTTCCTCTCCATCAAGGTGCCCGACGGCCCGCTGACCTCGCGCCTGCAGCACATCCAGGTGGGAGACACCATCATCGTCGGCAAAAAGCCCACCGGCACGATCCTGATCGACTACCTGCTGCCCGCCAAGCGC
>JANJVG010000202.1 GCA_024710165.1 Burkholderiaceae bacterium
TTACTTCGCTTTTCTCAACCCACCCGGCCAGGCTCTTCAACCCCCAACCAAGCTTGGCACAAACATTCCGAAAGAACCTCTGTGCAGCGAAGCCCTCGACTATAGCACAGGTTTTGAGAGGTCAGCAACATTGCTCAACCGTCAAGTTCTCCAGGGCTACCGGGTTGCCGGCCTGCTGACACTTGGAGGCCATGGCGACGGCTGACACGATAATGTCTGAACCATGGCATTGATTACCCTACTGGATGCGCAATTGGCCTTCGGCCATGTTGCTTTGCTCGACCACGTCGATTTCGCACTTGAACCCAACGAGCGCGTTGGGCTCATCGGTCGGAACGGAGCCGGCAAGTCCTCCTTGCTCAAAATCCTCGGCGGCCTGTCTGCGGCTGACGATGGCGCACGACACCTTCAACACGGGATTCGTATCTCCTACGTTGCGCAAGAGCCTTCGTTGAATGCGGAGGACACTATTTTTCAAGCAGCATCGGAGGGTATCTCGGAGATCATTTCGCTACGCGATCTCTACCTGCAGGGCGGTGAAGAGCTGGATCTCGACGCTTTGCAGACGCAAATCGAAGCCTACGACGCCTGGAATTGGGAGCAGCGTGTGGATGAAACGCTGCAGCGGCTGCGCCTTGAGCCACTCGCAAAAATAGGTTCGCTCTCTGGCGGAACCAAGAAGCGTGTCGCGCTGGCGCAGGCATTGGTCGCTCGCCCGGATGTGTTGCTGCTGGATGAACCAACCAACCATCTGGATCTCGACTCCATTGAGTGGCTGGAGGAATTGCTGGTGGATTTCAAGGGAAGCATCGTCACAATCACCCATGACCGCAGTTTCCTGGATCGTGTTGCCACACGGATTGTCGAGCTCGATCGGGGACGTTTGCTGTCCTATCCGGGCAACTTTGCGCAATACCAGTCGCAGAAGCAGGAACAACTGGCGCAGGAGGAAGTGATCGCAGCCAAAGCCGACAAGCTCCTCGCGCAAGAAGAGGTGTGGATTCGCAAGGGTGTCGAGGCACGGCGCACACGCAGTCAAAGCCGCATCAGCCGCCTCGAAGCGCTTCGTGCTTCTCGTATGGCCCGGCGCGACACCCTGGGAAGAGTCAAGATGGATCTCGCATCAGGAGCTACCAGCGGAAAGATCGTTGCTGAGCTGTCGAATGTCTCCAAAGCTTTTTCGGATCGGCAGATCGTCCGTAACTTCAGTGCGACCATTCTCAGGGGGGACAAAGTCGGTCTGCTCGGCCCCAATGGGGCGGGCAAAACCACGCTGCTCAAATTGATTCTGGGCGAGCTTGCACCGGATGAAGGGCGAGTTCGCCAAGGTTCCAATTTGCAAGTGGCCTATTTCGACCAGATGCGTCATTCCATTGACCTGGATGCGACGCTGGAGGATTTCATCAGCCCCGGCAGCGAATGGATTGAAATCGGGCCGCAACGCAAGCACGTGCGCAGCTACCTTGGCGACTTTCTTTTTTCCCCTGCGCGAGCCCGCTCCCCGGTACGTTCGCTATCGGGAGGAGAACGCAACCGTCTGCTCCTGGCAAGACTGTTCGCGCGGCCGGCAAATGTTCTGGTTCTGGATGAGCCAACCAACGATCTGGACATTGAAACCCTGGATTTGCTGGAAGAACTATTGCAGACCTATGCTGGAACAGTTTTTCTTGTCAGCCATGACCGCACTTTTCTCAATAACGTGGTCACCAGCACCATTGCCTGGGAAGGTGATGCGCAATGGCGCGAATACGAGGGAGATGTGCAGGACTGGCTGACGCAGTCGCGCCGCAGCAGGGCACTGTCGGCTTCAGAGCTGGCCCCCGCTGGAGGCAACACATCCTTGAGCGGTAGTCATAGTGAAATCACCATCAAGTCCAATACCAGTGAGCGCTTGCAGCTATCAAAAAAGAAGCTTAGCTACAAAGACCAACGCGAACTCGATGAATTACCTCTGTTGATTGCAGCGCTGGAGGCTGAGCAGAAGGCCTTGCATTCGGAACTGGCTGACGGCACGATCTACACCGCAGATGCCGCCAAAGCCAGCGCACTACATGCCCGCGATCATGAAATCGAAACCGCGCTGATGCAAGCGCTGGAACGCTGGGCCGAGTTGTCCGATTGATTGCTACCGGTGCGGCCGCACGGAAGTGGCAAAAAGTCATCAAATCCGGTGCAACACGCGGTCTGCACCGCCCCGAAGTTTGGCTACCAGCGCCGGTGCAATCTGGGTCAACGGCAATACTTCGTCTGCGGCTCCGTGAGCGATCGCCTCACGCGGCATGCCAAAGACGATGCAGCTGGCCTCATCCTGCACATAGTTGTAGGCGCCTGCGTCCTTCATTTCACGCATGGCCGCAGCACCATCGTTGCCCATGCCGGTCAGCATGATGCCAAACGCGTTGCGACCAGCCACTGCAGCAGCCGATTTGAAAAGGACCTCGACAGAGGGTTTGTGCCGGTTGACGGGGGGAGAATCGTCAACGACTGCCACATAGTTGGCTCCACTGCGGCTAATGTGAAATTGGGTGCCACCCGGCGCGATGTAGGCATGGCCTGGCAGTATCCGCTCGCCATTGATTGCCTCTTTGACCGTGATCTGGCACAGGCCGTTCAACCGGGCGGCAAAACTGGTGGTGAATCCCGGTGGCATGTGCTGTGTGATGACGATGGCCGGTGAGTCTGCCGGCATGTGTACCAGCACCTCCTTGATCGCCTCGGTACCTCCAGTCGATGCACCGATAAAAATCAGCTTTTCCGTAGACAAGCGCCCCAAAAGACCGCTCGACGGCGAAGAAACCTGTGCTGTAGTGGCTGCTGTTGCAGGCTCGCGCTGGAGTCGACGCACATGGGCAGCTGCAGCCACCCGGATTTTGTCGACGATCTGGCCGGCCAGTTCACTGAGACCACTCGAGAGACCCACGCGTGGCTTGGCAACAAAATCCACAGCGCCGAGTTCCAGCGCCTTGAGAGTCACCTCGGCACCACGCTCCGTCAGCGTGGAGATCATCAGCACAGGCATGGGCCGTAACCTCATGAGACGGCCCAGAAAATCGATGCCATCCATACGCGGCATCTCGACATCCAGCGTGATGACATCAGGGTTGAGTTCACGGATCATCTCGCGTGCAATCAATGGGTCATTGGCCGTGCCAATGCATTCCATGTCGCTTTGCCGGTTGATGATCTGGGCAAGCAGACTGCGCACCAGCGCGGAATCGTCAACCACAATCACCCGGATTTTTTTTCCCATCTCCAGCTCTCTCAATCAAAACAGATCCACAGAACCACCAGCCGTTGTTTGAGCCACAGTTGCCGCGTTGCCGCGCTTCTCCTGTGCCACCAGTTCCTCGGGGTGCGCGTGAGCAAGGCGCTTGACCATGGCCTTACCCGTTACCGGGAAAAAACATACTTTGCGAGGATAGATGTCCAGCACGTCCTCAGACACCACGGGAATACGTTCGGTCTGCAGGTAGTTGACGACAAACCGGGTATTGCGCTCGCCCACATTCATGGTGGTGAAACTGTGCATGACCTGGGCTCCCCCAAAAATTTTGGCCTGCATGGTTTCGCGACGAGCGCCCAGCTTGAGCATCTCGTTGATGAGTAACTCCATCGCGTAAGAACCATAGCGCCCGGACACATCGACAGAGTCCCCATCCGGCAGCATGAAATGGTTCATGCCTCCGAGGCGCATCCGACTGTCCCACAGGCACGCAGCGATGCAGGAACCCAGAACCGTCATGATCACCAGGTTTTCATTCGAGACGTAATACTCTCCAGGCAAGACCTTGACGGCGTTGTACTGAAAATGATGATCGAAATAAAAAAAAGAGGCCTGCCCCGGACGTACAGGACGAGATTTAAGTTCAGCCAGCGAGGATTCCGGCGGCGCCTCGGCACTGACGGGGTAAATGTCTGCTGCCAAGGGGGCAATGCGGGGCGCTCGACGTCGTTCGCCGCCACCGGCCAGGACCGGCATCGCGCCTGTGATCGAGCCGGGAGTAAAACCAGGTTTGAGTGTAGTCATGGGTTCGAGAGACAAAACGACCTGGAGGCATCAGCGGCGCTCGTACACCGTTTTTCCGCGCAGCGTAAAAAGATCCCGTGATTCGCTGAAATTTTCAGCATGCCCCACAAACAGCATCCCGCCGGGTTTCAACACTTTGTGGATACGCTCCAGCACGCGCCGCTGCGTCGGAGCATCAAAATAGATCATCACATTGCGGCAGAACACCACATCAAAAGGCTCACGGAACGGCCAGTCGTCCCGAATCAGGTTGACGCTGATGAACTCAATCGCCTTGGTCAGTTCGGGTTTTGCGCGGACCAACCCGGAATTGCCTCCCTTTCCACGCAAGAAAAACCGCTGCAGGTGGGACTGCGACAGGCCTTTGAGCGCCTCCAGCCTGTAAACCCCTTGTGCAGCCGTTGCCAGAACACGGGAATCAATATCGCTGGCGACCAGCTTGAAGGGGGCATTGGCACCCAGGGTTTCAAGAGCCGTCATCACGATGGAGTAGGGTTCTTCGCCCGTCGATGCCGCACTGCACCAGACCCGCCAGGGGATTCCTGTAGGTCTGGAACGCAGGTGGTTCGCGAAAATTTCAAAATGGTGCTGCTCGCGGAAAAATGCCGTCAAATTGGTGGTCAACGCATTGACGAACTCCTGCCACTCCGCACCGTCGTGCGTTTCCAGCCAGGCAAGATAGTCCCGAAAACTGGTATGCCCGGTTTCACGTAGCCTCCGCGAAAGCCGGCTGTACACCATTGCATGCTTGCCCTCGTGCAGATTGATACCCGCACGCTGATAGATCAGGGCCTGAACGCGCGAGAAATCGGCATCCGTCCAGACAAATTCTCGGCCCTGCGCCAAGGGCCCTGATACTCCGCCCGCAGCACCCACCGCCTGCAAGGGGTTTCCTCTTGCAGAGCGCGCCGCTGTTTCGATTTCGGGGCTGTGAAGCATGGACTATCCTGAAAAATACGCGTGGATTCGAAAACCTGGCGGTTACGTGCTGCTCCCAAACAGAGGCTACTCACGTCCTTGCCATGCCTGATACAGCCCTGTGGCTCAACCCCCGGCGGCCACCAAACCCATGTCAACGCTGGACATCAGTTTTTCAATGTCCAGAAGAATCAGCATGCGCTCACCAATCGAGCCGAGCCCCAGAATGCACTCGTTGTCGATCACGCTCTCGATATCAGGTGCCGACTTGACGTTGTCGGCAGCCAGTTCCATCACATCGCTCACCGAGTCCACAACGATACCGACCACGCGGTTGCGCAGGTTCAGGATGATCACCACCGTGAAACTGTTGTACTCAGCCTGCGAACAATTGAACTTGAGTCGCATGTCCACGATGGGAATGATCGTGCCCCGCAGGTTGACCACCCCCTTGATGAATTCTGGAGCATGGGCGATGCGCGTCGGGGGCTCGTAGCCCCTGATTTCCTGGACTTTGAGGATATCAATGCCGTACTCTTCCTGGTCTAGACGGAATGTCAGGTATTCCCGCGCACCAGAGGATGCAGTATCTGTTGTCTTGCCAATCACACTCATGTGCCCACTCCTTTCGTTGCAATGGCCACAAGTGCCATCTGCAAAGTTTGCTTAATGGCGCGCCCGGCGCACCAAACCACCAATATCAAGAATCAAGGCAACCCGCCCATCGCCCAGGATGGTGGCTCCGGACACATTGGGAACCTTGCGATAGTTGGACTCCAGATTTTTCACCACAACCTGGTGCTGCCCAAGCAATTCATCGACAAGCAAGGCAACCCGGTTTCCATCGGCCTCCACCACCACCATGATGGTGCTGGATTTCGCCGGATCGACCCGAGGGACCTGGAAGATGCGCTCCAGCGCAATCACCGGCATGTATTCATCGCGCACCTTCACCAGCTGCGACCCTTGGGCAACCGTATTCACGTCATCAGGGTTGACCTGGAATGACTCGACCACCGAGGACAGGGGCAGGATGTACACCTCTTCGTCCACCCCCACGGACATGCCGTCCATGATGGCCAGGGTCAACGGCAGACGCACAGAAACTTTGGTTCCGTAACCCTCGGATGAATCGATCTCAACCGTTCCGTTCAACGCAGCGATGTTGCGTTTGACCACGTCCATACCCACGCCACGCCCGGAGACATCCGTCACAACCTCAGCGGTAGAGAACCCGGGGGCGAAAATCAACTGCCACACGTCGGCATCGCTCATCTGATCTGACACATCCATGCCCCGCTCGCGCGCCTTGTTGAGAATTTTTTCGCGCGACAGACCCTTGCCGTCATCCTTAACTTCAATGACGATGGAGCCACCTTGATGGGAAGCCGACAAGGTGATGGTGCCATGCTCCGGTTTGCCCTTTGCCAATCGCTCCGCCGGCAACTCGATGCCGTGATCGCCACTGTTGCGAACAAGGTGCGTCAAAGGATCCGTAATTTTTTCAACCAAACCCTTGTCCAGCTCAGTGGCTTCACCCATTGTCACCAGTTCCACCTTCTTGCCGAGTTTGTTGGCAAGGTCGCGCAGCATGCGCGGGAATCGGCTGAAAACGATCGACATCGGGATCATGCGAATCGACATGACCGACTCCTGCAGATCCCGCGTATTGCGATCCAGGTCGGCCAAACCAGCCAGCAATTGCTGATGCTCTGCAGAATCCAGTCCAAGACTGTTTTGGGCCAGCATGGCCTGGGTGATCACCAGTTCTCCCACCAGATTGATGAGTTGATCCACCTTGTTCACCGCCACGCGGATGGTGGTCGACTCCATCTGGGCCTGACTGCCAGCTTTTGCTTCTGCAGCCACCTTTTGCGGCACCCTGGTCACGGCGGAAACGGGTTCGATAGCCTGCAACGCCTGGGCCGACTCCGCTGCAGGGGAACCGGGTGCGTTCTTAAAAAATCCGTAGGCCTCGTCCGCAGGCCCGCCGACCGCGTCCAAACCAGCGTCCAGTGCTTGTGCAAACTGATCTTGTTGACTGGAGTCCCGCTGCGCGCCGGCAGACTGCAGATCGGTCAGTTGCACTTGTTCCTTGGCAACGTGAAACGCAAAAAGGTCCAGGAGGTCGCTGTCGGTGGAGGAGGTTTCAATCGCAAAGAGACGCACAGCCGACTCAGTGGACGGCAGATCAGAAATCGAACCCAGACCGGGTATGTCGCGGAATAACTCCTTGATGGCATCGGCCTGCTCCATCCTGTCCAGCGGGCCAATGCGGACCTGCAGGCGGCGCTGCTGCCCTGCAAGCGCTCCCGACGGGCTGGTGGCCGGCGCAGAAACAACCACCGGAGCGACGGCCACAGGCGGCGGGCTTTGCGGCTTGGGTGCAGCCACCGGAGCGCTAGCAGCAGGAACCATGCCAGCTGCCAACTCGCTGATGCGCTTGACCAAATGCGCTGTCGATGGCGGCTCATCCTGGGCCCCAGCCTGGTGACGCGCAAGCAGACTGCGGGAGGCATCAGCGGACTCCAGCAAGACGTCTACCATCTGCGGAATCGGCCGAAGCTCATGTCTGCGCAAACGGTCCAGCAAAGACTCCATCTGGTGAGTCAGTTCCGCCACATCGGCAAATCCGAAGGTGGCCGCACCGCCTTTGATGGAGTGGGCACATCGAAAAATGCCGTTCAACTCTTCGTCGTCAGCCTTCTCCAGATCCAGATCCAGCAGCATGTGCTCCATCTGGTCGAGATTCTCGCCCGCCTCTTCAAAAAAAATCTGATAGAACTGCGACAGGTCGAAATCCGCTCCTGCGCCTTCTTGAAAGGTCTCACCCATATGGGGCTCCTGTGTGCTTGCTGTAGCTAGCGCGATTAACGAATCACCTTCTTGATCACCTCAATCAATCGATTGGGATCAAAAGGCTTCACCAGCCAACCGGTGGCCCCGGCCGCCCGTCCTGCCTGCTTCATCTGATCGCTCGATTCTGTCGTCAGAATCAGGATAGGAATCGTTTTGAACTTCGGATCCTCCCGCAGCTTGCGGGTCAGACCGATACCGTCAAGCCGCGGCATGTTCTGGTCTGCCAGCACCAGATGAATGTCGTGGGTCAGGGCCTTTTCCAGCGCATCCTGTCCATCCACCGCCTCGACAACATGGTAGCCAGCACCTGCAAGGGTGAAAGACACCATCTTCCGCATGGACGGCGAGTCATCAACGGCAAGGATCGATTGCATGTAGGGCTCCAACTGACTTGAATATATATCGGTTAAATCGGGATTGTGACGGCATCAAAAAAGATCGATGGATCCAGCATCCATCTCGCTTTGCGTCACAGGATTGGGGCGATCCGGGGCCATCTCTGCAAACGGCGCCGCCTCCTCGCCGTCTTCGGACCCCATGGATTCTGCAGCGATGCGGAAAGCACAACTCTGGAGTACCTTGGTGGTATGCCAGATCAATTGCGAGGCCATGTCCTGAAACTGCAGTTCCGTGACCGCGCTGCGCAAGGCAGCACGCGCTGCCGCAAGCTCGGGCGAGTCGCCCACCACTGCATCGGTCAGCGTCTGGTTGGCCTCTCCGAAACGCTCCAGAAGGTTGTCGGTGGCATGGCTCAAGAGCCCCTCAAGCCGGTGAAGATCATGCATCACGACCAGCAACGAGTCCTGCAATTCAGCAGCCACCATGACAGGCAAGCGAACCTCAGGAACACCAGATCTTGTTTGCATTGATTGCATCGTTTCTCCCTTGCCAGCCGGTGGCGACAAGATACACGAATCCCTTAAAGCGTCATGCCTTGAAAATAAAAGCGCTGCGGAACGAATCCGGCACCGATTGTCATTCGAACGCGCGTAGCGCACCACGGCTACAGGACAAATCCTCTTGTTTGTTCCAATTTGTATCCTATGATAGCCTCTCCTATGGTCTCCTACGCATCCGGCCAGTCATTGCGCATTCTTCACCTCGAAGATTCACCTGCCGACCACGCTCTGGCGTCGATGACCCTCCGACGAGCGCAGGTGGCGCATACCATGCACCACGTCGACACCTTGGAGGCTTTTCGGGACAGCATCACCGAAAAAACCTTCGATATCATCCTGGCTGACTACAACTTGCCCGGCTTCACTGCCATCGACGCCTGGAAGATTGCCTCCAGCCTGCCGGGGCAACCGCCTTTCATCCTTGTCTCTGGAGCCATCGGCGAGGTCGCTGCGGTGGATGCCATCCGTCTGGGTATCGCCGACTACGTGCTCAAGGACGAAATGCCGCGCCTGCCCCACGTCATCGCTCGCGCACGCGAAGTGCACGAAGCCCGTTTGGCCCGGGAACAGGCGGCGAATGAACTGGCGGCCTCCAGGCAGCGCCTGGCAGAGTTGACCGAGCACCTGCAAAGTTCCATCGAGCAGGAACGCGCAGCCATCGCACGAGAAATACATGACGACATCGGAGGAGCACTCACCGCCATCCGGTTTGACCTTGCCTGGATCGATCGCCACAGCGGGCAAGCCGGCGTACGTGAACATGTGCAGGCCGCCACCAGCATGCTTCAGCATGCCCTGGGTGCCAGCCAGCGCATCATGATGAACCTTCGCCCACCCGTTCTGGACCAGGGCATCGTGGCGGCGGTCCAATGGCTTGCCGACAGCTTCGAACGTCGCAGTGGCGTGCCGACGCAGATGCACTCCAGTGCCCCTCGCATCGATATGCCCCCTTCATTTCAGCTGGTGGCCTATCGCACCGCACAAGAAGCTCTGACCAACATTTCGAAATACGCCCACTGCACGACAGTCCATATCGAACTGTCAGATACCGAAGGGGTTTTCACACTCGAAGTGACCGACAACGGATGCGGCTTCGACCCTGCCACACTGAATAAACCCAAGGCATTCGGCATCAACGGACTGCGGGAGCGTGCTCGCACCATCAACGGATGGCTCGACGTCAGCAGCAGGCCCGGACAAGGCACGTCCGTGATACTGTCCGTCCCCCTGGCGGAGTCTGCAAACCATGGAGACGATCAATGATTCGGGTGGTACTTTGTGACGACCATGCTGTCGTACGGCGCGGCATTCGCGACACCCTGACCGAGGCCCCGGACATCTGCGTGACCGGAGAAGCGGGTAACTATCCCGAGCTGCGCGACCTCCTCCGGCAGGTCGAGTGCGACGTGCTGCTGCTGGACCTGAACATGCCCGGGCGCAGTGGCCTGGAAGTACTGGCAAGCCTGCGCGAAACCGACTCGGGCATCAAGGTTCTGGTGGTTTCCATGAACCCTGAAGACCAGTACGCCGTGCGATGCCTGCGTGCCGGCGCTCAGGGCTACGCCAGCAAGACGGCAGACCCCGTTGCACTGATAGACGCCGTACGAACCCTGGCACAGGGACGCAAATACCTCACGGCCGAAGTGGCACAGATGCTGGCCGAGAGCGTTTCACAGCCGGAAAATGAAGCCCCCCACACGACCCTGTCAGAGCGGGAACTGCAGACATTGCTCAAGATTGCCAGCGGCAAAAAACTGTCCGAAATTGCCGAGGAACTGATGCTCAGCCCCAAGACCGTGAGCGTTTACCGTGCCAGGGTGCTGGAAAAACTCAAATTGGGCAACAACGCCGAACTGACGGTCTACGCCATTCGCAACCAGCTGGTGTAGTCAGCGTTGTGCCGCAAACAGGTCGATTGCACGCTGCATGAGGGTCAGCACGGGCTGCTCCAGCATCGGTAGCGTCGCGGCGATTCCCAGCAGGCCGACCGTGAGCGTCACCGGAAAACCCACGGCATACACATTCATTTGCGGTGCCACCCGTGAAATGATGCCCAGCGTCAGGTTGACGAACAGCAACAGCGCCATCAACGGCAAAGCAATCCACAAGGCGCTGGAGAACAGCGATGCACCCATCTCGTACAAGCGCATTTCGGCAAGGCCCTGCATGAAACGACCATCCACCGGGAATTTGTCAAAACTCTGCACCACTGCCAGCAACACCATCAGATGGCCATTGATGACCACGAACAGCAACATGGCCAGATTGCCAAAGAAACGCGCCACAGCGCTCACCTGCGCATTACTGGTCGGGTCAAAGAACGACGCAAAATTCAGCCCCATCTGCAGGCCGATGATTTCACCAGCCAGTTCCACCGAAGCGAATACCAACCGGACCGCAAAACCGATGGCCAGCCCCACCACCACCTGCTGCACCGCCGTGCCCAAAGCAGCCGAGCCATCGAGAGAGACCAACGGCTGATCAGCCAGCATGGGCTGCGCGCACAGCGCAACGAAGAAGGCCAGCCCGATTTTGGCCCGCATCGGGATGACCCGCATGGAGAACAGCGGGGCCACAGAGAACAGGGCCAGAACACGCAAAAAAGGCCACAGCATTGGCGACAGCCACGCCACCAGCTGCGCCTCGGAAAAGGTGATCACAGCAAACCGGCCCGCATCAGCCGATCACCGACGGAATGGACTCGATGGTGCGACGGATGTAATCCACCAGGGTGGAAACCATCCACGGCCCGGCCATTGCGAAAACCACCATGGCGGCAATGAGCTTGGGCACAAAGGCCAGGGTGGCCTCGTGGATCTGGGTCACGGCCTGAAAAATACTCACCAGCAGCCCGACCCCCATCACCACACCCAGCACCGGCATGGCAATCATCAGCAGCAGGGTGAGCGCATCGCTCCCGATGGTCAGCACCATTTGCGCAGTCATGGCAATTCCTTCACTGGACAAAACTCGCCGCAAGCGAACCGATGAGCAAATTCCACCCGTCGGCCAACACGAAGAGCATCAGCTTGAACGGCAGCGCCACCAGCACCGGGGACAGCATCATCATGCCCAAAGACATCAGGATGCTGGACACCACCATGTCAATCACCAAAAAGGGGATGAAGATCATGAACCCGATCTGAAAGGCAGATTTGAGCTCACTCGTCACAAACGCTGGCACCAGCACCCGCAAGGGCGCTGTTTCGGCCGTGACCGCAGCATCCAGGCGTCCCAGTCGTGCAAACAGGGCGAAATCGGACTGCCGCGTCTGCTTGAGCATGAACTGCCGCATCGGTGCCTCGGCCCGCTCCACCGCCTGCTCAAAGCTGATGGTATTGGCGGTGTAAGGCACGTAGGCGTCCTGGTACACCCGATCCAGTGTGGGCCCCATGACAAACATGGTCAAGAACAGCGATAGCCCGATGATGACCTGGTTGGGTGGAGCCGACTGGGTACCAATGGCCTGGCGCAGCAGCGACAGCACGATCACGATGCGTGTGAAACCCGTCATCATCAGCAGCACAGCCGGCAGAAAGGACAGCGCCGTGAAAAACAGCAACGTCTGGATCGGTACGGAGAAGCTGGTCCCGTTGTTCCCCGAACCTACCAGCACCGGCAAAGAGCCGCCCGCCTGCGCCCAGGCCAGCTGCGGCAGCCACGCCGCAGTCGCCAGCACCACCAACGCAACGGGACGGCCCCACCGCAGCCCGACACTCCGGTCATTGCGCATGAGCTGTCCCCGCTGCTGTCACCGCGGCATGCGCCGGCTCCGCTGTTTGTCGCTGTATTTCACTGGCAAAGCTGGTGGCTGCGGCTCCCGGCGCCATCGGCCCGGCGGGCTGAGGCGGCATCACATGCAAACAATTGACCTGCTGGGCAGTCACTCCCAGCACCAGGAGGGTGCGGCAATGCTCCGGCCCCACCTCCACCGTCACCACACGCTGGTGCGGCCCCACAGCGACGGCAGACAGAACCTTTGACGCCCCCCCAGATGCCATGCCACCGCCCGCCTGCCTTTGCTGAATGCGGCGAACCAGCCAAGGCAAGGCTGCCATGGCGGCCACAAACAGCACCACCAGCAGCAGCGTCTGCGACATGCTTCCCGCACTAGCCACGGCTGACCCTGCGCAAACGCTCGGAAGGCGTGACCACGTCTGTCAGGCGGATACCGAACTTGTCATTCACCACCACGACCTCGCCCTGCGCGATCAGGTAGCCGTTCACCAGCACATCCATCGGTTCGCCTGCCAGCGCATCGAGCTCCACCACCGAACCCTGGGCCAGTTGCAGGATGTATTTGATCGGCACCTTGGTCCGCCCCAGCTCCACCGACAACTGGACCGGGATGTCAAGGACCATGTTGATGTCACTGTGGGCGGTGTCCGGCCCCCCCGCAGAAAACGGACGAACCGGCTCTCCGGTGAGCGGCCCCCCTTGCTCCGCATCACCCGGCCGTGCATCCGATTGCTTCTGCTCTTCCAGCGCCTCGGCCCAGCCGGCAAACGGATCGTCTGCAGCGTCACCACTTTTGTTGTCTTCAGCCGACATTTTTTTCTCCCATCCAATGCATGTCTGCGTTGCGCAGGCATTCTTCTATGCGTATGGCGTATTTGGAATTGTGCGTGCCGTACTGGCACTCAAAAATCGGTACACCTCCAATGGAGGCACGGATACGGGGCTCCCGGTCGAGTTCAATGAAATCGCCCGGTTTCATGGCCAGTAGCTGCTCCACGGTGGCATCGGCCCGCGCCAGCTCCGCCACCAGCGTCACCTCGGCCGCCTGGATCTCGCGCGTCAGCACGCGCACCCAGCGCCGGTCCACCTCGATGGAATCGCCTTGCGTCGATGAATACAGCACATCACGGATAGGCTCGAGCGTGGCGTAGGGCATGCAGATGTGAATGGCTCCGGCCAGGTCGCCGATTTCCAGCTGGAAGGCGGTTGACACCACAATTTCGCTGGGCGTGGCAATGTTGGCAAACTGCGGCTGCATTTCCGAGCGCTGGTAATCCAGCTCCAGCGGGTAAATGCCTTGCCACGCCTTTTTGTACTCGGTGCAGATCACTTCCACCAGACGCTGGATGACCCGCTGCTCGGTAGGAGAAAAATCCCGGCCTTCAATCCGGGTCTGGAACTTGCCGACACCACCGAAAAGAGTGTCGATGATGCCGAACACCAGAGAAGGCTCGCACACGATCAGACCACTGCCACGCAGCGGCCGGATGGCGACGATATTGAAATTGGTCGGCACCGCCAGTTCGCGCAGAAACGCGCTGTAGCGCTGCACGGCCACCGTGCCTACCGATATTTCGGGGCTTCGCCGGATGAAATTGAACAGGCCAATGCGGAAATTGCGGGCGAAGCGCTCGTTGACGATCTCCATCGTCGGCATGCGGCCACGAACAATGCGCTCCTGGCTGGAGATGTCGTAGTTGCGTACCTCGCCCTTTTCGAGGACTTCCTCTTCCGTTTTCTGACTTTCCCCGGTCACGCCCTCCAGCAGGGCATCGACTTCTTCCTGGGACAGAAATGATTCGCTCATGGTGCAGCCCCCGTGCGACCTACTGAATGATGAAACCGGAAAAAAGCACCCGCAAAACCGGATTGGCAGCAGCCTTGCGGGGCCGGGGCGGCTCGTCGCCCTCGTCTCCCTCCTGGGTGGCAGGCCGCTTTTTGGCCACAGGCACCTCAAAACCCAGCGGCCGGGAAACCTCGCGGTGAATGTCTGTGGCCAGCTTTTCCTTGCCTTCACGGGTCAGCAGTTCGTCCGAGGTCCGCTGCGAAGCCAGCATGATGATGCTGCTGCGGATGGTGGGCATGTGCTGCTTGACCAGATCGGACGTTTTGGTGTCGGCCAGCTCCAGGGTGATACCGAGTTGCGCAAACCGCTCGCCCCCATTATCGGCAAGGTTGACCACCAGGGTGTCCATGGGCAAGAAGGTGGGGGCCACTGCCGGCGCAGACGACTTGGCCGGTGCGGCTTCGCCTTCTTCATCACCCGCATGGCGCTGCGACAAAAACCACGCCGCACCACCCCCTCCCACCACCAGCAAAAGCACCACCACCGCTGCGATGATGATCAGCTTCTTGCTCTTGGCGGGTTTTTTTGCAGACTCGGCTGCAGCGGCATTGGTCGACACGTTGAAATTTCCTTGCTGGGGGCGGGTTGGGCACGGACCCCGTGCCCGTAACCGAGGCTCATGGTCAAGCCATTATTGGGCAGATAGGCGCTCATAATAGCCAGAATAAAACCGCAATCCCCCTGCAGTCTGCGGGGCAGGCCCCCGGGTCAGACAAATATATCGACGGCCCGATCCCCCACAACACCCGGGCGCACGGCCACTTGCGCAGCAGCAACCGGCGCCGCCACCCCGGCCGGCCTGCGACGACCACTCGGGTCACCTGCCCCGGCGCCTTCATCCCCACGCTGGCGGCCCGACTCACCCACCGAGACACCGGACAGAACCAGCCCCTCCTGGCGCAGCATGTCCCGCAACTGCGCCACACTGCCATCCAGCAAGTCCCGTGTCTGGGCCTCATCGCTGCCAAACGACACATGGGCCTCATTACCCGTCAGCGACACACTCACCTCGACCGGCTGACCTTCGTGCTTGACCGTCAGGCGGGCATTCTGGATATTCTGGTGAACCCAGTACGCCACCTGCTCGGCCACGGCATCCTCTGCGGGCGTCATCGCCGGATCTCCGTTGACAGCAGCCCATTCGCCCACCGCTCCCTCCAGCCGCTCGTGGGATGGCTCTGTCGCTCCCCCTGCCCCCGAAAGGGCCGCTCCAGCCTCCGAGCCCCGCACCAACCCGCGCGGGCCTGCGGGGGTGTCGACTGCCCATGGAACCATGGTGGCCGCGCCCCCCTCGATCGCGGGCTCCATGCCCGAAACCCCCTCCCTCACCAACTCCCCGGCATCCCTTCGCTCCACCACCAGTGGCTGGAAAGAAGCGCCCTGAAGCATCGATACGCTCTGGCCCTTGGCACCCACCGGCCCCGCCCCCGGAACACCCGCTGCCGGACTCGCATCCACCGCGAGGGCCACACCGCCTCCGGGCCGGCCGGGCATCTTTCGGCCCCCTGCAAGCACGGCGGCACCGGGCAGCCCGGGCAGCCCGGGCATCGCGCCACGCGCATCCGGCTCCACCGCACCGTCCTGCAAGGCCGTCTGCAACAACAGGCTCCCCTCCCCCTGCAACCCAGCAGCATCCAAAGCATGGGCCACTGCGTCCGTTGCTGACGCCGGTCCGGTGGCTGCCGGACCCACTGCCCGCAGCACAAGCCCATCCGGAACCGCCTGTCCTGGTGCAGCCTTTGCCAGCAGGCTGTTCTGCGCCCCTATCGGCTGTAACAAACTGCCCGCTGGCTGCCGGCCATCGGGTGCTGAAACGCTGGCCACGCCATCCGCAGCAGGGGCTTGGCCGGCAACTGCCGGACCCGCTGATGGCATCGACAGCCCATCCGGAACCGCCATCAGCCCCTGCCCTGGCAGACCGGTGATTGCCGCTCCGGCCGCTGCCTGCGCCGTGTTTTCCTGCGTTGCGCTGCCCTGGCGAATCGCTTCCGGCACCGCACCACCGCCTACCGTTGCCTGCCACTGCCAGGAAAGTGCACCGCCCTGCAACGCCATCTGCGCTGCGGTGTCCGGCGTTGCGGGTTCGGCTTGCGGGGGCTCGTGCGCCACCGAGGGCTGCATCGACATGTCCTGCAGACCACCATCTCCCAAAGCGACCAACAGCGCCATGAAACCGCCCGATCCTGCATTGCCCTGCGTGTCGGCCAGCGAATCCTTGCCCTGCACTGCCGGCTTTGCACGGGTGGCCTGGGTGGCTGCGTGGCCAGACGGGTTGGTCATGCGTGCTTTTTCCATGGTTCTTCTCCGGGCCCCTCAAGAGCCTGTGGACGATGGGCGGTACTGCAGCGCAGCCCGCTCATCGGTTTGTTTTTGTTCACGCCGCATTTGTGCCTGCAAGGCATCGCGCTGGCGTTTGTCCACCAGCTTTTTCAGGCTGGCAAGGCGCAACTCAGCCTGCAGCAAGGCGTGTTCGGCCGCGGCCACACGCTGCGCATGCGAGCCGACCACATTGGTCTGCAGCCCCACGGCATGCCCCAGGCGGTCCATGAACTGGTAGTGGTGGTACATCACCTCTGGCTGCACCGCCGCGTTGGGCCGCATTCCCCAGCGGTTCTGGGTTTCCAGGGCATAGCCTTCGAGCTGATCGAGCTGGGCGCGCGCCGCCTGGTCAGCACTGCGGGCATCCTGCAGCGCACGGCGGGCATCATCACGCTGGCGCATCGCCATTTCCACGGCAACCGATAACGCGTTGGAGACAGACATGGTGCAGGTGCTCCGGTGTTCAGTTCAGCACGTCGTACATGGCCTGCAGGCTCTCCTGCATCGGCGCCGCCTCGCGCATGCCCTGCTGCAAAAAAGCCGCCATGGCCGGCTGCAGGCGGATCGCCTCGTCCAGCAAAGGGTCTGAACCGCTCAGGTAGGCGCCCACCTGCACCAGGTCGCGGCTCTTCTGGTAGCGCGAATACACGGCCCGGAACTGCCGGGCCAGATCGAAATGCTCTTGCGAGACCACGTTGTGCATGACCCGCGAGGCCGACTGCTCGATGTCGATCGCCGGAAAGTGCCCCGTCTCGGCCAGCGCACGCGAGAGCACGATATGCCCGTCCAGAATGGCCCGCGCGGCATCGGCAATCGGGTCCTGCTGGTCATCCCCCTCGGACAGCACCGTATAAAACGCCGTGATCGACCCCACGCCATGCAGACCATTGCCGCTGCGCTCCACCAGGGCCGGCAGCTTGGCAAAACATGACGGCGGGTACCCCTTGGTGGCCGGCGGCTCCCCAATGGCCAGGGCAATTTCGCGCTGTGCCATGGCATAGCGGGTGAGCGAATCCATGAGCAGCAGCACATGCTTGCCCTTGTCGCGAAAATGCTCGGCCACCGCCGTGGCATAGGCCGCGCCCTGCATGCGCAACAGCGGGGGCGCATCGGCAGGCGCGGCCACCACCACCGCCCGGGCGCGGTCCTGCGCACCCAGAATGTCCTCGATGAACTCCTTGACCTCGCGGCCCCGCTCGCCAATCAGCCCCACCACGATCACATCGGCCTGGGTGTAGCGCGCCATCATGCCCAGCAGAACACTCTTGCCCACGCCCGAACCCGCAAACAGCCCCAGCCGCTGGCCGCGCCCCACGGTCAACAGGGCGTTGATGGCGCGCACGCCGGTGTCCAGCGGCTCGCGCACCGGGTCGCGGTCCATGGCATTGATCAGGCGCCGGTCCATGGGCTCGGCCACCACATCCTGCAAGGGGCCGCCATGGTCCAGCGCAAAGCCCTGGGCATCGACCACACGGCCCAGCAGGCCATCGCCCAGCGGCACACGCAAGGCCCCCACCCGGTGCACCGGGCGCGCAGGCTCGGGCTCATCCAGGCGCGGCACCGGGATGTAGGGCGCCGCAGGCACCACACTGGCGCCGCTGGACAGGCCGTGAATGTCCCCCGCAGGCATCAAAAAGGCCCGGTCGGCAGAAAACCCCACCACCTCGGCCAACACCGGCTCGTGCCCGGGCTGCTCAATAAGGCACTGCGACCCCACCGGCACCCGGATACCCACCGCCTCCAGCACCAGGCCGGTCAGGCGCGTCAGCGTGCCCCGCGTCTCCAGCGGCTGCTCGCCCGCCACGCGGCGCAGGGAGGCCTCCAGAAAACCCGGCCAGGCCGAGCTTAGGTCAGATTCCATCGCCATGGCCCCCCTCCTCCCACGCCGACGCCAGCCCCAGCGGCGCAATGGCATGCTGCCAGCGCTTGTCCAGACGGCCATCGACCACCATCCCCGCCTGCTCCACCAGACAGCCGCCCGGCGGCACCGACGCATCGGCCACCCATTGCAGCGATGCGGCCGCCATCTCCTGCTGCAATTCCTGACCCACCATCGCCAAGTCTTCGGGATGCAGCCGCACCGTGGCAGGGCGGCCGTCGCTCACCAGCATGCCCAAGGCCTCGCGCACCACCGGCTTGAGCACCTGGGGATTGGTGCGCAGCTCCTGGCGCACCACCTGGCGTGCAATTTCGCAGGCCAGCTCCAGCACGCCCTGGGCCATGTTCTGCTGCAGATCGCCCAGGCTGGCATTGAGTACCTGCACCACGGCGTCCAGCCGCCGCGCAGCCTCCTGGCCCTGGCCTTTCACATAGGCATCCATGCGCTGCTGCCACTCCAGAGTGGCCTGGGCGTGGCCCTGGGCCTCGCCCAGGGCAAACCCCTCGGCACGGGCCTGCTCAAGCTCCGCCTGTCGATCGGCCTCCTCCTGGGCCAGCGCAATCGGGTCCTCCTCCACCGGCTCCTCGACCAGTGCGTCCGAGCCATCGACCGCACCAAACCGCCACTGCGTCACATCCCCCACCTCCTCGCGCGGAATGAAGCGGGCATACAGACGGCTTTTGTTAGACGAAGGCGTCGTCACCACCGCCTCCAATCACAATCTGCCCTTCATCGGACAAGCGCCGCACGGTCTTGAGAATTTCCTTCTGCTGCGCCTCCACCTCGGACAGCCGCATCGGCCCGCGCGACTCCAGGTCTTCGCGCAAGGCCTCGGCCGCGCGCGACGACATATTGGCCAGGAACTTGTCGCGCAACTCGGGCGCAGCCCCCTTGAGCGCCACGATGAGCGTCTCGGACGCAATTTCCTTGAGCACGGTCTGGATCGCCCGGTCGTCGAGCTTGATCACATCGTCGAACACGAACATCTTGTCCATAATCTTCTGGGCCAGATCGGGGTCGTGGCTGCGGATCGAATCGAGCACCGCCGCATCGACATTCGAGCCCAGCAAATTGATGATTTCGGCCGCCGTCTTGATACCGCCCAGCGAAGTCTTGCGGATCTTGTCGCCGCCCGCCAGCACCTTGAACAGCACCTCGTTCAAGTCCTTCAGCGCCATCGGCTGGATGCCCTCGAGCGTGGCCACGCGCAACAGCACCTCGCTGCGCTGGCGGTCGGTGAACTGCATCAGCACCGCAGCCGACTGCTCGTGGTCCAGGTGCACCAAAATGGCCGCCACGATCTGCGGATGCTCGTTGCGCAGCAACTCGGCCACCGAGAGCGGGTCCATCCACTTCAGGCTTTCGATGCCCGAAACGTCGCCGCCCTGCAGAATGCGGTCGATCAGCAGCCCCGCCTTGTCGTCGCCCAGCGCACGCTTGAGCACGGCGCGCACATAGTTGCCCGTGTCCGACACCAGCAGGCTCTGCGCGGCGGCGGCATTCGAGAACTTGCTGACCACCTCGTCCACCTTCTCGCGCGACACACTGCGCATGTGGGCAATGGTTTCACCCAGCTTCTGCACCTCCTTGGGTGACAGATGCTTGAACACCTCGGCGGCTTCCTCCTCGCCGAGGGACATCAGAAAAATGGCGGCTTCGTTCAGGCCCTGGTCGTCCATGGTGCGTCTTGCCGTTCAGTCTGGGGGTCAACCAATATCGCCGTTGACCCAGTTTTTCACAATATTGGCCACTGCCATCGGATTCTGGCGCGCCAACGCGCGGGCGTCCTCCAGGCGCAACTCTTCGGGTGTGGCCGGAACCGGCTCACCCGGCTTGGGCGCAGGCAATGCCGGGCGCTGCGGCATCTCTGCCTCCAGCGCATCCAGCTGCGCCCCCGCCATCTGTATTTCCTTCGGCTTGCCCAGCGCCTTGAGCGCCGGCCGCACCAGGCCCAGCAGCACAAGCGCGGCAAACAGCGACATGCCCACGGGCCAGGCCAGGCTGCGCGCCAGGTCAACCGCCTCGGGCTGCTTCCACAGAGGCACATCGTCCTGAGGCGCAGCATCGACCTGGAACTGCGCGTTCATGAGGTTGACCGAATCGCCCCGCTCCTTGTTGAAGCCGATGGTTTCGCGCACCAGCGCTGTCATCTGCTCGATCTGCTCGGGCGTCAGCGCCTTGGCCACCATCTTGCCCTTGTCTTCGGCCGACTGGTAGTTGACCACCACGGCGGCACTCACCCGCTTGACGGCCCAGTTGTTGCCCCGCGTCACGCGCACCGTCTTGTCCACCTCGAAATTGGTGGTCGACTCGCGCTTGGTGCTGCCCTGCTCCGCACCACCCTGCTGCCCGGCCGCAGCCAACGTCTGTCCCGGGCCGTTGATGGGCGCAGCCGAAGGCGCCGGCGGCTGGTTGGCCACTGCACCCGGCCCCACCACCGTGGTATTCGTGCTGGAATTCTCACGGCTCTCCAGCACCTGCTGGCTGCGGATCACCGTGGCATCGGGCGTCTGGTTGGGCCGATATTGTTCCGAGGTCGATTCCGTCTGGCTGAAATCCAGCTCGGCCGTCACCTGCGCCTTGACATTGTTGCGCCCTACCACCGGCTCCAGAATCTCCTGGATGCGGCGCGTGTACTGCTGCTCGATCTGCTGCACATACTGCAGCTGTTGGGCATCCACGCCATTGCCGGCGCCCGGCTCGGACGTCTGCGACAGCAGCTTGCCGGTATCGTCGAGCACGCTCACCGCCGACGGCGCCAGCTCGGGCACGCTCGATGCCACCAGGTGCACAATGCCCGCCAGCTGGGCGCGGTCGAGCACCCGCCCGGGGTACAGGCTCACCAGAATCGAAGCCGAAGGCTTTTGCTGCTCGCGGAAAAACCCATTCTGGTTGGGCAGCGCCAGGTGCACACGCGCACTCTGCACCGACGACAGCGCCTGGATGGAGCGCGTCAGCTCCCCCTCCAGCCCGCGCTGAAAATTCAACCGCTCCTGAAACTGCGTCATGCCAAAACGGTTGGCCTCCATCAGCTCAAAGCCCGACACCGACCCCTTGGGCAGCCCCTGCGAAGCCAGCCGCAGGCGAATATCGTGCACCCGATCCGCCGGAATCAGAATGGCGCCCCCGCCATCGGCATGCTTGTAAGGCACATTCATCTGCGACAACTGCGCCACGATGGCGCCGCCATCCTTGTCGGACAGGTTCGAGAAAAGCACCCGGTAGTCGGGCTGGCGCCCCAGCACCACCGCGGCAATGGCGGCGGCCACCAGCAGCACCACCCCCACACCCAGGCGCATGCGCTGCGCCCGGTCCAGGGTGGACAGCCGCTGCATCCAGGCAGGAGAGGCGGGAGGAGAGTTCAAAGGAGCTTCGACAACTGCGGACATGTTGTATTCCAGTATGGCAGGCCCGGTGACAGTCCTGGCGTGGGGTCGATTATTCGGTGCCCCACCCCGCCACGTTCGCTGGATAAGCCGCGCATTTGACCATCATTTCGCCCGGATGACCGGCCGCAGCCCGACTAGGATTGCGTCATCCCCCATTCCCACCGGATACAGCCATGGACCTCCGCATCTCAAGCGCAACTTCCCCCCTCGCCGGTGCCGGCCTGGCGCGCCGTGCCGCAGCGCCCCAGTTGGAAACCAAGGAAGCCGGCTTCTCGGGCGCCCTCAAAGGCGCCCTGCAATCCGTCAGCACCAACCAGAACCGCGCCGCCGACATGCAGCGCGAAGTGCAGTTCGAGAACCCCAACGTCAGCCTGGAAGAAACCATGGTCGCCATCCAGAAGGCGCAAATCGGCTTCCAGGCCACGCTGCACGTGCGCAATCGCATGGTGCAGGCCTACACCGACATCATGAACATGCAGGTCTGACCACTGGGCCTACGGCAAGCCCAGGGCAAAATGCTCTATATTTAATAGCTACCAGCGCTTGCATAACAAGGGCTAGAGCCCAAAAACAGCCAAAAACCCTGCTCCACCCACTGAACAGTCCCACCCCCAAAGCAAAAAGCACCGGTGTGTTACCACACCCGTGCTTTTTTGCTGTTGTTTTGATAGCTTCCTACGCTTAGCCATCAAGGGCTGAAGGCCTAAAACACCCTCAAACCCCGACACCCGCAACCCGGGCAGCCCCCTCAGTGCATCATCTGCGGCTGGCCTTCGAACATGTGTTCAAACTGCGCCAACCAAGGCTCGGCCAGACAGCGGATCTGGGCATCGTTGCGCAAAATGCGCTGCATGATCACCGTCTTTTCCTTGCGGTGCTCGGGCAGCAGCTCGCAGCCCTCGGACTTGAAACGCAGCTCCTCGATCAGCACGGCGCAGGCACCCTCGTAGCGCACCACCCCATCCCAGTCCTTGGCCAGTGCGGCCTCCAGCATCTTGCGGCTGCTGTCTTCAATGGCTTTGTAATAGTCAATCAGCATGGTGGTCATGTTCAGGCTCCCGCGCCTTGGGCAGGTGCGCCATTATTTGCGCCAATTTCGTTCCAGCTTTGTGCCACAGGGGCGATCAGGTGCACCACTTCTTCCAACAAGGCCACATCGTTGCGCAAATTGGCCAGGGTCAGGCGCCCGATGCAGTAGTCGTACAACGCACCCAGGTTGCGGGCAATCTCGCCACCCTGGGCGGGGTTGAGGCCTCCCTTGAGCCCCTCTTCCAGAATGCGCACCGACTTGCCGATCTGGCGGCCCTTCTCTGCCACATCACCGCGCTGCATGGCACCGCGCGCGGCATTGAGTGACTGGATGAGTCCATCGAACAGCATTTTGATCAGCATGTGCGGCGAAGCACCATCCACGCCGGACTGAACGCCCACTTGCCGATAGGCCGACGCTGCGCGAGAACTGACGGGGGTGTACATCGACGGCTCCTTCATGTGCTACTTGTTGTTATTGATATCGGCAATTGGAGCGCAAACTCAAGCAATTTAATAGCACGACAAAGGCAAAAAATAAGCACTGTTCAACTCACCAGGGCGCTGCATCGTTGATAGCAGCCAGCGCTTTGCCATGGCGGCCCAACAGCCAAAAACAACCCCATCAATTATTGGACGATTTGTTCCACTGGCTCACTTGCTGCGACACATAGCTGTTGAGAGCATTGAGCCTATTCAGATTGGTGTCCAAGCGCGTGTACTGCGCCAACAGACGCGCCTCCAGCCGGCTAGCGCGTTCGGCCACTCGCTCCTGGTCTTCGGTATTTCGCTTCACGGCGCTCTGAATCGATTTTGTCTTGGTGTCAAAAATACCGTCAGCGCCCAACATGCCGGCGGCAAAATCCTTGATGCGCAGCGCCATACCGTCGGAGGCAGTTCCTGCTTCATCGGCCGAGAAGAAAGCCTTCAACGCATCGGGCTTTGCCATGGCGGCATCCAGTTTGGTGGCATCCACCTTCAGCGTGCCATCGGCCTGAAACTGCACCCCGATGTCAGACAAGCGCCCAAACTCCGAGCCTGGTGAGCCCATTCCACCCACCATCTGACGCAGCGCAGACTGCAGGCTGACCGCCGTCGAATCGCCCTGCAAGGTGCCCGCCGTCTTGTCCGCTGGGTTGTAACGCGTCATCGTTGCCAATGCATTGCTCAATGCGTTGTACGACTCGACAAAGCTGGTGATGTTTGAACGGGCTCCGGCGGTGTCGCGCTTGATGGAGACCTCCACCGGCGCGGTGGTCACCTGCGCCACCGTCAGGGTCACGCCTTCAATCGCATCCGCAAACGTGGTGTTACTGGAGCTCACCTCCACCCCGTTGATGGTGGCCTTGGTGTTCTGGGCAGCCTGGGTCAGCGCAAGCCCGACCGTCGCATTTTGCGGGTCGAAGGCCAGACGCGACAGACCGGCGCCGTCGGTATTGTTGCCATCGTCATCAACCGTTTGGATGCGAAACCCCGATGCCTCGCCCGTGACACTGGACCGCAACAGCAACCGCTCGCCCGAGGCATCACGCAGCACAGTGGCCGTTACGCCAGCCTCGGCCGCGTTGATTTTGGCGGCCACCTTGGCTAGTGTGTCGTCATCGGACGTGATATCGATCGACACCTCGCCCCCTGCACCAGCGGCAAACTCGGCATTGCCATCGGCAACACCCGGCGTGAAGTCGCCCTTGCTCCAGGTGCCCAACTGAATCTTGAGCGCGCCGGTGCCTATCGTACTGCCCGAGGAAAACACCGCCGAACCGGCGGACTGCGCCTTCGCCAGTTGGCTCACCTCCATGCTGAAGGCAGTGACAGCAGCCAACGATGTGGCAGTACCCACAACAGCGCCAGAATTGCTGGAGGAAACCGACATGGCCTCCCAGTTGGAGCTTGCAGCCAGCTTGGCAGCTTGGTCCTGCAGGTTGGAGATCTGGGATTTCAATTGCCCAAAGGCCGAGAGGCGCGCATTCAGCCCCGACGCCTTGACCTGAAGCTGTTGCAGCGGGCGCTGCTCAAGCGCCACCAACTTGTCCACAATAGACCGGGTATCCAGACCATTGCTGCCAATACCAAGGGATGAAATGCCCATGTCACTCTCCTGTTGCAGTCATGACCAGATGCCCGCAAACTCCCGCGCGGACACGCCGGGGCGACAATGCTAAGCCAATGCGTATTTGTACACCCAGATATCGACAACGGCGAGTGAAACTTGAGTCACATAACGCCTAACTTCAGCCCTGCAAAAGCTTGAGCACGTTTTGTGGCAACTGGTTGGCCTGCGCCACCATGGCGGTGCCGGCCTGCTGCAAAATCTGCGCCCGGCTCAGGTTGGCCGTTTCCTGCGCAAAGTCGGCATCCATGATGCGGCTGCGCGAAGCGCTCAGGTTCTCGCTATTTGTCATCAAATTGTCGATGGTCGAGCTGAAGCGGTTCTGGATGGCGCCCAACTCGGCACGGGACGAATTGATCTGGGTGAGTGCCGCATCAATAGCCGTCAGCGCAGTATTGGCCCCCGCCGCCGTGGAAATGTCGATGGCCGAAATCGCCGTACCGGTGCTGGCAATGCTTTGCGAGCCCGTGGTGAAGCCACCCCCCACCGCGACGGTGACTGCCGTTGCCGCATTGCCCGACGGCGATTGGTAGTTAATATCTACGGTGCCAGCCGTT
>JANJVG010000003.1 GCA_024710165.1 Burkholderiaceae bacterium
GCCGAACTCGCGCACATCGGCGCCGCCGGAGAAGGCGCGCGCGCTGCCGGTCAGCACGATGGCCTGCACCTGCGGGTCGGCCAGCGCCTGGTCGAGCGCGGCGACGATGCCGCTGCGCAGGGCGTGGCCGAGGCCGTTGACAGGGGGATTGTTCAGCGTGACCACGGCCACGGGGCCGTGCACTGCGTAGGAGGTGGAAGTGGGGGTGGTGCTCATGGGGATTCCGGAAGTGGAGAGGCCAGTGACAACCGATGGTTCTGCATTGCAGAATCAACGCCTGATCCATGCTATCGGCCACCCGCCGTGCTGTCTGTCACCTGCGAAACTCTGCGCCGTTGCTGGTTGCCCGGGCCGTGTCTACGATGGCGGGGTTTCGTGCCCCTCCGCTGGCCGCAGTGGTGGCGCCGTCTTTCCCTTAAATTCTGCAATGCAGAACACTGGAGGTCCCTTGCCCGAATCCCTGCTCATCAACCGCCGCGACCTCGACTTCCAGCTGTTCGAAGTGCTGCAGGCCGAGGCGCTGGCGCAGCGCCCGCGCCATGCCGACCACAGCCGCGAGACCTTCGCTGCCGCGCTGGACACGGCGCACGCCATTGCCGAAGAGAAGTTCGCGCCGCACAACCGTGCCTCGGACGAGCACGAGCCCACCTTCGAGAACGGCCGCGTGCGCATGATCCCCGAGGTGCGCGAGGCGCTCGACGCCTACTGCGCCGCCGGCCTGCTGGCGCCCACCAAGGACTATGAGCAGGGCGGCATGCAGCTGCCCGTGGTGGTGGCGCAGGCCTGCTCGGCGCTGTTCAAGAGCGCCAACGGCGCCACCACGTCGTATGTGGGCCTGACGCTGGGTAATGCCAACGTGATCGAGCGCTTTGGCAGCGAGGCGCAGCAGCGCAAATACCTGGCAGCGCTGCTCTCGGGCCGGTTCTTCGGCACCATGGCGCTGACCGAGCCGCAGGCCGGCTCCAGCCTGTCGGACCTGAGCACCAGCGCCACGCCGCAGCCCGATGGCACCTACCGCATCAAGGGCAGCAAGATTTTCATTTCGGGCGGCGACCACGAGCTGCGCGAGAACATCGTGCACCTGGTGCTGGCGCGCATCCCGGGCGCGCCGCCCGGGGTCAAGGGCATTTCGCTGTTCACCGTGCCCAAGTTCCGCGTCAACGCCGATGGCAGCCTGGGGCCGCGCAACGACGTGACGCTGTCGGGCCTGATCCACAAGGCCGGCTGGCGCGGCACCACGTCCACGATGCTGTCGTTCGGCGACGAGGATGCGTGCGAGGGCGAGCTGGTCGGCCAGCCGCACCAGGGCCTGGCCTGCATGTTCCACATGATGAACGAGGCGCGCATCGGCGTGGGTATGGGCGCCGTGATGTACGGCTACCGCGGCTATCTGGCGTCGCTGCAGTACGCGCGCGAGCGCCTGCAGGGCCGCCCGCCCGCTGCCAAGGACCCGCTGCAGCCGCAGGTGCCGCTGGTGGCGCACGCCGACGTGCGCCGCATGCTGCTGGCGCAGAAGGCCTATGTGGAGGGCGCCTTCGCGCTGGGCTTGTACGCCGCGCGCCTGGTGGACGAGCAGCGCACCGGCACCAGCGACGCCGCCCGCGCCGAGGCGGGCCTGCTGCTGGACCTGCTCACGCCCATCGTCAAATCCTGGCCCTCGCAGTGGTGCCTGGAGGCCAACAGCCTGGCCATCCAGATCCACGGTGGCTACGGCTACACGCGCGAGTACCCGGTGGAGCAGTTCTGGCGCGACAACCGTCTGAACATGATCCACGAGGGCACGCACGGCATCCAGGCACTGGACCTGCTGGGCCGCAAGGCCGTGATGCAGCAGGGTGCGGCCATCGCGCTGTTCGGCCGCGAGCTGCAGGCCACCGTGGCGCAGGCGCGCACGCGGCCCGCGCTGGCCGGCCACGCCGAGGCCTTGCAGGCGGCCTGGGGCGAGGTGCAGGCCACGCTGGCCGTGCTCACGCCGCTGCTGCGCAGCGATGGCGACCGCGCCCTGGCCAACGCCAGCGTGTTCCTCGAAGCCTTCGGCCACACCGTGCTGGCCTGGACCTGGCTGCGCCAGGCCGTGGTCGCCGACGGCGCGCTGGCGCGGGCCGCCACGCCGCAGGACGCGGACTTCTACCAGGGCAAGCTGCAGGCCTGCCGCTGGTTCTTCCACTGGGAGCTGCCGCGCACCACGCCCCAGCACGCGCTGCTGCGCAGCCTGGACGACAGCACGCTGGCGATGCAGGATGCGTGGTTTTAGCCGAAGTTTTGAATGAAATTCGGCTCTAGCCTATTAAAGATAAGCGCTAACAGCTATTTAAACAATAGCAAAAAGGGGCTTCAACGTGCTGCGGGCATGACCAGCGGCAGCCCGCGCCGTGCCCATTCCGACATCCCGCCCTCGACGTAGCGCACATTGGTGTAGCCGCGCTCGCGCAAGGCCTGCCACACCGCCCGCGAGCGGTTCTGCGTGTTGCAGATCAGCAGCACGGGCTGGGCAGCGTCTTTGGGGATTTCGGCCAGACGCGCGCCGATCTCCCGCATGGGCAGCAGCTTGGCACTGCGCGCAACGCCGGTGGCGTGCTCGTGCGGCTCGCGGATGTCCACCAGCAGGGCGCGCCCCGATTCGGCCTCGGCCCGGGCGGCCTCCAGGCCCAGGCGTTCGGCAGACGGGGCAGCGCCTGCAGGCAGGGCGGTCACTGCACCCAGGGCCATGGTCAGGGCCCAGCGCAGGGCGGAGCGGCGAATCAGCGGGTGAAGAGCGTTCATGGCTTTGGGCGGGGTGTGAATGCGGGGATTTTCGTGGTTTCAGCGGTACAGCGCTGTCTCGATGCGCGTCACCATGTCGATCAGCCGGGGCCGCACCTCGGTGAGCAGGAAGTCGGGCGAGAGGTTGAACGATGGGCCGCCACAGTTGATCACCATCGGCGGCAGGCCGCCACCGGGCTGGAAGGCGCGGGCAATGGCATTGACGTTGCGTTGCCATTCGCCAAACGAGCAGGCCACGCCCAGTGTGCGGTAGTCCTGCAGCGCCTTGTCGATCCCGGCCTGTACCTCGGGCCAGGCCTGCTCGTCGCGGGCGCGCAGCTGCTCGAGCAGCGGGCGGCGCTCGTCTTCGGACAGCGCCGCGAGCCAGGCGCGGCCGATGGCCGAGGTGGCCAGCGCAATGCGCGAGCCCACATCCAGGCTCAGCGTGAGCAGGGCAGAGCTGCGGCAGTTTTCGACGTAAATCATCGAGAACCGGTCGCGCGTGCCCAGCGATACCTCGGCCGTGGCGAAATCGGCCAGCTCCTGCATCAGCGGGCGGGCAATCTGGCGCACATCGAGCCGCACCAGCATGGCGCTGCCCAGCGACAGCGTGGCCGTGCCCAGGCGGTATTTGCCCAGCTCTTCGATGTGGATGAGATAGCCCAAGCGCGTGAGCGTGTAGGTCAGGCGCGAAACAGTGGACTTGGGCAGCTTGCAGCGTTGGGCGATTTCCTGGTTGCCCAAGGCCTTGCTGCCCGAGCGAAAGCAGGCCAGCACCTCCAGCCCGCGCGCCAGGGCTGTGACGAAATGGCGGTCTTCTTTGGGCCGGGGCGGCACGGTGCGGCGATCGGGGGGCGCGGACATGCGCGGATTATCGCGGCCCCCGGCGAGCGCTTGACGGTCTTATTTCTCGACGAAGGCGCGCTCGATCACGAAGTCGCCCGGCGTGGTGGTGTTGCCTTCTTCGAAGTCGCGTTTTTCCAGCAGCACCTTGAGCGACGCCAGCATCTCGGGGCTGCCGCACAGCATCACGCGGTCGGTCAGCGGGTCCAGCGGGGGCACGCCCAGGTCGGTGAACAGTTTGCCGCTTTCGATCAGTTCGTTGATGCGGCCCTGGTTCTTGAAGGGCTCGCGCGTGACCGTGGGGTAGTACTTGAGCTGCTTGCTGATCAGCTCGCCCAGGAACTCGTGCTGGGGCAGCTCCTGGGTGATGTAGTCGTGGTATGCCAGCTCTTTCACCTCGCGCACGCCGTGCACCAGGATGACCTCTTCGAACTTCTCGTAGGTGTCCGGATCGCGGATCACGCTCATGAACGGCGCCAGGCCCGTGCCGGTGGAGAGCATGTACAGGCGCTTGGCGGGCAGCAGGTAGTCGATCAGGATCGTGCCGGTGGGCTTTTTGCCGACGATGATGGTGTCTCCCACCTGGATGTGCTGCAGGCGCGAGGTCAGCGGGCCGTCGGGCACCTTGATGGAGAGGAACTCCAGGTG
>JANJVG010000005.1 GCA_024710165.1 Burkholderiaceae bacterium
GCACCCGAGCCTGGTGCCTTCCAAGCGACTGATTGCCAATGTGGAGGGCGCCATGAACGCCGTGGTGGTGCAGGGCGATGCCGTGGGCACTACGCTGTACTACGGCAAGGGCGCGGGCTCCGAGCCCACGGCCAGCGCCGTGATTGCCGACCTGGTGGACATCGCCCGCCTGCACACGGCCGACCCCGAGCACCGCGTGCCGCACCTGGCCTTCCAGCCAAACACCCTGGCTGATGCCATGGGCCAGCTCCCCGTGCTGCCCATGAGCGAAGTGGTCACCAGCTATTACCTGCGCCTGCGCGTGGCCGACCAGGCCGGCGTGCTGGCCAAGGTCACGGGCCTGCTGGCCGAGGCCGGCATCAGCATCGACGCGGTGCTGCAGCGCGAGGCCGACGAGGTGGGCGGCGAGGGTTCCACCCAGACCGACCTCATCATCCTCACGCACGACACGCGCGAAGGCACCATGAACGCCGCCATCGCCCAGATGCAGGCCTTGCCCACGGTGCTGGCGCCCATCACGCGCATCCGCAAGGAAGAGCTGAACTGATCAGCCGACAAGCAGGACGAACGCCATGCTGTACCTCTCCACGCGCGGCCACCCCGACCGCAAGCACTTCTGCGACATCCTGCTCGAAGGCCTGGCGCCCGACGGCGGCCTGTACCTGCCCGAGCACTATCCGCAGATCGACGACGCCCGGCTGACCCAGCTGCGCAAGGCCTACCACGAGCAGGGCTACGCCGAACTGGCCTTCCAGATCCTGCAGCTTTTCATCGACGACATACCCGCTGCCGACCTGCGCGCGCTGTGCGAGAAAACGTACACCGCCGAAGTGTTTGGTACCGGCGAGATCGTGCCGCTGCGCCACCTGGAAGACGGCCTGTGGTTAGAGGCCCTGTCCAATGGCCCCACGCTGGCCTTCAAGGACATGGCCATGCAGCTGCTGGGCAACCTGTTCGAATACGAACTGAAGCGCCGGGGGGAAACACTCAACATCCTGGGCGCCACCAGCGGCGACACCGGCAGCGCGGCCGAATACGCCATGCGCGGCAAAGAGGGCGTGCGCGTCTTCATGACCAGCCCGCACGGCCGCATGAGTGCCTTTCAGCAGGCGCAGATGTTCAGCCTGCAGGACGCAAACATCCACAACATCGCCATCGAAGGCGTGTTTGACGACTGCCAGGACATCGTCAAGGCCGTCAGCAACGACCTTGACTTCAAGCGCAAGTACAAGATCGGCACCGTCAACTCCATCAACTGGGCGCGCCTGCTGGCGCAGGTGGTGTACTACTTCGCGGGCTACATCCAAGCCACTGAACACCCGGCCCCCACGCTCGGCACTGGCGTGTCCTCGCTGCCCCCCGAGGGGGCTGATTCGCCTAGGGGCGGCCCGTCGGCGAATCCCAACGACCAGAAGGTCAGCTTCACCGTGCCCAGCGGCAACTTCGGCAACGTCTGCGCCGGCCATGTGGCGCGCAGCATGGGGTTGCCGATTGCCAGGCTGGTGGTGGCGACGAACGAGAACGACGTGCTCGACGAGTTCTTCCGCACCGGCGTGTACCGCGTACGCGGCAGTGCCGACACGCATGAGACGTCCAGCCCCTCGATGGACATCAGCAAGGCCAGCAACTTCGAGCGCTTCGTGTTCGACCTGCTGGGCCGCGACGCGGCCAAGACCAAGGCGCTGTTTGGTGATGCGCTGTCCACGCAAGGCCGCTTCGACCTGAGCCAGGACCCGCGTTTTGCCGATGCCGCCGCCAAGTACGGCTTCGAGAGCGGCAAGAGCACGCACGCCGACCGCCTGGACACCATCCGCGACACCTTCCAGCGCCATGGCGTGACCATCGACACCCACACCGCCGACGGCGTGAAGGTGGCGCGCGAGCACCGGGGCGACGCCAGCGTGCCCATGATCGTGCTGGAGACGGCCCTGCCCATCAAGTTCGCTGAAACCATCGAGGAAGCCCTGGGCCATGCGCCCGAGCGCCCAGCCCGGTTTGAAGGCATCGAAAACCTGCCCAAGCGCGTGCAGGTGATGCCGGCCGACGTGCAGCAGGTCAAGGACTACATCGAACGGTATTGCGCATAAAAAAACGGCTCTGGCCCTTGTCCAGCAAGCGCAGCTAGCTACTGAAAAAATAGCGAATGAAGGACTAACGGATGAAGGTTGCATGCTTTGCCGGGTATTCCAACTCCGGCAAGACCACGCTGATCGAGCAGCTCATTCCCCTGCTGCGCCAGCAGGGCTTGCGGGTGTCGGTGGTCAAGCACGCCCACCACCGCTTTGACATCGACCACCCCGGCAAGGATTCGCACCGCCACCGCGAGGCCGGCGCCTTCGAGGTCGTGATTGCCTCCGACCGGCGCCTGGCGCTGGTGCGCGAATTCGAGCAGCCCGCGCAGATGGCCGTGCACCAGATGCTGGCCGAGCTGCACCAGGACGTGGACTGGGTGCTGGTGGAAGGCTTCAAGGAAAGCGACCTGCTCAAGATCGAGGTCTGGCGCGCCCCCGAGCCGGGCCAGCCTGAGCGCCCCGTGCGTTACCCCGATGACGATTTCGTCGCCGCTGTGGCCACCGATGCGCCGGCCCACCTGCCCGTGCCCACACAGCTGCCGGTGCTCGACCTGAACCAGCCCGCGCAGGTGGCGCAGTGGCTGCTGGCGCAGGGCGAGCGCTTTGAATACCACTGGGATCTGCACGGAGGCCTGCTGTGAGCCGCCCGCCGCTCATGACGCTGGACGAGGCGCTGGCCGCGTTGCTGGCCCAGGCTGCGGCCCCGCTCGCGCAGGAGGAGGTTTCGACCTTCGACGCCGACGGCCGTGTGCTGGCACAGGACATCGTGTCGGCCCTGCAGGTGCCCGCGTTCGACAACAGCGCCATGGACGGCTATGCCCTGCGCTGCGCCGATGTGGCCGCCGCAGGCACCGCGCTGCAGGTGTCGCAGCGCATCGCCGCAGGCAGCGTGGGGGACCCCCTGCAGAGCGGCACCGCCGCGCGCATTTTCACCGGCGCACCCGTGCCGCCCGGCGCCGACGCCGTGGTCATGCAGGAAGACTGCGTGGCGCAGGACGACGGCACGGTGCGCGTGCAGGCCGTGCCCCGCGCCGGGCAGAACATCCGCCACGCCGGCGAAGACATCGCCCGGGGCGCCGTGGTGCTGCGCGCCGGCACGCGCCTGACCCCCGCCGCGCTGGGGCTGGCCGCCAGCATCGGCCTGGCCCGCCTGCCGGTGGCACGCCGCCCGCGTGTGGCCTTGTTCTCCACCGGCGACGAACTGGTCATGCCGGGCACCGTGGCGCCCCACAGCCTGCCGCCCGGCGCCATCTACAACAGCAACCGTTTCTTCCTGCGCGCCCTGCTGCAGCGCCTGGGCTGCGAGGTCACCGATTGCGGCAACCTGCCCGACCAGCGCGAGGCCACCATCGAAGCCCTGCGCGGCGCCAGCCAAGGGCATGACGTGGTGTTGACCAGCGGCGGTGTGTCCGTGGGCGAGGAAGACCACGTCAAGCCCGCAGTGCAGCAGCTCGGCCAGCTCGACCTGTGGCAGATCGCCATCAAGCCCGGCAAGCCCTTCGCCTGTGGCAGGGTGGGCAGCGCGCATTTCATCGGCCTGCCCGGCAACCCGGTGGCCAGCTTCGTCACGTTCGCCATGCTGGTGCGGCCCTTCCTGCTGCGCATGCAGGGGGCGCAGGATGTTGCTCCCAAAACAATCGCCATTCGCGCTGATTTTGACTGGCCCAAAGCCGATAAACGCCGAGAATTCCTGCGCGTGCGCCGCAATGCGCGGGACGGGCTGGTCCTGTACCCGCACCAGGGATCGGGCGTGCTCACGTCCACCGTCTGGGGCGACGGGTTGGTGGACAACCCGCCAGGCCAGACCATCGCGCCGGGCGACACTGTGCGCTACATCGCGTTTTCGGAGCTGACCGAATGAAAATCACCGTGCGCTATTTCGCCTCCATCCGCGAGGCCGTGGGGCAGGGCAGCGAGGCGGTAGAAACCGCTGCCACGACGCTGGGCGCGCTGCGCGAGGAGTTGATTGCGCGCGGCGGGCCCTACGCCGCCAGCCTGGCCCATGGCCGGGCCGTGCGCATGGCACTCGACCAGGTGCTCTGCGACGACTCTGCCGTGCTTGCCGATGGCGCCGAAGTGGCGTTTTTTCCACCCGTGACGGGCGGTTGAGGATGCCCTGCATCCCCTTCGCCGAATCCAAAGCTCAAAGCACCGACCGCAGGGAGTGATGCGGATCATCCCCAGGGCCGGGGTTCTCCAGCAGCGGGCAGGGCCATTGCAACAGCTCGGCCAGCCGCGTGGCCACCCAGCCGGCCTCGGCCACCGAAACGCCTGATTCAGCCGTGCACAGCCCGGCATGGATGCTGCGCAGAATTTCGGGCTCGGACGGCGCCTGCACGTGGTAGAGCGTTTGCGCCTGCTCTACCAGGTGGCAGGCGAGGTCTTCGCACAGTTCGTAGCGCTGGCGCACCACCCCGGCACGCTCGCGCAGGCGGCCCCGGGCATCGCTGTGCACGGCGATGAAGGAGGGCGGGACATGGATCTGGTTGTCGTCGTGCATGGCGGCCTTCAGTCGGGTGTGAACTGGCGCTCAAAGCGCTCCTGGTCCTGCGGCAATTCAAACGTCACCAGCTGCCCCATTTTCTGGTCGGCCAGGCGGCAGGCGGCAAACAGGGTGGCCTTGCCTTCGAGGTGGAAGTCGGGCAAGTGGATCAGGGCGTAGGGGTGGGGCAGAAATAGCTGATGCCCGAACACGGTGCGCAGCGTGTTGCGCGGTGAGGGGTAGAGCTGGTACAGGTCGGTGGTGATGGTCTGGGTGGCCATGGGCGCAATCGGGATCAAGGGGCGTTACAGTGCAGGCAGATGGTATCGACAATCCATCGCTGATCCCGAAGACACCTGAAAGGGCGCCATGGCGCGAACGAAACATGAATGGGCCGCAAAGGTTTTTGCCCTGGTGCGCGCGGGCAACCTGGATGCGGCCAGGGCCCAGATCAAGGTCGCGCCCACCGTGGGCGACATCACCCGGCTGCAGGAGCTGCTGGCCGGGCTCTCGCCCTCCCCGGCGCTGCGGCTGCTGGCTGCTTTTGTCGAGGAAGAGCGCGCCCTGCTGGCGGCGCCGCGTTTGCACCGCTCACCCTGATTTTCTGCACTGTACTGGCCATGAACCTACCGCGCGTCTCCATCCAGACCCACGATTTTGATGTTTCTGCCGAACTGGCCGCCCTGCGCGCGCATGACAAGCGTGTGGGCGCTGTGTGCTCCTTCGTTGGCACCGTGCGCGACCGCAATGCAGCACCTGCGCGATCGGGTGGCCTGGCGGCGCCAGCGGACGACACTGTCGCATCGATGGAGCTGGAGCATTACCCTGGCATGACCGAAAAGTCCATCGAGGCCATGATCGATGCCGCCATGGTGCGCTTCGACATCTTCGGCGCCCGCGTCATCCACCGCGTGGGTCTGCTCGCGCCGCTCGATCAGATCGTGCTGGTGGCCGTCACCAGCGCTCACCGGGGCGAGAGCTTCCAGGCCTGCGAATTTTTGATGGACTACCTCAAGACCCAGGCGCCGTTCTGGAAGAAGGAAGAAACGGCCCGGGGTGCCCGCTGGGTCGATGCCCGCGTGAGCGACGACGCCGCACTGGCTCGCTGGGGTATCGCTTCCGCCAATGCCTGAGGCGGGTGTGAGGGAATTGATGGTCAAAATGGCATCCAGCCCTTGATGCATAAGCGCAAGCAGCTATGAATAGATGAGTTGCTTGCACCGGCAGGGCACGGATGCACCGGGATCGCCTGCGTCCATTCGCTTGAAATGGTGTGCGTCCGCCCCAGATGAAGGGTAATTCGGAGGATATGGACCATGCGTCTCGACAAATTCACCACCAAGTTCCAGGAAGCCCTGAGCGATGCCCAAAGCCTTGCGCTGGGCAATGACAACGCTTACATCGAGCCCGTGCACTTGCTCGTGGCCATGCTCAAGCAGGACGACGGCCCAAAGGCACTGTTGCAGCGCGCGGGTGCCAACGTGCCCGGCCTGCTGGCTGCGGCCGAGGCTGCCGTCAAGCGGCTGCCCCAGGTGCAGGGCCACGAGCAGGTGCAAGGCGGCCCCGAGCTGGGCCGCGTGCTGCAAGCCACTGAAAAAGAAGCCATCAAGCGCGGCGACCAGTTCATCGCCAGCGAGCTGTTTCTGCTGGCCGTGATCGACAGCAAGGGCGAGGCCGCGCGCATTGCCAAGGAAAATGGCCTCACGCGCAAGAGCCTCGAAGCTGCCATTGACGCCGTGCGCGGTGGCCAGAAGATGGACAGCGCCGAGGGCGAGGGCCAGCGCGAGGCCCTGAAAAAATACTGCATCGACCTGACCGAGCGCGCCCGCATGGGCAAGCTCGACCCGGTGATTGGCCGCGACGATGAAATCCGCCGTGCCATCCAGGTGCTGCAGCGCCGCACCAAGAACAACCCGGTGCTCATTGGCGAGCCTGGCGTGGGCAAGACGGCCATCGTCGAAGGGCTGGCCCAGCGCATCGTGGCCGGCGAGGTGCCCGAGAGCCTCAAGGGCAAGCGCGTGCTCTCGCTCGACATGGCGGCGCTGCTGGCCGGCGCCAAGTTCCGTGGCGAGTTCGAGGAACGCCTGAAAACCGTGCTGAACGAGCTGGCGAAGGACGAGGGGCAAACAATAGTCTTCATCGACGAGCTGCACACCATGGTCGGCGCCGGCAAGGCCGAAGGCGCCATGGACGCCGGCAACATGCTCAAGCCCGCGCTGGCGCGCGGCGAACTGCACTGCGTGGGCGCCACCACGCTCGACGAATACCGCAAGTACATCGAGAAGGATGCCGCGCTGGAGCGCCGCTTCCAGAAAATTTTGGTGGGCGAGCCCACCGTGGAGGCGACCATCGCCATCCTGCGCGGCCTGCAGGAAAAGTACGAGGTGCACCACGGCGTGGAGATCACCGACCCGGCCATCGTCGCCGCCGCCGAGCTGAGCCACCGCTACATCACCGACCGCTTCCTGCCCGACAAGGCGATTGATCTGATCGACGAGGCTGCGTCCAAGATCAAGATCGAGATCGACTCCAAGCCCGAGGTCATGGACAAGCTCGACCGCCGCCTGATCCAGCTGCAGATCGAGCGCGAGGCCGTGCGCCGCGAGAAGGACGAAGCCTCGCAAAAGCGCTTTGGGCTGATCGAGGAAGAAATCGAGTCTCTGCAAAAAGAAATCGCCGACCTGGACGAAATCTGGCAGTCGGAAAAAGCCCAGGCCCAGGGCAGCCAGCAGGTGCGCGAGCAGGTCGAGCAGGTCAAGCTGCAGATCGAAGAACTCAAGCGCAAGGGCGACTTCAACAAGGTGGCCGAGCTGCAATACGGCAAGCTGCCTGAACTGGAACGCCAGCTCAAGGAAGCCCAGGCCAAGGAAGAAGGCAAGGACGGCGCAGCCCAGCCCAACCGCCTGCTGCGCACCCAGGTGGGCGCAGAGGAAATCGCCGAGGTGGTGAGCCGCGCCACCGGTATCCCCGTGGCCAAGATGATGCAGGGCGAGAAGGACAAGCTGCTGCAGATGGAAACCAAGCTGCACGAGCGCGTGGTGGGCCAGGACGAGGCCATTGCCGCTGTGGCCAACGCGATCCGGCGCTCGCGCTCGGGCCTGTCCGACCCGAACCGCCCCACGGGCTCCTTCCTGTTCCTCGGCCCCACGGGCGTGGGCAAGACCGAGCTGTGCAAGGCACTGGCGGGCTTCCTGTTCGACAGCGAGGAGCACCTGATCCGCATCGACATGAGCGAGTTCATGGAGAAGCATTCCGTGGCCCGCCTCATCGGCGCGCCGCCCGGCTACGTGGGCTACGAGGAGGGCGGGTACCTCACCGAGGCCGTGCGCCGCAAGCCGTATTCCGTGCTGCTGCTCGACGAGGTGGAAAAGGCCCACCCCGACGTGTTCAACGTGCTCTTGCAGGTGCTCGACGACGGCCGCCTGACCGACGGCCAAGGCCGCACCGTGGACTTCAAGAACACCGTGATCGTGATGACGAGCAACATCGGCTCGCACCTGATCCAGGCCATGGTGGGGCAGGATTCGCAGGACATCAAGGACGCGGTGTGGGGCGAGCTGAAGAACCACTTCCGCCCCGAGTTC
>JANJVG010000068.1 GCA_024710165.1 Burkholderiaceae bacterium
GTGACGCGCGAGCGCATCGCCAACGCGCGCATCCTGATCGACCAGGCGCGCTTCCTGGTGCTCAACGCCGCCTACATGATGGACACCGTGGGCAACAAGGTCGCGCAGAAGGAGATCGCCATGATCAAGGTGGCCGCGCCCAGCATGGCCTGCCAGGTGATCGACTGGGCCATGCAGGTGCACGGCGGCGCGGGGGTGAGCGACGACTTCCCGCTCGCCGCCGCCTACGCCAGCGCGCGCACGCTGCGTTTTGCCGACGGCCCCGACGAGGTGCACCGCAACCAGATCGGCAAGATGGAACTGGCCCGGTATTTGAAGTAACCCCCTGCGTCGCTTCGCGCCTTCCCCCCAAGGGGGACGACGCCGGTGGCCGGGCCAAGCCCGTTCCACGGCGTCCGCTGGCCTGGCCTGCTCCGCGGCCTTCTGACCCGTGGCGCTGCGCCAGTGCCACCGGCCCACGGGCCGCGATGCACCAGGGATCACTGAAACCCCATACCGAACGAACCGCCCATGTCCGACCGCCATTTCGCCCACTGGCCGCGCACGCTGCCGCGCCACCTCACGGTGCCGGCCACGCACCTCTACCGCAACATCGAAGTCTCGGCCCTGCGCTACCCCGACAAGGCGGCGCTGGTGTTCTACGACTCGGTCGTCTCCTACGCGCGCCTGCAGGACGAGACCGAGCGCCTCGCCGCCCACCTGCAACAAGTGTGCGGCGTGCGCAAGGGCGACCGCGTGCTGCTCTACATGCAGAACAGCCCGCAGTTCGTCATCGGCTTCTACGCCATCCTGCGCGCCGACGCGGTGGTCGTGCCGGTGAACCCGATGAACCTCACCGAGGAACTGCGCCACTACGTGAGCGACGCCGGCGCGCGCACCATCCTCGCGCCGCAGGACCTTTTCGCCCAGGTGCGCCCGCTGCTGCGCGAGGGCCTGGACGCCGCTGCGGCCGACCCCGCAGCGCCCGGCCTGCGCCATGCCGTGGTGGCGGCCTACAGCGACTACGCCACCGCACCCACCGATCTGCCGGTGCCCTCCTTCGTCAGCGCGCCGCGCGAGCCCGTCACCGAGCCGGGTGCCGTGGCCTGGACGGACGCGCTGGCTGCCGGCCTGCACCCCGGCCCGATCGAGGCCGGGCCCGACGACCTGGCCGTGATGCCCTACACCTCGGGCACCACGGGCCACCCCAAGGGCTGCATGCACACGCACCGCAGCGTGATGTACAACACCGTCGCCGGAACGCAGTGGCTGGGCACGCCGCAGGACGCCGTGTCGCTGGTGGTGCTGCCGCTGTTCCACGTCACCGGCATGCAGAACGGCATGAACGGCTCGCTCTACGTGGGCGCCACCATCGTGCTGCTGCCGCGCTGGGACCGCGACGCCGCCGCGCAGCTCATCCAGCGCTACCGCGTGACGGGCACACAGATGATCGTGACCATGGTGGTGGACCTGCTGTCCAACCCGCGCCTGGCTGAATACGACCTCTCCAGCATCAGCCGCCTGAGCGGCGGCGGCGCGGCCATGCCCGAAGCCGTGGCCACCCGGCTCAAGGAACTGTGCCAGCTCGACTACATCGAGGGCTATGGCATGTCCGAGACCATGGCGCCCACGCACATCAACCCGCCCGAGCGGACCATGAAGCAGTGCCTGGGCATTCCGATCTTCGACGTGGACGCCCGCGTGGTGGACCCGGCCACCTTCGCCGAGCTGCCCCCGGGCGAGGTCGGCGAGATCATCGTGCACGGCCCGCAGGTCATGCAGGGCTACTGGGGCCAGCCTGCGGCCACCGAGGGGGCGTTCATCACGCTGGGTGGCAAGCGTTTCCTGCGCACCGGCGACCTGGCGCGCACCGACGAGCATGGCTACTTCTACATGGTGGACCGGCTCAAGCGCATGATCAACGCCAGCGGCTTCAAGGTCTGGCCGGCCGAGGTGGAGGCGCTGATGTACGCCCACCCCGCCATCCAGGAGGTCTGCGTGATCGCCGCGCGCGACGAGCGCCGCGGCGAGACCGTGAAGGCCGTGGTGGTGCTGCGCGAGGCTTTCAAGGGCCAGGTGAGCGAGCAGGAGATCGTCGACTGGGCACACGGCCACATGGCGGCCTACAAGAGCCCGCGGCTGGTATCGTTTGCCGACAGCCTGCCCAAATCGGGCACCGGCAAGGTGCAATGGCGCGCATTGCAGGAGCAGGAGCCAGCACACGCCGCCGGGTGACTCGTCCAGCACGCCGTTGGAAATGCTCTTATTTTGATAGCTTTCAGCGCTTACCCATCAAGCGCTGCAGGCCAAAAACACTTGAAACCATGAACCCCGACGCTCTTGCCCGCCTGCGCTCCGTGCTGCAAACCCATGTGGACCAGAGCCTGCTGCCCGGCGCTGTGGCCCTGGTCCACCACCGGGGCCAGACCGTGCTGCATGAAGCCGTGGGCCACCAGCACCCGCCCTCCGCCGGGTTGGCGGCGCCCGCCATGGCGCCGGACACGGTGTTCCGCATCTACTCGATGACCAAGCCCATCGCCTCGGTGGTGGCGATGATGCTGATGGAAGAAGGCCGCCTGTTGCTGTCGCACCCGGTGGCCCGCTACCTGCCCGCCTTTGCCGCGCAGCAGGTGTACGACCCGGCCACGGGCGCCACCACCCCCGCCCCGCGCGAGGCCACTGTGCACGACCTGCTGCGCCACACCGCCGGCCTGAGCTACGCCTGGGACCTGGGCACCGTGCCTGACGCCTACCGCGCCGCGCGCATCGGATCGCGCCGCCACAACAACACCGAGCTGGCGGCCGCACTCGGCCCGCTGCCGCTGGTACACGCCCCCGGCACCTGCTGGGAATACAGCCGCGCCACCGATGTGCTGGGCGCTGTGCTGGAGGTGATCGAGGGCGAGCCGCTGGGCGCCATCCTGCAGCGGCGCGTGTTCGGCCCGCTGGGCATGCACGACACCGGTTTTTCGGTGCCCGCAGCGCAGCAGCACCGCCTGGCCGAGCCCTTTGCACGCGACCCGCAGACCGGCCTGAAGGTGGCGCTGATCGACGTGACCGCCCCGCCCGTGTTCGAGTCGGCCGGCGGCGGGCTGGTGTCCACCGCCCGCGACTACGCGCGCTTTCTGCAGCTGATGCTGGGCCGGGGCACCGCACCGGGCCCGCACGGCCCCGTGCGGCTGCTGGGCGGCGCCACGGTGGATTTCATGACGGCCGACCACCTGGGCTCCCTGCCCGTGGCGGGCGACATCCTGCCCACCGGCCACGGCTTTGGCCTGGGCGTGGCCGTGCGCACAGCAGCCGGCCTGGCCACGCGCCCAGGCTCTGCCGGGCAGTACAGCTGGAGCGGCCTCGGGGGCACCTTCTTCTTCGTGGACCCGGTCGAAGACCTGTTTGCCATCCTGCTCACCCAGGCCCCCGGGCAGTTGCGCTACCTTTGCGAGCTGTACCCGGCCCTCGTGTACGCCGCCCTCTGAAAAAAAGGCCCGCCATCTTGCGATGGCGGGCCTTGTGTTCTCGCGCCTGGCTTACTTGGCCAGATCGCTCAGTCGGATCTCGCGGATCTTGCCGTTTTCAACCACGGCCACGCGGGTGTTGGCCGTCGAGCCGCCGCGTTCGTTCACGCCGTTGATGTCGTGCGGGTTGTGCGCATCGGGCAGGGCCTTGAACGCCTTGTCCAGGTTGGCGCGAATGGCCGCTGCATCGCTGGTGCTGCCGGCCATCTTCATGGCCAGCGCAGTGGCGTGCACAGCAGAGTAGTTCAGCGACACCTCCGAGCTCGGGTCGCGGCCCGGGTTGAGCTTGCGGAAGCGCTCCACAAAGGCCTTGGTCACGGCCGTGCTGTCTTCCACCACCGGCAGCACGCCAATGGAGCCTTCCAGCGGACCATAGCCGCCGGTGATCTTGCCGATCTCGTCCATCTTGGCCTGGTCGATGATGACGAAGCCGCCCTTGAAGCCCAGCTCGCGCGCCTGCTTGACCACCAGGCCCGTGGGCTCGGAGGCGCCGCCGATGAACAGCACATCGGGCTTGGACGCCAGCACGCGGCTCACGCCGCTGTAGAAGTCGGTGGCACGGTTGTACGACATCGGGTTTTCGGCCACGACCTTGCCACCGGCCGCTTCCCAGGCGGGCTTGAACGCTGCCGTCCAGGCCTTGGCGTAGTCGTGGTCGGCATTGGCCACGGCCACGTTCTTGCCGTATTTGCCCATGGCGTGGCTCACGAAAGGCTTGATGTAGGAAGTGAACTCGGGCGGAATGCGCAGCGTGAGCTTGTTGCCCTTCTCGGTGATCTGCGGCACGCTGGTGTAGGACAGCAGCAGCACCTTTTGCTGCTCATTGATGGCCTGCACGGCGAAGCTGCCACCCGAGTGCGGCACCAGCACGGCGGCGGCCTTGTGCTCCTGCACCAGGCGCTGGGTGTTGATGGCGGTCTCGGACGGGTTGTACTTGTCGTCCAGGGCGACGACTTCCAGCTTCACCTTCTGGCCCGCCACTTCCAGCCCGGCATCGTTGATTTCCTTGATAGCCATTTCCATGCCGCTGAGCACGTTTTTGCCGTACAGCGCGGCACCGCCGCTCAGGGGGCCGGAGTAGCCGATCTTGACGACCTGCTGGGCCATGGCCGGGGCAATGCCCAGCAGCGTGGCGGCGAAGGTGCTGGCGCACAGGCGAAGAATGGTCTTGCGTTTCATGCTGTCTCCTTAGAGTGGAAAAAAAGAGGTGTCACGCGGTTTTGAGCCGTCTTGTTTGTTCATTGCGCCGAGCACCGCGCGGCCCAGGCCAAGGCCACCGCGCAAGGGCCGCCAACATGCCGATATCCAGGCGCTGGTGGCGTCCCCCTTCCGCATCGCGCAGCGATGCCAGAGAAGGGGGAAGGCGCGCAGCGCCACAGGGGGATGGTTGCCATCTCTCAGGCGCCGATGTAGGCGCGGCGTACGGCTTCGTTGTTCATGAGACTCTCGCGGTCGCCCTCCATGACGATGCGGCCGCTCTCGATGACGTAGGCACGGTGCGCGATCTTCAGTGCGGCAAACGCGTTCTGCTCGGCCAGCAGCACCGTGGTGCCGGCCTGGTTGATGCGCTGGATGACCTCGAAGGTCTGCTTGATGACCAGCGGCGCCAGGCCCAGCGAGGGCTCGTCGAGCAGCAGCACCTTGGGTCGGCCCATCAGCGCGCGGCCGATGGCCACCATCTGCTGCTGGCCGCCGCTGAGCGAGCCGGCCGGGTCGTCCTTTTTCTGGTCGAGGATGGGGAACAGCGCCATCACTTCCTCAAGCCGCTGCCGGTTGGCGGCGCCGTCGCCGCGGTGCACATAGGCGCCGAGCATCAGGTTCTTGAGCACCGACATGCCGGGGAACAGCTTGCGCCCCTCGGGGCACTGCACCACGCCATTGGCCACGATCTGCGAGGGCTTCATGCCCACCAGGCTCTTGTCGCCATAGCGGATGCTGCCGCCCGCTGCCTTGTGGATGCCGCTGATGGTGAGAAAGATGGAGCTCTTGCCGGCGCCGTTGGCACCCAGCAGCACCACCAGTTCGCCCTGGTCGGCGTGCAGGCTCACACCGTTGAGGGCGGTGAAACTGCCGTAGTTCAGCGATACGTTCTCAAGCGTCAGCATGCTCGCTCCCCAGGTAGGCGTCGATCACGGCCGGATTGGCCTGGATCTCGGCGGGCGTGCCTTCGGCAATTTTTTCACCGTAGCTGAGCACGAGAATCTTGTCGGCCAGGCTCATGATCATGTTCATCTTGTGTTCGATCAGGCACACGGTCAGGCCGCTTTGCACCATCTTGCGGATGAGGTCGGCCAGGCCCTGGGTTTCGTCGGGGTTCACGCCACCGGCGGGCTCGTCCAGCAGCAGCAGGCGCGGGCCGGTGGACAAGGCCAGGGCAAAGGCCACACGCTTGCGCTCTTCCTGCGAGATGTCGCCCGCCATGCGGTTTTCGAGGTGCGAGAGGCCGACGAAGTTCAGCGCGTCGCGCGCTTTTTCGCGGCAGATGCGCTCTTCCTCGCGCAACAGGCTGGAGCCGCGCAGCACGTCCAGCAGGCCCGATTTGGTGCGCAGGCGGTGGCCGACGATGAGGTTGTCGAGCACCGAGGCCATGTCGAACAGCGCCGTGGTCTGGAAGGTGCGCGCCACGCCCAGGTGCGCCACCTGGTCGGTGCGCAACGAGGTCACGTCACGCCCTTCGAGCGTGATGGTGCCCGAGGTGGGGCGGTGCACGCCGCTGATGAGGTTGAAGAACGTCGTCTTGCCGGCGCCGTTGGGGCCGATGATGGCGTTGATCTTGCCGGTCTCGATGGTGGTGCTGACGTTGTTGACCGCCGCCAGCCCGCCAAAGCGCTTGGTCAGGTGTTCAATCTTGAGCATGTTGCCCTCCCTGTGCGGCGCGGCGCGCACGCCAGCCCAGATAGGTGCCCACGATGCCGTGCGGGACGAAGATCACCAGCAGCACCAGGATGGG
>JANJVG010000139.1 GCA_024710165.1 Burkholderiaceae bacterium
GCGCTCGCCCGAGAGCAGCAGGTTCTTGGCCAGCTGCTGGGTGATGGTGGAGCCGCCCCGGATCTTGGGGGCGCGCACCGGCTTGTCGGAGGCACGGGCCTGGGCCTTGGCGATTTGCTCCTGCGCCTTGGCGTTGCGTTCCCAGGCCTTTTCGATGGCAGTCCAGTCCACGCCCTCGTGGTTGACGAAGCCGTCGTCCTCCGAGGCGATCACGGCGCGCTTGAGGTGGCTGGATATCTGCGCGTAGGGTACCCACTGCTGGCGCCAGCGCACCGGGCCGCCGCTGGCGAGCTGTGCCCAGGCTTCGGAGCGCTGGAAGGTGGTGGATTCGGGATTGATCACCGCCATGGCGGCGATGCGCAGAACGAAGAATAGCTCCAGCGTGAGCGCCGCGAACGCGACGAGGCCGATCCAGCGCAGCAGGGCTTTCATGGTTTGGGGGCGCTCAGTGCGCGGGGGAGGGGGCGGCCATCTGTGCGCGCAGCTCGGCCAGCACCTGGCGGCTGGGGGGGCGCACGCCACGCCAGATGGCAAAGGCCTCGGCGGCCTGCTCTACCAGCATGCCCAGGCCGTCGCGCGGCGTCGCGCCGTGCTGGCGCGCCCAGCCCAGGAAGCCCTCGGTGGCGGGGCCGTACATCATGTCGTAGGCCAGGCTGCCGGGGCGCAGCACGCGTGCGGGCACGGGCACCTCGGCACCGGCCAGGCTGCTGGCGGTGGCATTGATGATGAGATCAAAATCATGCTCCAGCGCTTGTGGATATTGCGCGAGCAGCTCTGTTTTTTGTAGCGTTGCGAGCGCGGCATGCGATTGCACCAGGGCTTGTGCGCGCTCCAGCGTGCGGTTGGCCACCACCACGCGGCGTGGGCCTGCGGCCAGCAGTGGGCCCAGGGCACCGGCAGCGGCACCGCCCGCGCCGACGAGTAACACGTCGCGCCCGGCCAGGGCGAAGCCGGCGCCTTGCGCGATGTCGGCCACCAGGCCCAGGCCGTCGGTGTTGTCGGCATGGATGGCACCGTCGATGAAACTCAGGGTGTTGGCCGCGCCCGCCAGTTGCACGCGCTCGCTGCGCACGCTGGCGGCCTGCGCCGCTTCCAGCTTGAAGGGCACAGTGATGTTGCAGCCGCGCCCGCCCGCCTCGGCGAAGCCGCGCAGCGCCTGGGCGAAGCCATCGAGCGGCACCAGGCGGCGTTCGTACACCAGGGCCTGGCCGGTGAGTTCGGCGAAACGCGCATGGATCCACGGCGAGCGGCTGTGCTCGACGGGGTTGCCCATCACGCAGTACAGATCGGGGGAGGGGGCGGAAAAGGTCATGGGACGTGTTTTCCCGGGGCGCCCGGCGGCGCTCCGGCGGTTACCTCACGCTGGTTTCCAGGGTCTGGTCGCGGGTGAACTTGAAACGCGAGACGACGGCGATCTGGTCGGCCCGTTTGCGCATTTCGGCGCCAAACGGGCCAAACGGGCCAGAGGCTGCGGCAATGGCTTCGGCCTGGCGATCGAGCCGGTGGTTGCCTGATCCCTGCACGATTTCGGTGCCGACCACGCGGCCGTCATGGTTCACGGTGACGATCATGGTCAGCTCGCCATAGAGCTTGCGGCCGCCGTACTCGGGGAAGTTGGTCGTGCCCTTGTCCTCGACCTTGCGGCGGAGCTGGTCGTAGTAGACGGCATACACCTCCTCGCGTGTGGCGGGGCTGATATAGCGTTTTTTCGGGCGGGCGTTTTCTTCGTTGATGCGCTTTTCGATCTCGGCCAGTATTTTCACGAGCTGGCGGCGGCGCTCTTCCTGAGCGGCCTGTTCCGCGTTCTTGCTGGGTTTGCGCGGGTCGGGTGCGGGCAGGGTGGCGATTTCCTTGCGCAATTGCGCGAGCAACTGGGTCTGCTGCTCCTGCAGCGCATCCATCTTGCGCTGCGCTTCCTCGAAGTCGTCACCCACGCTCGTCAGGGCCGAATAGGGCAGCGGGCTGGTGGCGCGGCCCTTCTCGGCATCGCCGCCGCCGGCCAGCGCGAACTGCGCGATGGCTTGCGCCTTCTCCGGCTTCTCGGTGGACTTGGCGTTGACCAGGATGACTTCGAGCGGCGTGTCCTGGAACACCCGGTTGAACCCCTCGGGGTCGACAAAGCGCACCGACAGGATGGCCGCGTGCACGGCCACCGACACGCCCAGCGTGAGCTGCAGCGTGCTGAAGCGGGTGAGGAAGGCGGGGAGTTTCATCGCCGGGCCGCCCCAAGATGAAAAGCGGCCCCACCCGGGGGGCAGCGAGCACACGGAGTGAGGGAGCGTGGGGGCCATGTTCACGGGGTGGGATTATCGCTGCCACCGGCCTCGGGCTCGTTCACATCGACAGCGATGGCGATCGGGCCGGCCACGGCCTCGTCGTCCTCGTCCTCCTGAACCGGGCCGTCATCGCTGGCGTCCTGCGGGTCGTCCAGGCGCTCGATCAGCGAGCCGTGCACGTCCAGCGTGATCTCATCGACCTCGCCCAGCCGCACGCGGATGCGCGCGCCGCGCGGCAGGTTCTGCGCGCCGAGCACCGGGAAGACCAGCGGCAGTTCGTCCGCTCGCACCAGGAAGCTGCCGCCCGGGCCTTCCTTGAACACGGTGGCCGTGAGCTCGGTGATGTGGTTCTGCTCCACATACTTGAGCGTCCAGAAGCGCTCCATGCCCGCCTGGTAGCCGTTGTAGGCGCTGTAGGCGGCGTCGAAGCTGCTGATGATGGAGAACAGGTCGGCGTCCTTGGGCTTGAACGGCGCGGCCAGCGCGGCCGTCTTGCCGTGGCGCGCGCAGGCGATGATCTGCCACTGGTTCACCAGGTCGGTGTAGCGGCGCAGCGGCGAGGTGGCCCACGAGTACGCCTTCACACCAATGCCGGCGTGCGGCAGCGCCTTGGTGCCCATGCGCACCTTCACGCCGGGCGCCAGGCTGGCCTGGCTGCGGTAGATGCCGGGCACGCCGTGCTCGGCCAGCATCAGGCCCCAGGTGCTGTTGGCGACGATGGCGGCCTCGGCCACGATCAGGTCCAGCGGCGCGCCGCGCTTGCGCGTGCCGATCGTGACCTGTTCCGTGCCCTGCGGCTCGGCGCCGTCGTTGCCGTGCAGGCGGAAGGTGTAGTCGGGGCGGTTGAACGTTTCGGGCTTGCCGCGCACCAGCTCGCGCCCGGCCTTAAGTTTGAGCGCCAGGCGGTACAAAAAGGATAGCTGCTCGCGCCGGTCCAGCAAGGCCTGGGGCGTGTTTTCATGCTGAATCGATGGGTCCTGCAGCCAGGCCTCGGTGACGATGTGGTCGAGCTGGTCGTGGCGCAGGTTCACGGCCACGGGCACGCGCTCCAGGCGCGTTTCGGTGGCGGTGATCTCCAGCGTGGCTTCGTCGATGGTGGCGTAGAGCGACACGGCCGGGTTGGCGCGGCCCTCGTCGAGCGTGTAGATCTGCACCACGGCGTCGGGCAGCATGGTGATCTTGTAGCCCGGCATGTAGACGGTGGACAGGCGGTTGCGGCCCAGCTTGTCGAGATCGCTGCCGGGCTGGATGGCCAGGCCCGGCGCGGCGATGTGGATGCCCAGCGTGACGGTGCCCGTGCCCAGACCCTGCACCGAGAGCGCGTCGTCGATCTCGGTGGTCTGCGAGTCGTCGATGGAGTAGGCCTGCACGGGGGCCAGCGGCAGGTCTGCCGGTGGCTGCGGCGCGGTGACGGCGGGGAAGCCCGTGCCCTTGGGGAAGTTGTCGAACAGGAAGCGCTTCCAGTGGAACTGGTAGCTCGAATCGATGGCGCCGGCCTTTTGCAGCAGCGGCAAGGGCGCGGTGTGTGTGGCGCGGCTGGCCTCGACCACGGCCTTGTATTCGGGCGCGTTCTTGTCGGGTCGGAACAAAATCTTGTAGAGCTGGTCGCGGATGGGCTGCGGGCACTCGCCGCGCCCCAGCTGCTCGGCCCAGTCGGCGATTTGCTGCAGTACCGCCTTTTTCTTCTCGATGGCGGCCAGCGCCTGCTGCAGGATCTCGGCCGGGGCCTTTTTGAAACGGCCCTTGCCGGCGCGGCGGAAGTAGTGCGGCGCCTCATACAGCGCGAACAGCGCACCGGCCTGCTCGGCCAGCGTGGCGTTGGCCGAGAAATAGTCGCGTGCCAGGTCGGCAAAGCCGAATTCGTCCTCGGGGGCGAACTCCCACGCCAGGGGCAGCTCGATGGTGGAGGCCACGCCCTGGGCCTGGGTCATGAGTTCGGAGGGCGCAGGCTTCTCGAACTTGAGCAGGATGTGGGCGGCCTTGGCCTTGACCCGTTTGCCGGAGTCGAGCTCGATCTGGGCCGAAGTCTCGGCTTCGGAGAGGATGCGGCCGGCCAGGAATTTGCCGGCGTCTTCAAACAATGCGTACATGGGCGGATTGTCCCATGGGCCTGTGGGGGTGATCAGGCGAGTTGGAGAAACTGCATCACGGTGGGCAGGTGATCTGCGAAATCACTCAGCCCGTGGTCGCCGCCTTCCAGCAGCCGCAACTGCGCCTGGGGGTAGCGGGCCACCATCTCGCGCCAGTCCAGCACTTCGTCGCCCTTGGCAATGATGGCCAGCTCCGGGCCACCGGGGGGCAGGCCGCGCTGGTCCAGTGCCCGGAGTTCATCCACGTATTCGGGCAGGAAGAAAAACCGCTCCTGCGGGTCGTGCCAGGCTGTCTGCTCCCCGATGTGGCGTGCCAGGTCGCGCGCGGGGTGCACGGCGGGGTTCAGCAGCACGCTGGGGCAGCCTGCCTGCCGGGCCACCCAGCTGGCATAGAAGCCGCCGAGCGAAGAGCCCACCACGGCCATGGCGGTGTGGGGCCAGTCGGCAATACCCTGGGCGACCAGCGCCATGGCCGCGCGTGGCGAGGGCGGCAGCTGCGGCGCCCAGAAATGCACGGCCGGATGGTGTGCGGCCACATGCGCGGCCACCAGGCGGGCCTTGGCCGACTGGGGCGATGAGCGAAAGCCGTGCAGGTACAGGAGGTGGGTGTTTGGCATGGCGGTGGGGCAAAAATCGGTGCCTGAGGGGTGCGCGCGCGGGCATTTGTAAGCATAAGATACTCTTCCCGGAGAGGCGCGGTGTGCGTCTTCCGACTTGTGCCCGTACACCATGCCTGATTTTGCCCCGCTTTCCACTGCCCGACGCCTTGTGACGGGGGGAGGAGGGGCTCAGCCGGCGTTCCTGGGACGGTTTGAATTGCAGCGGGTGCTGGGCCAGGGTGCACAGGCCACGGTGTGGCTGGCACGTGATCCGCGCCTGGAGCGCGAGGTGGCCATCAAGCTGGTGCCCCCGGGCCAGGACGCCGCCGTGCTCGAGCGCTGGCTGCGCGAGGCGCGCCATGTGGGGCGGCTCGCGCACCCCTACATCGTGCCCGTGTTCGAGGCCGATGTGCAGGCGAACCAGCCCTACATCGTGTTCGAATACGTGCCCGGCTGCACGCTCGCCGAGCACCTGGCCCAGCAGGGGCGTTGCGCGCCGCACGACGCTGTGGCGCTGATGGTCGACGTGCTCGACGGTCTGCAGGCCGCCCACGAGGCGGGCATCGTGCACCGCGACCTCAAGCCCTCGAACGTGATGGTGGATGCGCACCGCCATGCGCGCGTCATGGACTTTGGCCTGGCAGCGGCTGTGGCCAGCCCGTCCGATGCCCAACTGGCCAGCGGCACGCCGGCCTACATGGCGCCCGAGGCCACGGCCGGGGTCGCGCCGGCACCTTCCATGGACATTTATTCGGCGGCGCTGGTGCTGGTGGAACTGCTCACCGGCCGCCCGCTGATCCACCAGACCGATACCTGGCAGGCGCTGTACCGCATCGCCAACGACACACTGGAGCTGCCAGCCGACCTGGGGCCGGGGGTGGATGATGCGCTGCGCGCCATCCTCCAGCGCGCCCTGGCGCGCGAGCCTGCGGCGCGCCACGCCACGGCGGCCGAATTGCGCGACGCATTGCGCGCCTGGGCCGCGCCGGTGAGTGCGCCCACGGCGGCGAGCAATGCCACGCTCGATTTCTTGTTGCGGCGCATGCGCCACAAGAGCGATTTTCCGGCGCTGTCGGACTCGGTGGCGCGCATCCAGCGCGTGGCCAGCTCCGAGGACGACAGCATCAGCGACCTGACGAACGAAATCCTCAAGGACGTGGCGCTGACCAACAAGCTGCTGCGCCTGGTCAACAGCGTGAATTTTGCCCACGCCAGCCGTGGCAGTGTGAGCACCGTTTCGCGCGCCGTGAGCCTGGTGGGCTTCAATGCCGTGCGCAGCATGGCGCTGAGCCTGGTGCTGCTGGACCACATGCAGGACAAGCAGCACGCCAGCCAGATGCGCGAGGAATTTTTGCGCGCGATGATGGCAGGCTCGCTGGCGGCTGAGCTGTGCGGGCCGGGCCAGGGAAGCGAGGAAGCCTTCATTGGTGCCATGTTCCACAACCTGGGGCGCATGCTGTGCGAGTTCTATTTCCCTGAAGAGGCGGGGCAGATCCGGGCGCTGGTGGCGTCGGGGCGGATCGGAGGCGACGATGAAGCAGCGGCCGTGCAGGTGCTGGGCCTCGGATTTGAAGACCTGGGCGCGGGTGTGGCACGGGTCTGGGGCCTGCCCGAGACGCTGCAGCGCTGCATTCGCAAGCCCCAGGGATCGCCTCCGCAGCGCCCGCCGGAACAGGGCGCGGAGCGGCTGCGCTGGGTGGTGCGCGCTGCCAACGAGGCCACCACCATCCTGCTGCGCAACGAGCGCAAGCAGGCCGAAGACGGGTTGCGTACGCTGGCCACGCAGTATGCGCGCACGCTGGACATGACGCCGCAGGCCGTTGGAGCGGCCACCCAGGAAGGTCGTCAGAAGCTGGTCACCATGGCCCGGGTGCTGGAGCTGCGGGTGGACAAGGGCTCTGCGGCAGGGCGTTTGCTGGTGTTGCCCAGTGCTGCCGACGCTCCGCCCGACCCGCAGGACATGCTCTCGACGCATGAGCTGCGTTCTGAATCGCCCCCGGTGCTCTCGTCCCCGGCGCAGACGCAGGCAGGAATGGCGCCGTCGCCTGCCGAGGCCGCCGTGGTGCTTTCGGCGGGCATCCAGGACATCACCAATGCCATGGTCGAGAACTTCAAGCTCAACGACATCCTGCGCATGATTCTGGAGACCATGTTCCGCTCGTTGGGGGCCCGGCGCATGGTGTTTGGCCTGCGCGACGCCAAGACCGACATCGTGACCGGGCGTTTCGGCCTTGGTGAGGGCAGCGAGGACGCGGTGCGCGCGCTGGCCGTGCCGCTCAAGGCGCAGCGCGACCTGTTTTCGGCGGTGTGCCTGCGCGGTGCCGACACGCTGATTACGGACGCCACCGAGCCGCACATGCAGGAGCGGCTGCCGGACTGGTATCGTAAAAACCTCAATGCCCCCACGTTCCTGTTGCTGCCGCTGCAAATCAAGGGCCGCCCGTTTGCGCTGATTTACGCCGACCAGGATCGCCCGGGCGGTATCGCGGTGGATGACAAGACCCTGGGCCTGCTGCGCACCCTGCGCAACCAGGCGATCATGGCGTTCCGCCAGGCCGCCTGAGCGGTGGTTGGCGGGGCGCCCGCAGGCGCACGCCCGATAATTGCCGCATGGGAACCACTATCGAAAAGCCGTCGCTCGTTCGGCGCATCCTGCCCCTCTTTCGCGGCTTCGATGCAGCGCTGACCGGCTTGGTGCTGCTGCTGGCCGCGGCGGGCCTGGTGGCGATGTATTCATCGGGCTACGACCATGGCACGCGTTTTGTCGACCATGGCCGCAACATGCTGATTGCCGGGGGCATCCTGTTTTTGGTGGCGCAGGTGCCGCCGCAGCGCATCATGGCCCTGGCCGTGCCGCTGTATGCACTTGGGGTGGCCCTGCTGGTGGCGGTGGCGCTGTTTGGAATTACCAAAAAAGGGGCGCAGCGCTGGGTCAACGTGGGCGTCGTCATCCAGCCCAGCGAAATTCTCAAAATTGCCATGCCGCTCATGTTGGCCTGGTGGTTCCAGCGGCGCGAGGGTCAACTGCGTCCGCTCGACTTTGCCGTGGCGGGGCTGCTGCTGGCGGTGCCCGTGGGGCTCATCATGAAGCAGCCCGATCTGGGCACCTCGCTGCTGGTGCTGGCGGCCGGGCTGTCGGTGATTTTCTTTGCCGGGCTGCCCTGGAAGCTGGTACTGCCCCCGGTGCTGCTGGGCGTGGCGGGGATTACTGTGCTGGTGGTGATGGGCGACAACTGGTGCGCCGATGGCGTGCGCTGGCCCGTGTTGCACGACTACCAGCAGCAGCGCATCTGCACCTTGCTGGACCCCACGCGCGACCCGCTGGGCAAGGGCTTCCACATCATCCAGGGCATGATCGCCATCGGCTCGGGCGGGGTGTTCGGCAAAGGCTTCATGGCGGGCACGCAGACCCATCTGGAGTTCATCCCCGAGCGCACTACCGATTTCATCTTTGCCGCCTATTCGGAAGAGTTTGGTCTGGCGGGAAACCTGTTTTTGATCACCTGTTTTCTGCTGCTGGTGTGGCGCGGGCTGGCCATTGCCATGGGTGCAGCGGGGCTGTTCGGCCGGCTGATGGCCGCCGCCGTGTCAATGATCTTCTTTTCGTACGCCTTCGTGAACATGGGCATGGTCAGCGGCATGCTGCCTGTCGTGGGGGTTCCTCTGCCCTTCATCAGCTACGGGGGGACCGCCATGGTCACGCTGGGGCTGGCGCTGGGAATTCTGATGTCGATTGCCCGGGCCCAGCGCCAGTCTGGGCAGGGCGCCTAAAATGCCCCGATGAATTTCCGCTCCTCTACTGCCGCTCCGGTGCGCGCACCGACCACCCAGCGCATCGATGTGGCCCGCCAGTTGTTGCTGGCGCCTTTTGGTCTGGACGAAAGCCACCTGGCACGGGCGCTGGCCGACATCCGGGCGCACCAGGTCGATGATGCCGACCTGTACTTCCAGTACACCCGCAGCGAGGGCTGGAGCCTGGAGGAGGGTATCGTCAAGACCGGCTCGTTCAGCATCGACCAGGGCGTGGGGGTGCGGGCCGTCAGCGGCGAAAAAACAGCCTTTGCCTACTCGGACGACATTTCTGAAGCCTCGCTGCTCGATGCGGCGCGCACGGTACGGTCGATTTCGGCCGCAGCCCAATCTGGTAAAGCGCGGGTAGCTTCTAAAAAAATAGCAAAAAGCCGTAGCCTGTACGCTGGCGTCGATCCCATCGCTTCGCTCGACAGCACGGCCAAGGTCCAGTTGCTGGAAAAGGTTGAACAACTGGCCCGTGCCAAGGACCCGCGGGTGGCCCAGGTCATGGCCGGGCTGGCCAGCGAATACGATGTGGTGCTGGTGGCGCGCGCCGACGGCACCCTGGCGGCGGACGTGCGCCCGCTGGTGCGCCTGTCGGTCACGGTGATTGCCGAGCAGGGCGGGCGCCGCGAGGTCGGCTCGGCGGGCGGCGGCGGGCGCTTTGGCCTGGCGTATTTTGACGACGCGCAAATCGGCCGCTACGTGGACGAGGCGGTCCATGCCGCAATGGTCAACCTCGAGTCGCGCCCGGCCCCGGCCGGCGAGATGATCGTGGTGCTGGGGCCGGGCTGGCCCGGCGTGCTGCTGCACGAGGCCGTGGGCCACGGGCTGGAGGGCGACTTCAACCGCAAGGGGTCGAGTGCCTTCAGCGGCCGCATCGGCCAGCGAGTGGCGGCCAAGGGCGTCACCGTGCTGGACGATGGCACGCTGGCCGACCGCCGCGGCTCGCTCAACGTGGACGATGAGGGCCACGCCACGCAGCGCAACGTGCTCATCGAGGACGGCATATTGAAGGGCTACATCCAGGACGCGATGAATGCGCGCCTCATGGGTGTCAAGCCCACGGGCAACGGCCGGCGTGAGAGCTATGCCCACATCCCCATGCCGCGCATGACCAATACCTACATGCTGGGCGGCGACAAGGACCCGCAGGAAATCGTCGCCAGCATCAAGAAGGGCCTGTACGCCACCAACTTCGGCGGCGGACAGGTGGACATCACCAGCGGCAAGTTCGTGTTCTCCGCGAGCGAGGCCTACTGGGTGGAAAACGGCAAGATCCAGTACCCCGTGAAGGGCGCGACCATCGTCGACAGCGGCCCGGAGTCGCTCAAGAAGGTGACCATGATCGGCAACGACATGCGCCTGGACAGCGGTGTGGGCACCTGCGGCAAGGAGGGTCAGAGCG
>JANJVG010000141.1 GCA_024710165.1 Burkholderiaceae bacterium
CGATCACGGTTTGACGCCACGAATCCCGGATTTGAAGGTGAACAGGAAAGCCAACAGAATCAACGATCTACCAACACCACCCCCGCGCCAGTGCTGGGTTTGCGTACCGCCAGTTATTGCACTGAAAACGAGGGGACCCCAAGGTAGGCGCCTTTGACGTTGAGGCTGGAATCCTTGCCTGAGGAAAGGAGGCGCATGCTCACGAGGTTGACGATCGTGCCAAGAACAGCGATCACCAGTACCCCCGTGGTCTGAACTGCCGGAGGATTGCTCCAGCGTTGCCACGCTTCGTAGAGGATGTAGGCCGCAACGCCAAACAAGAGCAAGGCGTTGAATGCGGCGGCCAGGATCTCGAATCGGTGGTATCCGAAGGTGCGTCTATCGTCCACTGCTCTGCGCCCGACACGGATGGCCGCCAGCGCAATGGCCAGCGCCGCCACGTCGGTGAACATGTGTGCGGCATCGGACAGCAGTGCCAGGCTGTTGAGCATCACCCCGCCAATGACCTCGGCCAGCATGAAGCCGCCGGTGAGCATCAACGCGTACCGCAATGCCTTTTCGTTGCCCGCCGCCGGCAAGGCGTGATCGGAACCTTTACCCATGGTCTGTCTCCTGAGATGGAATACGGCTACGCAGTTGACTGCGGCTTGTCCGCGAGCCACGTTCGGGCTTGGTGCTCAATGTCGACGCCGGTGCCGCGGCTTTACAGTGGTTCGGCACTTCAACCGTACTGCCTGCCGCTCCCTCAGTCGCTTGGCAAGGCGACGGCTGTACTTGGTTCGAATTTCCATCGGGGGATGGCGCTTGAGCCACATGTGCCGCAGTCGCCAAAACACAAACACCGAGATCAACAAGCCGATCCAGATCCAGAACAGCTTGGCAAAGAGCCCTCCCTGAGCCGCTTGCATTGACATGGATCGCTCCTTTTGCCCCTCGGGACGGGAACATGCAAAGCGCCGAGGGGCGGTCCAAGCCCGCCACTACTGTGATGTCGCCTGGACGAGAATCGTTGGCCACAGACAGCTACATCGCCCCCCAGAGTGACGGGGGGCAATCGCCCTTGCTGCGTTCGTGTTACTTCAGCGTGAAACGGACCGAGGCAACCGACTTGCCGGCCTTTGAGACAGCGACGACGGCTTTCGTACCGGCGGGGACTTTGAAGCTGCCCGTGGCTTCCAGCTTGCCGTCACCGGGTTGGAGCTGGACATCCTGCTTGTCGCTGCCTGCCAGCAGAGTGACCTTGGCGGTCATTCCCGCCACTGCAACTGGCTTTCCATGGTCGCGCATGTACAGCTGCAACTTGTCGGCGCTGGCTACGAATTCGTATTCGACGTCCTTGGCTTCTGCAACAGCACCACCGTGCATCGGCTTTACGTCGTGGCCATGGTTGTCAGCAGCAAAGGCCGCGCCCGAGATCGACACTGTGAGGGCGAGGATGAGATTGGAGAGTTTCATGACAGTTCCTTTGGGGTTGGAGAAAAGGGAAGGTCCCGCGATCAGCGGGACCTTCTATGGCTACACGGGCTTCGGTGCTTCCGGGTGAGAAGGCTCAGCGGACACGTCCTCAGCTTCTTCATCTGGCCTGTGGGCCAGACGGTAGAGAATCGGTAGCACGAGGAGCGTGAGCAGCGTGGAGGAAAGAATCCCGCCAATCACCACGGTTGCCAGGGGACGCTGGACTTCAGCGCCGGTGCCTGTAGCGATGGCCATGGGAATAAAGCCCAGTGATGCCACCAAGGCGGTCATCAGAACGGGGCGCAAGCGGGTCAGAGCGCCCTCACGGATCGCTTCGTCAAGACCAACACCGCCTTCCCTCAGACTGCGGATGTACGAAATCATCACCAGCCCGTTGAGCACCGCCACCCCAGAGAGCGCGATGAAGCCGACGGCCGCAGAGATGGACATCGGGATGTCTCGAAGCCAAAGCGCAAGAATGCCCCCAGTCAAAGCGAACGGGATGCCTGTGAAGACCAGCAGACCATCCTTGGCATTCCCGAACATCGCGAACAGCAGCACGAAGACCAGCAGCAGGGATACCGGTACAACGATCTGCAGGCGCTTCGTCGCCGACTGCAGGTTCTCAAAGGTTCCGCCCCAGCTCGTCCAGTAGCCGGTGGGAATCTTGATCTGGGCCAGACCCTGCTCGGCATCCGCCACGAAAGATCCCACATCGCGTCCGCGCACGTTGGTGCTCACCACAATGCGCCGCTTTCCGTTCTCGCGGCTGACCTGGTTGGGCCCTGGCGCCAGATCGAACGTAGCGACCTCACCCAGCGGAATGAAGTTGGTCTTGCCTTCCGTACCGGTTCCCGAGCGTGGCAGCGCAATGGGCAGCCGTTTCATTCCCTCGAGGTCGTTGCGCAGGTTTTCCGGCAGGCGCACCAGGATGTCGAACCGGCGGTCGCCTTCGAACATCGTGCCGGCTTCCCGACCGCCGATGGCTGTGGCCACGGTGTCCTGGATGTCGGCAACATTCAGTCCATAGCGCGCGGCCTTCTGACGGTCGATATTGACCGTGAGCATTGGCAAGCCTGTCGTCTGCTCGACCTTGACTTCCGATGAGCCTTGGATCTTCTGCAGCATTGCAGAGACCTCTTCGGCGGACTTGTTCAGCACGTCCATGTCGTCGCCGAAAATCTTCACCGCCACGTCGCTTCGCACACCCGAGATCAGCTCATTGAAGCGCAGTTGGATAGGCTGCGAGAACTCGTAGTTGTTGCCAGGAATCTTGCCAAGGACTTCCTGGATCGCGGCAAGCAACTCGTCCCGGGTCTTGCGAGGCTCAGGCCATTCGTCCACGGGCTTGAGCATGATGTACCCGTCCGAGATATTCGGCGGCATTGGGTCCGAGGCAATCTCTGCGGTACCAGTTCTGGCGAAGATGCGTTCGATCTCGGGAAACTTCGCCTTCAGGGTCCGCTCGATCTGCTGCTGCATGGCCACCGACTGGGACAGGCTGGTGCCCGGAATGCGCAGTGCCTGGATGGCAAGGTCGCCCTCATTGAGGTTGGGAACGAATTCGCTGCCCATGCGGGTGGCAATCAATCCGCACAAGACAACAGCGACTGCGGCAATGGTGAGAACCAGCGTTTTGGCGCCCATCACGCGATCCAGCATCGGGCCGTACATGCGCTTGGCATAGCCAAGAAGAAAGTTTTCCTTCTCGCTGACCCGGTTGCCAATGAACAGCGCAACGGCCGCCGGAATGAAAGTCACCGACAAAATCATGGCGCCGAGCAGTGCGGCAACCACGGTGAATGCCATCGGGTGGAACATCTTTCCTTCAACGCCCGTGAGCGCGAAGATGGGCAGGTACACCACCATGATGATCAGTTGCCCGAACAGCAAGGGGCGGCGCGACTCCTGGGATGCCAGGAACACTTCGTGGAAGCGCTCTGCCCGGGTCAGCGGTCGGCCGTGGTGCGCCTGTGCGTGGGCAAGGCGCCGCACACAGTTTTCCACGATCACGACTGCGCCATCAATGATGATGCCGAAGTCCAGCGCCCCGAGGCTCATCAGGTTGGCGCTCACCTTGTACTGGACCATGCCTGTGAACGTGAAGAGCATCGACAAGGGGATGACCATTGCCGTTATGACCGCCGCGCGGATGTTTCCGAGGAAGAGGAACAGGATGACGATCACGAGAACCGCGCCTTCCAGCAGGTTCTTCTTCACCGTGCCGATGGCCTTGTCGACGAGCACCGTGCGGTCGTAGACCGTCACCGCATGCACACCCTCTGGAAGGCTTTTGTTGACCTCCACCATCTTCTTGTCCACCGCTTGGGAGACGGTCCGGCTGTTCTCGCCAATCAGCATGAACACGGTGCCAAGAACCACCTCGCGCCCGTTATCCGTCGCAGCGCCAGTCCTGAGTTCTCGGCCGATACCCACTTCGGCCACGTCCTTGACGCGCACTGGCACGCCGTTGGCACTGCTGAGGATCACGTTGCCGATGTCTTCCAGGGATTTCACCTGGCCAGGCGCGCGGATGAGGTACTGCTCGCCACGCTTTTCGATGTAGCCGGCGCCCACGTTGCCGTTGTTGCGGTCCAGGGCGGTGACCACATCCTGCAGCGTCACGCCCAGCGAAGCCAAGCGCTCGGGGATGGGCGCGATCTGGTACTCCTTGGCGAAGCCGCCGATGGAGTTGATTTCCGTCACGCCAGGAACGTTTCGCAGCTGCGGCTTGATGATCCAGTCCTGGATCTCGCGCAGGTCGGTCGGGGTGTAGGGTGAGCCGTCGGGCTTCTTCGCTCCGTCCTTGGTTTCGACGGTCCAAAGATAGATTTCCCCCAGCCCTGTCGAGATGGGCCCCAGCGCCGGCGTGATGCCTGCTGGCAGTTTGTCCCGAGCCTCCTGGATACGCTCGTTGACGAGCTGGCGAGCGAAATAGATGTCGGTGCCGTCCTTGAAAATGACGGTGACCTGCGACAGTCCATACCGCGAAAGCGACCGCGTCTGATCCAGGTTCGGCAGGCCGGCCATGACCGTCTCAATCGGGTATGTGACCCGCTGCTCGGTCTCAAGGGGCGAATACCCGGCCGCCTGCGTGTTGATCTGGACCTGGACGTTCGTGATGTCGGGCACGGCGTCAATAGGCAACTTCTGGTAGCTGAAGACGCCGAAGGCCGCCATGGCGAAAGCCGCAAGCAGCACCAGCCATCGCTGCTCGATGGAAAATCGAATGAGTTTTTCAAACATGTATGGGCTCCGGGATCAGTGCGTGTGTTCGGCGGATCCCTTGCCGAGCTCAGACTTCACGACGAAGCTGCCAGTCGAGGCGTAAGGCATGCCGGCCTTGAGGCCTCCAAGGACCTCGATCCGCTTGCCATCGCTGCGGCCCAGCTTCACGGGCTGAGCAATGAACCCACCGTTGACCTTCAGGAAGACAACGGGCTTGTCTCCAAGGTTCTGCACCGCGTCTGCCGAGATCGTCACGGGTGCCGCTGTTTCCTCGGAAATAACCTCGACGTTCACGAACAGGCCGGGGCGCCAGGCTCCTTTGGGGTTGTCCAGAACCACGCGGGCTTTGGCTGTACGGGTTTGCTCGCCGATCAACGCGCCCACAAAAGCGACAGTGCCCGTGGCCGTTGCGTCAAACGCCGTGGCCTTGATGGTGACTTTCTCGCCCACCCGCACCGAAGGCAGGTCCTTCGCTGGAAGGTTGATTTCCGCCCACACGGTGGAGAGGTCCGAGATGGTGAACACGGCGGCATCCTCCTTGACGGCTTCGCCCAGGCTCAGATGCTTCTCGATGACGATCCCGTCAAATGGCGCACGCAACTCGATGCGATTGAGACCGGACGCCGACGAGGTGGACAGGCCCAGCGCACTGAGCTTTTGATTGGCGTTGGCCACAGCCACCTCTGCTTCGCTCAGGGCTTGCCTGGCCTGCAGGTAGTCCTGTTCGGCAGATACCTTCTGCTCCCACAGCTTCTTTTCTCGCTCGTAAGTCGTCTTGGCCAGCGCCAGGCGCTTGTGGGCCGTCTGCAGCTCGCTGCGTTGTTCCGAGGCAGTGGGGCTGGCAATGGCAGCCAGGACTTGTCCCTTCTTGACGACCTGGCCAAGGCTGGCGCTGACGCTTTCCACCACACCGGCGAGCCGTGGAACCACATGCGAGGTGCGGTCCTCGTTGAGCTTTATCTCGCCAGGCAACAAGAGTGCCGTTTTGATGTTGGCAGGGGATGTCGTATCCACCGTGATCGAGGCAGCCTTGATCTGGGCGTCTGCCAATTCAACCTTGCCTTCTTCCTTGCTCATCACGAACATGAAGGGCTCGGTAGCCGTCTGCGCGATGATTTCGATCTCAAATGCATGGGGTTCGGGAACGATTTCCTTACTGACCAGGCTGTCTTTTTCCTGGACGAAAGTCAGCTTCTGCTTTTCGTCGGTGAGGCGGGTCAGCGTTGCGGTGACCGTCGCGGCAGTCAGCGGCAGAGCCTTGTCCTTGTCGAACAACCAGATGCGCAGCCGCGGCTCTCCACCGTCCTCGGACAGCAGTGCCTCCAGGCTGAAATCGCCTTCCTTGAAAACGGTACCGCCGTGAGCGCCCTTGGCCTCGCTCTTTTCATGGTGTTCGCCGTCCGCATGGCCCTTGTCATCACTGTGGCCCTTTTCTCCTGCCTTGCCATGGTGCTCGCCGTCGCCGTGGCCCTTGGCTTCAGTGTGGCCGCCGTGCCCGTGGCCATCGCCTTCGGCAGCAGCCGTCTTGGGCTTTCCGCCGCCCTGCAAGATGAAGGCGCCGGCCCCGACCCCCAATGCGAGGACGACCGCAATGGCGATCAGGTGCTTTTTACTGATGGTGGATTTACTGGTGTTCATGGTCATTTTCAGTTCTGCGTTGCGATCAGGCGGGAAGCGGTGGTACCGCCGAGCAAGCGGTCAACATCGGCTGCTGCACGGTGCGCCTCGCCAAGTGCTTTGAGGTATTGGGCTTTGGCTGTGAAGTAGGTGCGCTGTGCATCCAGCACCTCCAGGAAATTGAACTTGCCGTTCTCAAACCCAATGGTGGCCGCGTCATACGCCGACTTGGCCCCTGGAAGGACGTCCTGCTGCAGGGCCTGGATCTCCGATGCGATCGTGGCGAGCCGCTCACGGGCCTGCGCCACTTCGCTGTGCAGTCGCACCGTGGCGCCCTGCAGCTCGTCGCGCGCCTTGTCTTCCAGCTTGAGGGCTTCGAGGAGGTTGCCTTGATTGCGGTCGAACACCGGCAGAGGCACGGAGACCCCGAAAAGAAGCACGTTTCGCTGCGTTTCGTTGCTGCGCTGCATGCCGACACTCACCGTGACATCCGGCACGCGCTTGCTTTGTTCCAGCTCAGTCAGGGCCTGGCGCCGGTCCACCTCGATCCTGGCCAGGACAACCGCCGGCGAGGAAGCAATGAGCGGCTGCAGATCAACGAGTTCCGGCACCGGCGGAAGCGCTTCGGCCTTGCCCTCCAAAACGGCGACGGGTGCCTCAGTCTTCCCCATGAGCGCAAACAGTCGGGACAGAGCATTGCGCTGCTCACTGGCGGCTTGGGCCATTTCGACGCGAATTCCCGCTTCCGCAACCCGCGCCTTGGACTCCTCGACTGGGGAGACCTTGCCCGCCGCCACGCGCTTGGCGACCGTGTCAGTTGATGACTTGGCCAGAGCGACGCTGTCCCGAGCCAGCACCAGGCGCTCTTGGGCAGTGAGCACATCAAAGTAGGCGGCAGCGACGTTGGCGCGCACGGTCGCCTTCAGTTCGACAAGCTGGGCTTGTGCCTGCTCACGCGCCTTCTCGGCAGCCTTCGTGCGCGCAGCCCGCTTGCCCCCCAGTTCGACCGGGAGATTGAGCTGCCAGTTTTGGGTACGCGTTTTGGAGCGCGCGTCTTCCAGCGAGTAGGCAAACTCTGGATTGGGCCGAGCGCGTCCTTGCAGAACTTGCCCTTGCGTCGCTTCCAACTGGCGCGTCGCAGCAGCCACCTCTGGGTTGCCCTCCAGGGCCAGTTCAATAGCCCTGGCCAGCGACAGCGGCGCTACGGGTGCTGCAACGGCCATGGGGGCATCCGAGCCACCCACGGGCCGTTGTGTCATGCCCTGGGAAAAGGCGCCGGTGGACGTGGCCAGCAATATGGCTGCAGCAGCCGTTGCGAGCTTGATTTTCTTGCGGCCGCGCCATGCGTCCGGCTTTCCTTGAAAGCAAATACCCTTGAACATCCGATTCTCCAGTGATTTCAAAACACGAAGGATCGGCGGGGGGCAACCGTGCAGTTGCTGGCAACTCGTCACTCGTCACAGTCGCGGCATGCGCAACTGCATCCGCCCTTAGGGCGGACACGGACAACTGAGAGAAGGAGAGAAGCCCCGCCGATTAGGCGAGGACAGACCACTGGGGGCGGTCAGGGGGAGTGGGTGTTACACCAGCGAGTTGCACGTGGGGCTGGACACCGACACTGCCATCGTGAGAGGTGCCTTGGCTGGCATAAGAGAAATTGAGGGCCCCGATGCCGGCACCATGGCAAACGGAGCAGTCGATGTCAAACTGGCCAGCGCTTTGACTGCCCTTGTCGGCTTGATGGACCGCGTTGTCGGCATCATGTTTGTGCTCATGATGTCCCACGTGTTGCGCCTGCGCAGCCGTGCTCTCATGCATGCAATACGCGGCCACCGCAGACCAGCTGAACTGGAATGGTAGCAATGCAAGCATAAAAACAGCAATCAAACGGCGCATTATTGGAGTCTAGCACTCGACTATGAAGTCTTCATGTGGGGCACGGATGGACTCTGGATAGGGGCTGGGAGCGTTGAGGAGTCAGCTGCCCGAGCCGTACAGTTCCTGGAGACGCTCCTTTTCAGCGTCGGACATGTTCAGGAATTCCTGTTGCACTTGCTCGCGCGTCTTGGAGGGGCCCATTGCCTTAGCAGGCAAAGCACCGCCGCGCTGGAGAATAGCGAGCGTTCCGTCCTTGCGGGCGGCAACCACCGACTCAAGCACGTCGCTACGGGACAAAGAGCTTTGAAAATGGTCGGGATGGGTGGTAAATCCCACTTCGCCACCGGCGGGGTGATACAGCGAAGATGCAGATGCCAGGCCTGGAGCCGCGATAGCGAAGGCGATCAGAGCGAGCGCGAGGGGGTTGCGAATGGTCATGGTGTTGTCCCTTGATCTAAATGAGCCCTCGGCCATCTGCCGGGACTATGCCTTTCGACACAGAGATACTTTAGAAATGCACGCGCGACAAGGTACCAACAGCCAGTTTACAAATTCGTAATCGCGCAACAGGCCGCATTCTTCGAGAATGACAGAATGAAAATTCTGCTCATCGAAGACGAAGTCAAGCTGGCCGAGTACCTGCGCAAGGGTCTGGGAGCGGTCGGCTACGTGGTGGACGTTGCCCACAACGGCGTGGATGGCCTTCACATGGCTCTGGAGGGCGGGCACGATCTGTTGGTTCTGGATGCGATGCTCCCGGGGATAGACGGCTTCAGCCTGCTGACGGCTTTTCGCAAAACCAAGCAGACTCCAGTTTTAATGTTGACAGCCAGGGTCAGCGTCGAGGATCGGGTCTTAGGACTCCAGACGGGTGCCGATGACTACTTGGTCAAGCCCTTTGCGTTTTCCGAATTGAGCGCTCGCATTCAGGTGCTGCTCCGGCGGTCCCATGGTGAGCGGGATGCCGCAGAGCCCACGCAACTGCGTTTAGCAGATATCGAGGTCGATCTGGTGCGGCGCAAGGCGTCCCGGGGAGGTCAGCGCTTGGAATTGACGGCCAAGGAATTTCTGTTGCTGACTCTGTTCCTGAGAAGAAAAGGCCAAGTGCTTTCTCGCACCGAGATCGCTGAACAGGTGTGGGACATGAACTTCGACAGCGATACCAGCGTGGTGGAGGTCGCGATCCGGCGCCTCCGTACCAAGATCGATGTGCCGTTTGACACTGCGCTGCTCCACACCATTCGCGGCATGGGCTACGTCATGGAGGACCGCAACGAATGAAGGTGCTGGCCCAACATCGCTCATTGCGCCAGCGGTTGTCCTGGTGGCTGGCGCTGCAGAGCTTTGCCGGACTCGGGGTGGTCTGTCTGGCGGTGTATCTGGTGACCGAGTTCAACTTTCGTGATCGGCAAGAGGAAACGCTGGCGCAAAAAGAAACCGTAATTCGGCACTTGCTGCAGGATGGCAAGGAGCATGGGGATACGGAAGACTTTGTGCACAAGCTTGATGACTTCCTTGTGGGGCACGGAGACCTGTCACTCGAAGTCACGCAGGACGACGGAATTGTTCTCTACGCCCATGCCCGTAACCAGAGCGCAAAAGCGGTGTGGCGCCAAAGGCAGTTCGAGGTGCCCCTGACTGCAGGCAATGCTCCCTCAAAGAATTTGAGCGTCCAGCTGTCGCTTGACATCCAAACCGACATCCAATTGCTGCACCGACTTGCTCTTACCTTGCTGGTCGCAGCCATCGGTGGGGTCATCGTTGTATCGCTGGGCGGTCTCTCTCTGGTCAACTTGGGCCTGGCGCCCGTTCGAAGACTGGCTGGCCAGACGCGCGCAGTATCGGCTGACAACCTGCATCAACGGCTCGACAGCGCCGAGCAGCCCCTTGAGCTTGTGCCTCTGATCGACCAGTTCAACGCGCTCCTGGCTCGCATTGAGAAGGCCTACACACAGATGGAGGGCTTCAATGCGGACGTGGCTCACGAGCTATGCACGCCGTTGGCCACGCTCATTGCCAACAATGAACTGGCGCTGCAGCGCCCTGAGCAGGCGGATATTCGCGAGGTGCTGGCGTCCAATTTGGAGGAGCTGCACCGCCTGACCGGCATCGTCAATGACATGCTGTTCTTGTCCCAGGCGGATCGGGGTGTGGGAGCACGTCGCGCGCCCGTGGCGAGCCTTGCATCAATGGCTGCAGACGTACTGGACTACCACGAGGCCGCACTGGCCGAGGCCTGTCTCACGGGGAAAGTCGTCGGCGATGCGCACGGCTCCTTCGACGTGCCGTTGTTGCGCCGGGCCCTTTCAAACTTGCTCGGCAACGCCACTCGATACGCGAGCGCTGGCTCAATCGTCCAGATCAACCTCAGGACTATCGATGAGGGCCGTGTGCTGATCAGTGTCACCAACTACGGCAGCACTATTGATCCCGAGCTACTCCCGCAGCTGTTTGACCGATTCTTCCGTGCAGATCCTGCTCGCAGCCATGGGCAAAGCAACCATGGCCTCGGGTTGGCCATAGTGGGCGCTATTGCACGCATGCATCAGGGAAAGCCAGTGGCATCGTCGGAAAACGGGGTGACGAATGTGGGAATCGAAATTCGCCCGAATTGATGGCGGTTTTCGACGGAGTGGGATCGCTTGGGAGGCTGCTACTGAGCGCCGCGCATTCAAAAATCCGATTTAAGCAGGACAAAGCAACGATATTGTTATTGCTAGTTGACTTTAAAGTCACTTCAAGGTTTCCAATCAGGCCATGAAATCAGAAACCAGTACCTCTCTAGGCGTTGTTGACACCTGCTGCTCCGCAGGCTGTTCCAGTGCCGCCGCTACGCCCCCTACCGCAGCAAGCCGCCCAGACTACGGTAAGCTGTTTAGGATTGCCACTATGGATTGCAGCGCCGAAGAGTCGGAGATCCGGCGAGCGTTAGAGCCGTTGGACGGAATACGCTCTTTGGGCTTTCAGCTCAGCGCGCGTACCCTGAAGATCGACGCGGATGATCGCGCCTTGCCCCTGGCACTCGACGCCATCCGCAGGGCAGGATTCGACCCACAGCCGGTGGCCGATGCAACGGCCAAGGCGAGCCAGAGCCGTGTGTTTCGCATTGCGACCATGGACTGCAGCGCCGAGGAGGCGGAGATTCGCCGGGCGCTGGAGCCTCTGGATGGGATCCGCTCTCTGGGGTTTCAGCTCGGCGAGCGCACGCTGAAAATCGATGCAGAAGAGAATGCCTACCCCTTGGCCCTGGAGGCGATTCGCAACGCGGGCTTCGATCCGCAGCCCGTGGCTGCAACTGGGCAATCCAGAGGCGTCCAGGCAGGAGAACATGCCGACGGCGATGAACACGTGTTTGCCGGTGGTATCTCCCGCTTGGTCGCCGCGCTTGTGTTCGCCACGGGAGCGGAAGTGCTCTCCTTCTTCGCACCCGATCAGATGGCCTGGAAAGTGGCAGGCATGGCCATCGCCGCGTTGGCTATCTGGCTGGCAGGCATCGACACCTACAAGAAGGGCCTTGCAGCGCTGCTGCGCGGCAAGCTCAACATCAATGCACTGATGTCGGTGGCCGTCACAGGCGCCTTCCTCATCGGTCAGTGGCCGGAGGCCGCCATGGTGATGGCCTTGTACGCCATTGCCGAGCTGGTCGAGGCCAAGGCTGTGGATCGGGCGCGCAATGCCATCAAGGGCTTGCTGGAGCTTGCGCCGGAAGAAGCCCTGGTCCAAAGCCCTGACGGCGCATGGAACGCTACGCCGGTTGCCTCGGTGGCCATTGGCGCGACCGTGCGCATCAAACCGGGTGAGCGCGTGCCACTCGACGGCAAGGTGACCAAGGGCAACGGAGCGATCAACCAGGCCCCGGTGACTGGCGAGAGTATCCCCGTAGACAAGGCACCTGGCGACCAAGTGTTCGCCGGCACCATCAACGAGACCGGTGAGCTGGAGTTCGAGGTCACAGCCTTGTCCAGCAACACCACGCTTGCCAGGATCATTCAAGCGGTCGAACAAGCGCAGGGGACCCGCGCACCGACACAACGCTTCGTTGACCGGTTCGCCGCCATCTACACGCCGGCAGTCTTTGCCATCGCTGTGGTGGTGGCCGTGCTCACGCCCTTTCTGATGGGTCTGACCTGGCTTGAGGCCCTGTACAAGGCGCTGGTCCTGCTGGTGATCGCTTGCCCGTGTGCCCTGGTGATTTCCACGCCTGTCACGGTGGTCAGTGGATTGGCCGCAGGAGCGCGCCGGGGGATCCTCATCAAGGGAGGAACCTATTTGGAGGACGCGAGGCTCCTGAAGGCTGTGGCGCTGGACAAGACAGGCACCATCACCGAAGGCAAACCCAAGCTGGTGGAATGGAAGATTTGGGGTTCGGGTGACGAAGCCGCTACCCAGAAAATGGCCGCCAGCTTGGCCGGGCGGTCGGATCACCCGGTCTCCAAAGCGATTGTCCAGGGACTGGACGTGCAAGGGCCGGAGGCCGAGAACTTCAAGGCCTTGCCTGGGCGCGGTGTCGAGGGCGTGGTCGATGGTCAGCTCCTGGCGCTGGGAAATCACCGGCTCATCCATGAGCGTGGACTGTGCACCCCTGAACTGGAGGCGGAGCTGGCCATCCACGAAAAGCAGGGTCGCACGGTGACCCTACTGGCCGACGAAACCCGAGTCCTGGCCCTGTTCGCCGTCGCCGACACGATCCGGGAAACCTCGAAGAAGGCCATTGCCGATCTCAAGGCGCTTGGGGTGACCTCGGTGATGCTGACCGGGGACAACACAGCCACGGCCAAGGCGATCGCATCAGAGGCCGGCATTGATGATGCCCGGGGTGATCTGCTGCCTGAAGCCAAGCTCGACGCGATCAAGGAGATGCAAAAGCGCTACGGAGCCACCGGCATGACCGGCGACGGCATCAACGATGCACCGGCATTGGCCCAGGCCGACATTGGTTTTGCCATGGGCGGCGCAGGTACCGACACCGCCATGGAAGCGGCCGATGTGGTCATCATGAACGACAACCTGGAGCGCGTCGCCGAGACGGTGCGGCTGTCCAAGCGCACCCACGCGATACTCTGGCAGAACATCAGCTTGGCGCTGGGCATCAAGAGCGTGTTCCTGGTGATGGCGGTGGTCGGTACCGCGACCATGTGGATGGCGGTCTTTGCTGACATGGGGGCCAGCCTGCTGGTGGTGGGCAATGGCCTGCGCCTGCTTCACGGTACAGGGGTGCATCCGGCCTCCAAAGCCGGGCGTTTACAGCCGAGGGAACATGTCAATGTTCAATAACAATGGGGAAATTTTGCGCTCAGCGTGTTTGGACTGACCCAATCTTGACCACCAGCGATTTAGTTGGTCAGTTTTGCATCGGCGCTAAGGATAGTCTGCGCGAATCCCTTTTTGAATGAGCCATTGCGGCGCCTGAGCTGCGCCTTTTGCCCGCTTTGAGCCAATGGCACGCTCAACGCCCATTCGAGCGCTGCGCAGAGGCCACCTGCTCCGGTCTTGGAGGCATTGCGCGCCCTGCGCGCGTACCTGAACTAGACCGTTGGGTGGGACGATGGAGCCATCGCCTTCTGCAGCGATTGCGGCCTTGCTTGGACAGGCCAAGCTTGTGGCCCACCCGTTTGCGTTTGCATTACTTAGGCGTGGAACCCGGAGTGGCTTCCTTGTGTGGCGTGGCTTCACGCGCATTGT
>JANJVG010000160.1 GCA_024710165.1 Burkholderiaceae bacterium
AAGCGCGGCAAGCTGGCCGAGGCGGAATACGCCGCGCTCAGCAAGCGCCCGCTGCGCATCCGCTTCGAGCGGCAGGTGGAAACGGCCGGCCCCGCGCCGCACCTGGCGCAGCAACTGCGCAAGCAGCTCATCGACTGGGCCGACCGCAATGGCTACAGCCTGTATGCCGATGGGCTGGTGATCCGCACCACCATCGATTACCGCCTGCAGCAGCTGGCCAACCAGGCCGTCGCGCGCCAGGGCAGGGCGCTGCAGGGCGTGGCCGACGGGGCCTGGGCCGCGCGCAACGCCTGGAACCCCAAGAACCCGCTGGTGCGGCAACTGGTGCGCGAATCGGCGCGCTACGAAGCCGCCGTGGCCAAGGGCGCGGCGCCCGACGATGCGTTGAAGGACCTGCTGGCCGACCCCGCCTTCCTGCGCTTGCTGCGGCAAGAAAAGACGCGCGTGCAGGCCGGCTTCATGGCCATGGACCCGCGCACGGGCGAGGTGCGCGCCTGGGTGGGCAGCCGCGACTTCGCGCAGGACCCGTTCGACCATGTCCAGGCCGCGCGCCGCCAGCCGGGCTCGACGTTCAAGCCCTTTGTGTACGGCGCCGCGTTCGACAAGGGCCTGCTGCCCAGCGACACGCTGATGGACACCGCGGTGGAAATCCCGCTGGGCAACAGGCAGGTGTGGCGGCCCACGGACGGCAACAAGCCGCCGAGCGACATGCCCATGACGCTGAGCGACGGCCTGGCGTTTTCCAAGAACACCATCACTGCGCAGCTCATGCAGCAGGTGGGCCCGCTGCGCGTGGCGCAACTGGCACGTGCCATGGGCGTGCGCGAGTCCAAGCTGGACGTGGTGCCGTCGCTGGCCCTGGGCACCAGCCCGGTCAGCCTCAAGGAAATGGTGGCGGCCTACGGCGCCATTGCCAGCGCCGGCAGCTACCGGGCGCCGCGCGTCATCACGCGCATCGAGGACAAGAACGGCAAGGTGCTGGAAGAATTCGCCCCCGCCGCGCCCGAGCGTGTGCTGGGCCTGGCGGCGGCGCAGCAACTGCGCGACGCCATGCGCGGCGTGGTGGACAAGGGCACGGGCGTGGCCATCCGTAGCCGCTACGGCATCAGCGCCGACGTGGCCGGCAAGACCGGCACCACGCAAGACAACACGGATGGCTGGTTCATCCTGATGCACCCGCAGCTGGTGGCCGGCGCGTGGGTGGGCTTCAACGACGGACGCATCACCCTGCGCAGCGACTACTGGGGCCAGGGCGCGCACAGCGCGCTGCCCATGGTGGGCGAGGTGTTCCAGCAGGCGCTGCGCGCCAAGGTGATCGACTCCCGCGAGCGCTTCATCGACGAGGAAGAAAGCAGCTGGGTGGGCAGTGCCGTGGCCGGCGTGCGCAACTGGGTGTACGACCTGTTCGGCCGCCGCACCGGCGGGCCGGAGGGCCCGGACCGCGCTGCAGGCGCCTTGCCGGTGCCCGGCACCGCGCCGGCCGAAGCCGAACGCCCCGAGATCACCGAAGCCCCGCTGGTGCCGCTGGAAAGCGCGACACCCCGGGTGCAGCCCCTGCCGCCCGTCACCTACGATGAAGAGCCGGAGGCCGCCAGCCCGGAGATGGCGCCTGTGCCGCAGCCGGGCGTGGTGATCACAATGCCGCCTCCGCTGCAGTCTCAGCCGCAGCCGGGCATTGTGGTCACAACGCCGGTGCAGCGCGGCGTGGTGGTGCCCGGGCCGGTTCCAGCGCAGGGCAACCCGCCGATCTGGGTGGAATCGCGCCCTTGAGGGGCGAAGGTGCCGCTGCGCTATTCGATATCGACGCAGTGCAGACCGAACGCGCCAGCCTTGCGGTCGGCAAAGAAGCGCAGCAGCGTCTCGCGCACGGTGCGGAAGGCCAGTTCGTCCCAGGGGATTTCGTCCTCAGAAAACAGGCGTGCCTCGATGGTCTCGTAGCCGGGGTTGAACTGGTCGCTCAGCAGCGTGGCGCGGTAGAACAGGTGCACCTGGCCCACGCGGCGCACGTTCAGCAGGCTGAACAGCGGCCCCATCTCGATCTGGGCGCCTGCTTCCTCGTCGGTTTCGCGGGCTGCGCCCTCGGCGGTGGTTTCATCCAGCTCCATGAAGCCGGCGGGCAGCGTCCACTTGCCCCAGCGCGGTTCGATGTTGCGCTTGCACAGCAGCACGCGGCCGTCCGCCAGTGTGGGCACGGTGCCCACCACGTTCAGGGGGTTTTCGTAGTGCACGGTGTGGCACGTGGGGCACACGGCGCGCTGTTTGGTGTCGCCGTCGTCGGGCAGGCGGTACACCACGGCCGTGCCGCAGGCGCGGCAGTGTTTGATCGGGCTGCGGAAGGTCATGCAGGGATTTTGAATCAAATTGGCATCCAGCGCTTATAGGGTAAGCGCTGGCAGCTATGAAAAGCGTAGTATTTCAGCCTACTTGCAGGCGCAGGGTGCCCAGGCCGTCCACGCCGCCTTCGAGCATATCGCCGCGCACCACGGCGCCCACGCCCTCGGGCGTGCCGGTGTAGATCAGGTCGCCGGGCTGCAGCTCCCAGGCGGCCGAGAGGTGTTCGATGGTTTCGGCAACATTCCAGATGAGCTGCGCCACGCGGCTGCGCTGGCGGTCCTGGCCGTTGACCTGCAGCCAGATGGCGGCCTGGGCGATATCGCCGGCCTGCGCGGCGGGCGTGATGGGGCCGATGGGCGCGCTGGCGTCGAAGCCCTTGCCAATGCACCAGGGGCGCCCCTGTTTTTTCATGTCGTTCTGCAGGTCGCGGCGGGTCATGTCCAGGCCCACGGCGTAGCCGTAGATGTGGCTGGCAGCGTCTGCCGCCTTGATGTCGCGCCCGCCCTGGCCGATGGCCACGACCAGTTCGATCTCGTGGTGCAGGTTGGCGGTCAGGCTGGGGTAGGGCAGCGGGACGGTCTGGTCGGGCTCGACGACCAGCACCGCGTCGGCGGGCTTCATGAAGAAAAAGGGCGGCTCGCGCCCGGTGAAGCCCATTTCCTTCGCGTGTTCTTCGTAGTTGCGGCCCACGCAGTAGATGCGGTGCACCGGAAAACGCTCGCTGCTGCCCGCCACGGGCACACTGGGAAGGGGGGCAGGAGGGAAGACGTAGCTCATGCGCGCAAGCCTTTCACAATTCAACGCTGGATGGTATCCAGTGTGCCACGGGCGGCCTGTGGGCACCGGATCGATACACTCGAGGGCATGGCACAGAGTTTTGATCTCCACAAGGCACCGGGGCACCTGGCACGGCGCGCCCACCAGCGCACGGTGGCCTTGTTCACGGAAGAAGCGGCCGGCTTCGATGTCACACCCGTCCAGTTCGCCATTCTCAATGCGCTGCAGGAGCGCCCCGGAGAAGACCAGATCACCCTGGCGGGACGTGTAGCGCTGGATGCAGCCACCCTGGGCTCGGTCATCAACCGGCTGCAGGCGCGGGGCCTGGTGCGCCGTGAAAGCGACCCGGGCGATCGCCGCCGCAAGTTGCTGTGGCTGACCCCGCCCGGCCAGGCACTTGCCCGGCAGCTGATGGGCCCGGCCCGGCGTGTGCAGGAGCGGCTGATGGCGCCGCTGTCGCCCGAGGATCAGGCGCGGCTGGTGCAGTTGCTCGAGCGCATCGTCTACACCGAAGGCGGCTGATGCCTGCCCCGCACCCCGACTGGCTGCGGCCCGACTGGCCTGCACCGTCCCGCGTCCACGCTTTGTTCACCACGCGGGCCGGAGGTCACAGCCAAACGCCTTTCGATTCGCTCAACCTGGGCGACCATGTGGGCGACGACCCCGCTGCAGTGCAGGCCAACCGGCAGGCGCTGCAGGCGGCACTGCACCACACCACGCCGCACGCGCATCCCGTTTTCTTGCAGCAGGTGCACGGCACCGCTGTGGCCGAACTGCGCGCGGCCCTGCCCGATGGAACCTGCGCCGACGCCTGCATCAGCACCACGCCGGGCATGGTCTGCACCATCATGGTGGCCGATTGCCTGCCGGTGCTGCTGACCGATACCCGGGGTACGGTGGTGGCTGCGGCCCATGCCGGCTGGCGCGGGTTGGCCGGTGAGGGTGGCACCGGGGTGCTGGAGGTGGTTTTTAAGTATTTTGAGGCGCTAGCCCTTGCTGATAAAGCGCAAGCAGCTACTAATGTAATAGCAAATGAATCGCTGGAAGGTGGCGAGCCGGCCTCCATGGCCAGCCAGACACTCGCCTGGCTGGGGCCGTGCATCGGCCCTGAGGCCTTCGAGGTCGGGCCCGAAGTGCGTGCGGCGTTTTGCGCGCACGATGCCCAGGCTGCGCGGCATTTTGTGGCGTGTGGCGGTGACAAGTACCTAGCCGACCTGGCCGGTCTGGCACGACAGCGGCTGCGCGCGCTGGGCGTGACACGGGTCTATGGCAACGACAGCACCCCCGCCTGGTGCACCGTGGGGCAGGCCTCACGGTTCTTTTCGCACCGCCGGGACAGCCGCGCCCTCGGCGGCAGTGGCCGTATGGCGGCTTGTATCTGGCTCGGCTGAGGTGCCCGCCTGCTCGGCGGTGCGCTCGGCCATGGCACGGGCGTGCAGCGCCCGCTTGCGCCCCGGCGTGCCGAGGATGTAGCCCAGAATGCCGATGGGCAGCAAACCATACAGCACGAAGGTGATGACAGCCCCCAGTAGCGAGCCTGCCGGGCTGGTGGCTTCGGCGATGGCCATGAGCAGGGTGACGTAAAACCAGGCAATGAGCACCAGGTACATTGTTGTGAGCGTTCAAAGGGTGGAGAGGCAAGGCGGGTTACCATAGCAGGACAACCCGTCCGGCCCGCGTCAAGCGGCCGAAGGCCCCGAGCCGGGCGGGCTTTTAGCCAAATCAGGAGGCAGCATGGATTCCAATTCCGTCTGGGCGCAGAGTGCCCAACAGTTCCAGCAGATTTTTGGCGACGGTTGGGCGCGCGCGCTGCAGTCGCTCCAGCCGACCCAGGGTGCAGCCGGTGCGGCGGGACCTGCGCCAGATATCAAGTTCTCTGCCGAAAAGCTGCAGGAGCTGCAGCAGCAGTACATGGAAGAGGCCGGCAAGCTCTGGCTGCAAGGCCTGCAGGGCGCTCCCGCCCAGCCCGCCGACAAGCGTTTTGCCGGCGAGGGATGGTCCAGCAACCCGCTGGCCACGTTCTCGGCGGCCACCTACCTGCTCAACGCCCGCACGCTGATGGGGCTGGCCGATGCGGTCGAAACCGATCCCAAAACGCGCTCCCGCATCCGCTTTGCCGTCGAGCAGTGGATTGCCGCCATGGCCCCCAGCAATTTCCTGGCGTTGAATGCCGAAGCACAGAAAAAGGCCATCGAAACCCAGGGCGAGAGCATTGCCAAGGGCGTTGCCAACCTGCTGCACGACCTGCGCCAGGGCCATGTGTCGATGACGGACGAGAGCCTGTTCGAAGTGGGCCGCAACGTGGCCACCACCGAGGGAGCCGTGGTATTCGAGAACGAACTGTTCCAGCTGATCGAATACAAGCCGCTCACAGCCAAGGTGTACGAGCGGCCGTTCATGCTCATCCCGCCGTGCATCAACAAGTTCTACATTCTTGACCTGCAGCCTGAAAACTCGCTGGTGCGCTACGCGGTGGAGCAGGGTATGCATACCTTCGTGGTGAGCTGGCGCAACCCCGACGACTCGCTCTCGCACAAGACCTGGGACGACTACGTGCAGGACGGCGCCATTGAAGCCATCCGTGTGGTGCAGCAGATCACCGGCGCGCCACAGATCAATGCGCTGGGTTTCTGTGTGGGCGGCACCATCCTGAGCAACGCCCTGGCCGTGCTGGCTGCGCGCGGCGAAGACCCTGTGGCCAGCGCCACCTTCCTGACCACCCTGATCGACTTCACCGACACCGGCATTCTCGATGTGTTCATCACCGAAGCCTTTGTGCAGTTCCGCGAGCTGCAGATGGGCAAGGGTGGCCTGATGAAGGGCCAGGACCTGGCCTCCACCTTCAGTTTTCTGCGTCCCAACGACCTGGTATGGAACTATGTGGTGGGCAACTACCTCAAGGGCGAAACGCCGCCGCCCTTCGATCTGCTGTACTGGAATAGCGACAGCACCAACCTGCCGGGGCCGTTTTACGCCTGGTATCTGCGCAACATGTACCTGGAAAACAACGTCGTCAAACCCGGCAAGCTCACGGTGTGCGGCGAAAAGATCGACCTGGGCCGCGTCAAGCTGCCGGTGTACATCTACGGCTCGCGCGAAGACCACATCGTGCCCATCACTGCCGCCTATGCCTCCACGCAGGTGCTGCCGGGCAAGAAGCGCTTCGTCATGGGGGCCTCGGGCCACATTGCGGGCGTCATCAACCCGCCTGCCAAGGGCAAGCGCAGCCACTGGATCCGCGCCGATGGCAAGCTGCCCAAGACGCTGGACGCGTGGCTGGACGGCGCCACCGAGTACCCCGGCAGCTGGTGGACCGACTGGTCCGACTGGCTCAAGGGCCAAGCGGGCAAGCAGGTGGCTGCGCCCAAGGCCTATGGCAAAGGAAGCCAGTTCAAGGCCATCGAACCTGCACCGGGCCGCTACGTTAAGCAAAAAGCCTGATCGCTGCGGCCGACCCGAACGCCGCACAAATCCTGCGGGCCTGCCTGCGTGGGCCCATCCCTCAAGCGCACTGAAAAGAAGGAATCATCATGGAAGACATCGTCATCGTTTCCGCCGCACGCACGGCCGTGGGCAAGTTTGGCGGCACCCTGGCCAAGACGCCGGCCTCCGAGCTGGGGAGCATCGTCATCCGCGAAGCCATCGCGCGTGCGGGCCTGCAGTCCGACCAGATCGGCGAAGTGATCATGGGCCAGGTGCTGGCCGCGGGCGTGGGCCAGAACCCTGCCCGCCAGGCGATGATGAAGGCCGGTGTCGCCAAAGAGACGCCCGCCATGACCATCAACGCCGTGTGTGGCTCGGGCCTGAAATCGGTCATGCTGGCTGCGCAGGCCATTGCCTGGGGCGACAGCGAGATCGTGGTGGCCGGTGGCCAGGAGAACATGAGCCTTTCGCCCCACGTTCTCAATGGGTCGCGTGACGGCCAGCGCATGGGCGACTGGAAAATGGTGGACACCATGATCGTGGACGGCCTGTGGGATGTCTACAACCAGTACCACATGGGCATCACGGCCGAGAACGTGGCCAAGCAGTACGGCATCACCCGCGAGATGCAGGACGCCCTGGCCCTGGCCAGCCAGCAAAAGGCGGCTGCCGCCCAGGATGCAGGCCGCTTTGCCGACGAAATCGTCGGGGTCTCCATCCCCCAGCGCAAAGGCGACCCGATCCTGTTCAATGTGGACGAATACCTCAACCGCAAGAGCAACGCCGAAGCCCTGGCTGGCCTGCGACCCGCGTTCGACAAGGCGGGCACGGTGACGGCTGGCAACGCCTCGGGAATCAATGATGGTGCTGCGGCTGTGGTGGTGATGAGTGCCAAAAAGGCAGCCGCCCTGGGCCTCAAGCCCCTGGCACGCATCGCTGCCTTTGGCACTTCGGGTCTGGATCCGGCCACCATGGGCATGGGCCCGGTGCCTGCTTCGCGCAAGGCGCTCGAGCGTGCGGGCTGGAATGCCCAGGATGTGGACCTGTTTGAACTCAATGAAGCCTTTGCGGCCCAGGCCTGCGCCGTGAACCAGGAACTGGCGATTGACCCCGCCAAGGTCAACGTGAACGGCGGTGCCATCGCTATCGGCCACCCGATTGGCGCCTCCGGCTGCCGTATCCTGGTCACGCTGCTGCACGAAATGCAGCGCCGCGACGCAAGGAAGGGCCTTGCCGCGCTGTGCATCGGCGGCGGCATGGGCGTATCGTTGGCGCTGGAGCGCTAAGGCGCGCAACCCCGATCTCCCCTTGTGGCCGGGAGCCAGTTGGGGCCCGACTGAGGTGCCCATGGCCGAAGCGCCTCATGGGCAATCGGAGTTCAATCCCTCCCGCACGGGCGGGTGTGACGTTCAAGGGGCCGCGTTTCGACGCGGCTTTTCCCTGTCCGGTGGCCCCCCACGACGCAGCAGCATCATGGTGTAGTCGACAAAATGTCACCCATTGAACAGGTCCGACGCAGGCATGCGTTACGATGAAATGCTATGAGCACACCGATTTTTTCCGAGCCCTTTGAACCCGTTGGTTGCGCAGCCTGCAAGGACAAGTCACTGCTGCCCTTCGAATTCACCATGGCCTTCCAGCCGATCATGGATCTGGAGACGGGCCGCCCGGCTGCGTACGAGGCCCTGGTGCGCGGGCGTGATGGGGAATCGGCGGCCACGGTGCTTTCGTGGGTGGACGACAGCAACCGCTACCGCTTCGATCAGGCCTGCCGCGTCAAGGCTATCGAGCTGTCCTCGCGGTTGGGCCTCACAGACCTGGAAGGGTGCCGCCTGAGCATCAACTTTTTGCCCAATGCGGTGTACCGGGCGGAAACCTGCATTCGGGCCACCCTGGAGGCGGCCCGGGAGTTTGCCTTTCCGCACAACCGCATCATGTTCGAGGTGACCGAGAACGAGCCCCTGAACCACGGGGAGCACCTGAAGGCCATCTTCAATGAATACCGCCGCCGGGGCCTGATCACGGCCATTGATGACTTTGGCGCGGGCTACGCCGGCCTGAACATGCTGACGCAATTCCAGCCCCATGTGCTGAAAATCGACATGCAGTTGATCCGGAACATTGCCGATGACCCCGTGCGCCAGGCCATTTCCAGCGGTATCGAGCTGGTCTGTGAACGTCTGGGGATCGACATCATCGCGGAGGGCGTCGAGACCGCCTCCGAATCGGAGTACCTGCGCTCCATCGGCATTCACCACCAGCAGGGCTATTACTTTGCCCGGCCCGGCTGGGAGTCGCTGCCCCTGTCCAGGGGCTAGGAGCCTGTCGGGCTTGGAGCGCCAAGAGCGAAAATCGGCCCCGGCGAGGACAGTTTTTGCCGGATTTGCAGACCCATAGCCCGGCTATGGGAGCAAAAAGACGGTGTTCCCGAAGAGCGGCGAAGCCAAAAATCGACCACTGCAGTCGATTTGCAGCCGGCGATTTCCAAGTCCGACAGGCTCATAGCGGCGGCGTCAGCCGGCTTACAGGCTGGCGTGCAGCAACGCGCGGTACTCGTCGGCCGTGGCGACCCGGGGGTTGGTTTTGTGGCAGTGGTCAGCCATCGCGCCTTTGATCACCTCGTCAAACATCGCCTCGGTCACGCCCATGGCCGCGAGGCCGGTGGGCAGGTCCAGACGGGCATTCATGTCGCGGATGGCTTCGGGGATGTCGGTAGCGCTGTTCAGGCCCATGGCGTGCGCCATGCGCTCCAGGCGCCGGTCTTTCTGCACCGACTCGGCCTGCGCGTTAAAGCGCACCACGGCGGGCAGGAACATGGCGTTGAGCGTGCCGTGGTGCAGGCGCGGGTTCACGCCGCCCAGGCTGTGGCTCAGGCTGTGCACGGCGCCCAGCCCTTTCTGAAAGGCCATGGCGCCCTGCATGCTGGCGCTCATCATGTTCAGGCGCGCTTCGCGGTCTGCGCCATTGCGCGTGGCTTTTTCAATGGCAGCCCAGCCGCGCTCCAGGCCGTCGAGCGCAATGCCGTCGGCCGGCGGGTTGAAGGCGGCCGACATAAAAGTTTCCATGCAGTGCGCAATGGCGTCCATGCCGGTGGCGGCCGTCAACATGGGCGGCAGGCCCAGCGTGAGTTCAGGGTCGCAGATGGCGGCTTTGGGCACCAGGTTCCAGGAGTGAAAGCCCAGCTTGCGGTGGTCATCCACGATGATGATGGCGCCGCGCGCCACCTCGCTGCCCGTGCCGCTGGTGGTGGGCACGGCGATCAGCGGCGCGGCGCGGTCGGTGATGCGCGGCGAGCCGCCTTCGATGGTGGCGTAGTGCGTGAGCGGGCCCTCGTGTGTGGCGGCAATCGCGATGCCCTTGGCGCAGTCGATGGCGCTGCCGCCGCCCACGGCGATGAGGCCGTCGCAGCCCTGGGCCTGGTACACCGCCACGGCAGCGCGCACGGCAGCCTCGGTGGGGTTGGAGGGGGTCTGGTCGAACACCGCCACGGGCAGGCCGGGCAGGGCGTCCAGCGCTTTTTGCAGCACGCCAGCGGCCTTCACGCCGGGGTCGGTGACCACCAGCGGGCGCGTGATGCCCACGCGCTCACACTCCTGCTTCAGGAGCTGTACGGCGCCGTATTCGAACTGGATCTGGGTAACGTAGTAAATAAATGCCATGGCGTGGGGGTGACAGCGGACATCGCCCGCTAGCGTTTAGGATAAGTGCAACCACTTTAAACCCGGAGACATCCATGACCAAGCCTTTCCGTCTGATTCCCCTGGCCCTGTCCGTCGCTTTTGCGACAAATGCGGGCGCGGCCTGCCTGACCGATGCCCAGGCCGCTGACCTTGTGGCCAACTATCTGGCCCGCATTCCTGCAGCCAACCCCGAAAATCTCTCGGATGCCGACGGCGCCTGCACCCGGGCCAAGGTCAATGCGCTGCTGGCGCCGCGCCTAGGCAAGGTGGTGGGCTACAAGGCGGGCCTGACCAACCCGGCGGTGCAAAAGCGCTTCAACACCGACAAGCCGGTGTGGGGCAAGCTCTATGAGGGCATGGTGCTGGACAGCGGCGCCACGGTCGAGGCCGCGTTTGGTGCCCGCCCGCTGTACGAGGCCGACATGCTGGTGCGTGTGAAGAGCGCAGCCATCAACCAGGCGCGCACGCCCATGGACGTGCTCCAAGCCATCGATCAGGTGATTCCCTTCATCGAACTGCCCGATCTGGTGGTGCAAGCCCCCCCGAAACTCAACGGCGCGGCCATCAGCGCCATCAACGTGGGCGCGCGCCTGGGGGTGGCCGGTGAACCCCTGGCTGTGCCGGTGCTGCGCGCCGAGCGCTACGCCATGCTTGATGCGCTGCGCGACATGCAGGTACGCCTGCAGGACAGCAGTGGCACGGTGCTGGGCGGCGGCAAGGGCAGTGACATTCTGGAGCACCCGCTCAATGCCGTGGTCTGGCTGGCTGGTGCCCTGGCGCAAGAGGGACTGGCCATGCAGCCGGGCGATCTGATCAGCCTGGGCTCGTTCTCTCCGCTGCTCCCGCCCAAGCCCGGGCTGGCCGTGACGGCTACCTACTACGGTCTGCCCGGCGCTGTGCCGGTGCGCGTGCAGTTCAAGTGATCCGGGCAGTGGATTCCGCTTCGCAAACACCCCCGCACCTGCACATTCACCACGGCCGCCTCACGCCGCTGATGCGTGGCGTGCTCGATCGCATGGCCCGCGCCCGGCGCCCGGCGCTGCACACCCTCACCCCCGCGCAGGCGCGTGCCGCCTACGAAGCGGGTGCTGGCGTGCTCGAAGTGCCGCGTGCCGAGTTGCCCCGGGTGGAGGATCTGCACATTCCAGCGCGTGACGGCCATGCCTTGCCCGCCCGCCTGTACGCGCCGCACGCGGCAGATGGCCTGCCGGTGCTGCTCTACCTGCACGGCGGGGGCTTCACCGTGGGCAGCATCGAGACGCACGACGTGCTGTGCCGCGAGCTGGCGCGCCTGTCGGGCGCCATGGTGGTTTCGCTGGATTACCGGCTGGCGCCGGAGCACCGCTTTCCCACCGCAGCGCACGATGCCTGGGACGCTCTGGCCTGGCTGGCCGCGCATGCCGACCGCCTGGGAGCCGACCGCACCCGTCTGGCCGTGGGTGGGGACAGCGCGGGTGGCACCCTGGCGGCAGTCAGCGCCATCGAGGCGCGCGACGCGGGCCTGCCCCTGGCGCTGCAACTGCTGATTTACCCCGGCACCACGGCGCATCAGGACACCCGCTCGCATGTCACCTACGCGCACGGCCTGGTGCTGGAGGCACACGCCATCGACTGGTTTTTCGGCCACTATGTGCCAACGCGCAGCCAGCGCGAGGACTGGCGCTTTGCCCCGCTGCGCGCACCCGATGTGGAAGGCGTGGCCCCCGCCTGGGTGGGCCTGGCCGAGTGCGACCCGCTGGTGGACGAGGGCGTGGATTACGCCGACAAGCTGCGTGCGGCGGGCGTGGCGGTGGATCTGGAGATCTACCGCGGCGTCACGCACGAATTCATCAAGATGGGCCGCGCCATTCCCGAGGCGCTGCAGGCCCATGCCGACGCGGCCGCCGCGCTGCGCCGGGCCTTTGGACTGGAGTGAACACCATGCAACGCCGAGATTTCCGCTGCTTCCACCGCCTGCGCGTGCGTTGGGCCGAGGTGGACATGCAAAAAATCGTCTTCAACGCCCACTACCTGATGTACGTGGACACCGCCATGATGGACTACTGGCGCGCCCTGGCGCTGCCCTATGAGGACAGCATGGTGGCCCTGGGTGGCGACATGTACGTGAAGAAGGCCTCGCTCGAATACCACGCCTCGGCACACCTCGACGACCGGGTCGATGTGGGCATGCGCTGCGAGCGCGTGGGCAACTCCTCGGTGCTGTTCCAGGCGGGGCTGTTCCGGGGCGAGAAGCTGCTGGTGTCGGCCGAGCTGGTCTATGTGTTCGCCGACCCGGCCACGCAGACCTCCAAACCGGTGCCGCCAACGCTGCGCGCTCTGCTGACGGGCTTCGAGACCGGCGAAGCCATGGCCGCCGTGCATGTTGGCAGCTGGGATGCGCTCGGGCCCGATGCGGCGCGGCTGCGCCAGGCGGTGTTCGTGCAGGAACTGGGCATACCGGCCGAGATGGAGGCCGATGCGCACGACGCCACCGCCATTCATGCCGTGCTGCGCAACCATCTGGGTATGCCCGTGGCCACGGGTCGCCTGCTGCAGGAGGCACCGGGCGTGGGCCGCATCGGCCGCCTGGCCGTGGACGGCAAGCTGCGCGGCGCGGGCTGGGGGCGCATGGTGCTCGACGCGCTGCTGGACGCTGCCCGCGCGCGTGGCGACCAGCAGGTGGTGCTGGATGCCGAGGCCAGCGCCCAGGGCTTTTACCAGCGTGCGGGGTTTGGGGTGCGTGGGGAGCCTTTCGTGGAGGCTGGGATCACGCATGTTTCCATGGAGTGTGTTTTATAGGGTTTTTGGCCTCTAGGGCTTATCTGGCAAGCGCTGTCAGCTATCGTTTTGATTGTTGGCGTCGGGGGCTTTGCGGAGGTCGGAGGCCGGGACTCGCCCCGGCGGGCGACCTCCTTTCTTGTCGCGCGACAAGAAAGGAGGCAAAGAAACGCGCCCCACAGTCTGCGGCCCCTGCGCTTCGCTACGGGGCAAACCTGCAGCGGGGCGCTTGCGGGGTGCGC
>JANJVG010000210.1 GCA_024710165.1 Burkholderiaceae bacterium
GCCCGTCGATCGGGCCGATGTAGTTGAAGCCAAACTTTTCGAACAACGTGGCAGGCACCACCATGCCCTTGGCCTGCTGCTCCAGGCGCTTGGCCAGCTCCAGCAGCGGCGGCGCGTTCTTGAGCACGCTCTTGCCCACGTTCTTGGCTGCGGCGTAAAACTGGCCGCTCATGAGCTGGGCCAGGTAGCGGTTGAGCGCACCCACGGGCGGGCTGATGCTCATGTCGTTGTCGTTGAGGATGACGAGCAGGTTGCAGTCCTGCACGCCCGCGTTGTTCAGCGCCTCGAAGGCCATGCCCGCCGTCATGGCGCCGTCGCCGATGATGGCCACGGCATGCCGGTTTTCGCCCTTGCGCTGGGCCGCCATCACCATGCCCAGCGCCGCCGAGATGCTGGTGCTCGAATGCGCTGTTCCGAAGGTGTCGTACTCGCTCTCGGCGCGCTGGGGGAAGCCCGAAATGCCACCCAGCTGGCGCAGGGTGTGCATGCGGTCGCGCCGTCCGGTCAGGATTTTGTGGGGATACGTCTGGTGGCCCACGTCCCACACCAGTCGGTCGTGCGGGGTGTTGAACACATGGTGCAAGGCCACGGTCAACTCCACGGTCCCCAGGTTGGAGCTGAGGTGCCCACCGGTCTTGGAAACGCTGTCGAGCACAAAGGCACGCAACTCCGTGGACAGGACCTTGAGCTCGGCACGCGAGAGGCGACGCAGATCAGCCGGATCGTTCACGCTCTGGAGCAGGGGAAAGGGGTTTATGGACATTGCTATGTTTTTTGTAGCTTCTTGCGCTTGACCGGCAAGCGCAAGAGGCCGAATTTATACCAAACGGCGCATCGGCGTCAGTGCGATCGGCTCACCACCATGTCCGCAAGTGCCGCCAGGGCGCGGGTGTCAGGCAGTCCGCTGGCCGCCAGCGCGGCATGGGCTTGGGCCAGCAGTTCGCGGGCATGGACCTGCGCGCGCTCCAGGCCCAGCAGCGAAACATAGGTGGGTTTGTCCTGGGCGGCATCCTTGCCAGCCGTCTTGCCCAGGGTGGCCGAGTCTGCCGTCACATCGAGGATGTCATCCACCACCTGGAAAGCCAGCCCCACTGCAGCGCCATAGCTGGACAGGCCCGCGAGCGCAGCAGGCTCCGCATGCCCGCAGGCCGCACCCATCACCACGCTGCCCTGCAGCAAAGCGCCGGTCTTGAGACGGTGCATCTGACGCAACTGCGCCTCGTCCAGGGCGAGGCCCACGCTGGCCAGGTCGATGGCCTGGCCTCCCGCCATGCCGGCCGCGCCAGCGGCATGGGCCAGCAGGCGGCACAGGCGCGCCTGCACCGGCTCGGGCACGCCCGCGCCCTCGGGCGTGAGCAGCTCGAAAGCCAGCGCCTGTAGCGCATCGCCCGCCAGCAACGCCTGGGCCTGGCCGAACTGCACATGCACCGTGGGCTTGCCCCGGCGCAGCACGTCGTTGTCCATGCACGGCATGTCGTCGTGCACTAGCGAATAGGCGTGGATCAGCTCTACCGCGCAGGCGGCGCGCAGTGCGGCCTCGTCCAAGCCGGCGCGCTGGCCCGCGCCATCGCCGGGTGCAACGGCAGAGCGCGCCGCCAGCACCAGCAAGGGCCGCAATCGTTTGCCACCGTCGAGCACGGCATAGCGCATGGCGTCGCCCAGGCCGGCGGGCGCATCCACGCCCACCCAGCGCGAGAGCGCCTGTTCCACGCGTTCCAGATGGCCAGCGCTCCAGCCCTGCAGATCCCACGCTGCCATGCCGTTCATTCCTGTGTCCAAGGTTGCAAGCTGCCTTCATCCAGCACCCGAACCTGGTCCTGCACAGCCTGGAGCCGGTCGCGGCAGAAGGCCAGCAGGGCCGCGCCACGCTGGTAACCGGCTAGCAGCTGGTCCAGCGGCATCTGGCCCGACTCGATGCGGCCGACCAGTTGCTCCAGTTCTTCCAGCGCGGCTTCGTAGCTGGCCGGATCGGCGGTTTTGGGTTTGGGCATGGATGGGGGCTGCGGCAAAAGCGGGAACGGCCGATTTTAGGCTGAGATCCGAGGACAACCCTCTGTGGCGCGGCGGCCGCTGGCCCAAGGCATGCCCATTTCGCAGGCTGGAGTCCGGCGCGAAGACGGGCGAATACACGCATGGCCCCTGAGGGAATGCGGGGACAAAATAACCCCACGTCTTATAATCCCATCCCCTACAGACCGGCGTCCTGCCGGTTTATTTTTTTCTCTCCGCGCACCGAGCGCATCTCCCTGTGGGGAGTCTTTAGGTCAGGTCACCCATGTCTGATTTAAGTCTTCGACTGCAGCAGGCCGCAAGCCAACTACCAGTTTCAAGCTACTTTGACGAGGCGCTGTTCCAGCGCGAGATGGCAACGCTCTTCCAGCGCGGCCCCCGCTACCTGGGGCACAGCCTGAGCGTGCCCAACGTGGGCGACTTCCATGCCCTGCCCCAGGAGGGCGAAGGGCGCGCACTGGTGCGCAACGCCCAGGGCCAGGTCGAGCTGGTCTCCAACGTCTGCCGCCACCGTCAGGCCATCATGCTGCAGGGGCGCGGATCGCTGCAGGACCACCAGAAAGGCAGCGCGGGCGGCAACATCGTCTGCCCGGTGCACCGCTGGACCTACAGCCCCAGCGGTGAGTTGCTGGGCGCGCCGCACTTCGCGCACGACCCCTGCCTGAATCTCAACAACTACAAGCTGCGCGAGTGGAACGGCCTCCTGTTCGAGGACAACGGCCGCGACATCGAGTCCGACCTTGCCGGCATGGGCCCGCGTGCCGAACTCTCGTTCGACGGCTACGCCCTGGACCGCATCGAGCTGCACGAGTGCAACTACAACTGGAAGACCTTCATCGAAGTCTATCTGGAGGATTACCACGTCGGCCCGTTCCACCCCGGCCTGGGCAATTTCGTCACCTGCGACGACCTGAAGTGGGAGTTCCAGAAGGAATACTCGGTGCAGACCGTGGGCGTGGCCTCCACCTTCGGCAAGCCCGGTTCCGACGTCTACAAGAAGTGGCATGAGGTACTGCTGAAGTACCGCGAAGGCAAGCTTCCCGAGCGCGGCGCGATCTGGCTCACCTACTACCCGCACATCATGGTCGAGTGGTATCCGCATGTGCTCACCGTCTCGACGCTGCACCCCATCAGCCCGACGAAGACGCTGAACATGGTGGAGTTCTACTACCCCGAGGAGATCGTGGCCTTCGAGCGCGAGTTCGTCGAAGCCCAGCAGGCCGCCTACATGGAGACCTGCATCGAGGACGACGAGATCGGCGAGCGCATGGACGCGGGCCGCAAGGCCCTGTTCGAGCGCGGCGACAACGAGGTCGGCCCCTACCAGAGCCCCATGGAAGACGGCATGCAGCACTTCCACGAGTGGTACCGCACGGCGATGGGCGACGCCGTGCCCACGCGTTGAACCCCCTCTCCAGCAGACTTCTCTCGCTCTTAATACAATAGCTGCCGGCGCTTGATTGACAAGCGCCGGCAGCTATTTTTATTTCAATCTACGGATCTTATGCAAGCTCTCTGGATGGTGCTGGGCGCGTTCCTGTTTGCCAGCATGGGCGTGTGCATCAAGATTGCCTCCGCCTATTTCAACCCCGCCGAACTGGTGTTCTATCGCGGTCTCATCAGCATTGCAGTGATGTGGGCGCTGGCGCGCTCGCAAAGCGTTTCGCTGGCAACGCAGTACCCCGGCATGCACGCCTGGCGCAGCCTGATCGGTGTGGTGTCCCTCGGTGCATGGTTCTTCGCCATCGCACACCTGCCGCTGGCCACGGCCATGACGCTCAACTACATGAGCAGCGTCTGGATCGCCGCCTTCTTCATCGGTGGTGCACTGCTGGCCTGGCGCCCCTCGGCCACCAGCCCGCGCCCCGCGTTGCAAGGGCCGCTGGTGCTCACCGTGCTGGTGGGGTTCGCCGGCGTGGTACTGATGCTGCGCCCCACCATCGGCCAGACCCAGGAGCAGATTTTTGCAGGCCTGGTGGGCCTGATGTCGGGCGTGACCTCGGCCTTTGCCTATATGCAGGTGGTGGCGCTGTCGCGCATTGGCGAGCCGGAGACACGCACCGTGTTCTATTTCGCCGTGGGCTCGGCGGTGGCCGGCGCCGCCGCCATGCTCGTCACCGGTGCCTCGGCCTGGCCCGGCTGGCCCGCACTGTGGCTGCTGCCCCTGGGCGTGCTGGCCACCGGCGGCCAGCTGTGCATGACCAAGGCCTATGCGAGCGCACGCACCCAGCGCGGCACCTTGGTGGTGGCCAACCTGCAGTATTCGGGCATCGTGTTCGCATCGTTTTACAGCGTGCTGCTGTTTGGCGACCAGATTCCACTGATCGGCTGGGTTGGTATGGCTCTGATTGTGGGCAGCGGCATCGTGGCCACCATTCTGCGGGCACGGGCGGCTCCCAGCGCCCCTGCAGAAGAGCACTGATCCACCGGGCGCCCTGCCGCCAAAGGCCCGGCGGAAATTGGCCACAATGGCGCCTTCTTTCTGCACGCCGATTGCCCATGCCCTACACCACACTGATCTCCGCCCCCGAATTGCAGGCCCTGGCCGCCAGCAGCACCCCGTTGATGGTGTTCGACTGCAGCTTTGACCTGGCCGGCTCCGGCGCAGGCGAACAGGCCTACCAGCAAGCGCACATTCCGGGCGCCGTCTACGCCCACCTGGACGAGGCCCTCTCGGCGGGCTCCGGCCCGCGCGCATCGGGTGGCCGTCACCCGCTGCCCACGCGCGAGCAAGTCGCCACCTGGCTGGGCAGCGTCGGCTTCACCAACAGCATGCAGGCGGTGGTGTACGACCGCAACGGCACTGCCTTTTGCGGCCGCCTGTGGTGGATGCTGCAATGGCTAGGCCACGAGGCCGTGGCTGTGCTCGACGGCGGCCTGCAGGCCTGGACACAGGCGGGCGGCGCCCTTGCGCACGGCAGCGAAGCCCCCCGTACCCCCGGCACCTTCCTGCTGGGCCAGGCGCTGTGCCGCCTGGCCACCGCCCAGGATGTACAGCAAAACCTGGGCACGCCGGGCCAGACCCTCATCGACGCCCGCGCCACCCCGCGCTACCGTGGCGAGGTGGAGCCCCTCGACCCCGTGGCCGGACACATTCCCGGCGCGCTCAACCGCCCGTTCTCCGACAACTTTGGTCCCGACGGACGCTTCAAACGCCCCGAGGTGCTGCGCGCCGAGTTCCTCGCACTGCTGAACGGGCGTGATCCGGCCAGCGTGGTAAACCACTGTGGTAGCGGCGTGACCGCCAACCCCAACCTGCTGGCCCTGGAGTTGGCAGGGTTGGGCAAAACCGCCCTGTTTGCCGGCAGCTGGAGCGAATGGTGCAGCGACCCGCAGCGGCCGGTGGAGAAAGCAACACCCCCCTGAGCCGCTGCGCGCCTTCCCCCCGCTCTCGCAGCGCTGCGCGCTGCGGGCAGGGGGACGCCCCCAGCGCGGCGGGGCGGCCCTTACGCGGGGGCCGCTGGCCTGGGCTGCGCCAGAAGCATGCGCCACGCGCTGCGCTGGCCGATACGCCCACAGCACGCCTGTAAGGCAAATTCCTACACGCCACACCCGATAACCAGACACAACGCGCAGCCAGTGCCCGACTTAAGTTTTGATTGGCCCGCATTCACAATCCATTTCAACAGATCACGCAACGCAGACATCACGTAAGCCGCTGGATCTGACTCTGAAAAGGATGCCGCCATGACCAACGAACAACTCCTCGCCGAAATCCGCGAAGCCAACCTCACCTACCTGATGCTGGCCCAGACGCTGATCCGCCAGGACAAGGCCGAAGCCGTGTTCCGCCTGGGTCTGAACGAGGATGCCGCCGACATCCTGGCCTCGCTT
>JANJVG010000213.1 GCA_024710165.1 Burkholderiaceae bacterium
TTGCGCGTGGCCCAGCCGATGTCGCCACCGGCCAGGTCGGTCACCTGGAACGGCCCCATGGGGTAGCCGAAACCGCGCACGGCCTCGTCGATCTCGTAGGGGCTGGCGCCGTCTTCCATGATGTAGTCGGCGGCCTGCTTGTACACGGCCAGGATGCGGTTGCCGATGAAGCCGTCGCACACGCCGGCACGCACAGGCACCTTCTTCATGCGCTGGGCCAGCGCAAAGGCCGTGGCCACCACGTCGGCGCTCACCTTGGCGGGCACCACGATCTCCAGCAGCTTCATGATGTTGGCCGGGCTGAAGAAATGCAGGCCGATCACGTCCTGCGCTCGCGCGGTGGCAGCGGCGATGGCGTCGATGTCGAGGTAAGAAGTGTTGGTGGCCAGCACGGCGCCCGGCTTGCAAACGCGGTCGAGCTCCTGGAACACGGCCTTCTTGACCTCCAGGTCTTCAAACACGGCTTCGATCACCAGGTCCACGTGGGCAATGGCATCGTACGAAGTGCTGGGGGTGTAACGCGCAAGAATCGCGGCCTTGGCCTCGGCGGTCATGCGTCCCTTGGCGATGAGACCGTCGTAGACTTTTTCCACATTGGCCTGGCCACGGGCGATGGATTCCTGGTCACGCTCGACCATGGTCACCACCAGACCGGCGTCCAGCGCCGATACCGTGATGCCCGCGCCCATGGTGCCGCCGCCGATCACGGCAATCGATGCCACGGCACGGGGCTGCGCAGCCCGGGCCTCGGGGATCTTGACCACTTCGCGCTCGGCAAAAAACGCGTGGATCAGGCCGGCCCGCTGCGGGCTGTCCAGGCACTCGACAAACAGCGCGCGCTCGCGGGCCAGGCCCTCGTCAAAGGGCAGATCAATGGCTGCCTGCACGCATTCGATGATCTTCAGCGGCGAGAACAGGCCGCGCGTCTTGCGGGCGGTGTCTGCCTTCAGGGTCTGCAACGCGGCCTGAGCAGCCTGCGGGTCGCGGATGGCGAGGTCGCGGGTGCGGCGCACAGGGGCCTGGGCAGTCAGCAGTTCCTCGGCATACTGCAATCCGGCGGGCAGCGGGCCGGTACCGTCCGCCAGGCGGTCCACCAGGCCGGCATCTAGCGCCGCCCGGGCCGGCAGGTGCTTGCCGCTGAGCATCAGCTCGGCAGCGGCCAGGGCCCCCATCAGGCGTGGCGCACGCTGCGTGCCACCGGCCCCGGGCAGCAAACCCAGGTTGACCTCGGGCAGGCCCAGCTTGGCCGCGGGCAAGGCTACGCGGTAGTGGGCGGCCATGGCCACCTCCAGCCCGCCACCCAGTGCCGGGCCCTGGATGGTCGCCACGACCAGCTTGCTGCAGGCCTCGATGCGGTTGCACACCTCGGGCAACGACGGCGGCAACGCGGGCTTGCCAAACTCGCGGATGTCGGCACCGGCGATGAAGGCCTTGCCCACACCCACCAGGACAACCGCCTGCACCTGGGCGTCGGCATCGGCCTGCTCCACCGCCGCCAGCAGCCCCCGGCGCACATCCACGCCCAAGGCGTTGACGGGGGGGTTATCGATGCTCACCACCAGCACACGCCCCTGGCGTGCAGTCCGTACCACGGAAGCCTTGGCTTCAATGCTCATGCAGGATTCTCCGGTCGATTGAAAATGGTTGATTGTTGTACCGACAATCAATCTTGACAATCACATGAACCATTGACAGACTGTCAAACAATTTTAGACAGTCAACATGGATCTCACCTCCCTGACGCTGCTGGTGGACATCATCGACGCCGGCAACCTGAGCCAGGCCGCCCGCAAGCTGCGCATGACGCGCGCCAACGTGAGCTACCACCTCAACCAGCTTGAAAAATCGGTGGGCGTGCAACTGGTGCGCCGCACCACGCGCCGCGTGGAGCCCACCGAGGTGGGCCTGCGCCTGTACGAGCATGGCCGCAATATCCAGAACGAAGTGCTGGCCGCGCGCGAGACCATCACCACCCTGGGCCAGGGCCTGCAGGGCCGCGTGGGGCTGAGCGTGCCCAGCGGCTATGGGCAGATGGTGATGTCCGACTGGCTGATCGAGTTCAAGCGGCTCTACCCCGGCATCGTGCTCGACGTGCTGTTCGAGAACCGCGCCGACAACCTGCGCGACGAGGTGGACATCGCCATCCGCGTGATGCCCGAACCGCCGCCCGCGCTGGTGGCCCGCGAACTGGGCCCGGTGCGCTACCTGGCCTGCGCCTCGCGCAGTTTTGCAGAGCAGCACGGGCTGCCCGACACGCTGGAGCAGCTGCGCAGCACGCCGGTGATCACCTCGGGCGTGGTGGGCAAGCAGCTGCGCCTGCGCGCCTACCGGGGCGAAGAGCGCCAGGAAGTGATGCTGGAGCCCACATTGATCTCCGAGCACTTCCCGTTTCTGCGCCAGGGCATCCTCGCCGGCCTGGGCCTGGGCCTGGTGCCCGACTACGTGGTGATGGACGCCATTGCCTCGGGCGAGGTGCTGAGCACGCTGCAGGAATACCGCCTGAGCATCTTCGGCACGCGCATGTACCTGCTGTACATGCCCAACCGCTACCAGACGCATGCGGTGCGCACCTGCATCGAATTTCTGCTCGACAAGGCACGGGGCCCGCATCCGGGCCCGGACGCCCTGCCCGCCTGACCCCAGCCTGCGCGCAGCCCCCCGGCCCCAGGGGCACGCCCTGACGCAGCAGGCGGCCTTGTCAGGCAAATTCCTACACACCCCCTCCGACAACCAGACACCACGCACCGACAGACGCCGACTTCAGTTTTGATTGGCCCGGATTCACAATCCATTTCAACAGATCACGCAACGCCCGCATGCAGCAGGCACCGCAGATCAGACACTGAAAAGGACCACGCCATGACGAACGAACAACTCCTCGCCGAAATCCGCGAAGCCAACCTCACCTACCTGATGCTGGCCCAGACGCTGATCCGCCAGGACAAGGCCGAAGCCGTGTTCCGCCTGGGTCTGAACGAGGATGCCGCCGACATCCTGGCCTCGCTT
>JANJVG010000006.1 GCA_024710165.1 Burkholderiaceae bacterium
AACACGCGGCCCTGCGTCACGCTGAGCCAGGCCAGGCCGCAGCGTGCGCGCGGGCCCTGGTGCACCGCCAACAGCAGGGCCTCGGCCTTGTCGGAGAGCAGCTCGCTGTCGGTGAGCGTGCCGGGGGTGACCACGCGCACCACCTTGCGCTCCACCGGCCCCTTGGCCGTGGCCACGTCGCCCACCTGCTCGGCAATGGCCACCGATTCGCCCATCTTGATGAGCCGGGCGAGGTAGTTCTCCAGCGCATGGAAGGGAACGCCCGCCATCACCACGGGCTGGCCGGCCGACTGCCCGCGCTGCGTGAGCGTGATGTCGAGCAGGCGCGCGGCTTTTTCGGCGTCTTGCCAGAACACCTCGTAGAAGTCGCCCATGCGGTAGAGCAGCAGCGTGTCGGGGTACCCGGCCTTGAGGGCGAGGTACTGCGCCATCATGGGGGTGTGGTTTGAATAGTCAAATTTATCCATATGAATCAAAGGCTTGGGCTTGGAGCCTGTCCGTCCATTCTGTGGTGCCGTGTTGAGGCGCAATCGGGATGCGTTCGAGGTCTTGGCGCGCTGCAGGGGCAGGCTGCCCAAGCCAGCGGCAATGGCGCGAAATTTCCCCATTTCGCCCCACCCCGAAAGGCAGTGCTCTTGTCGGGCACCGCGCTTTGCATCCCATTGCGAAAAGTGCGCCGCGTGGCACCAAAGAATGGACAGTCAAGTTCTTCATCCCAGGATCGGATTGGGACAAATCTGGGCATTCGTGGCGTATTTTGCCAGCCCTTTCCGAGGGGATCGGTGCTTCCGGGAGGGCTGTCGTCAGGGGGGCGACTCTGCGCCTTGTGCGCTCCTTGTGCGCTGCAAGACCGTTGTCGCACGATCTTCGGGCGTTTTGCTGATTTCGACGAGAATTGGGCGTGAAGCCGGGGTTGGGTCAGCGCCTGCGCTGATTTGCGATGCAGCAGAGCACCCAAAGCGTGTAGGCTCTGCGCGTTCGGGACCTGTTTGGCTTGTCTTGCGCCGGATTTGGCTGCGCAGCCCTGGCACTGCACGGGCGTCAAGGCTGCTTTTGCAGCTTTTGTTTTGCTTGCGGTTGCGGTCGTGCCTGCTCATTGCGCCAAAAAATGCCTGCCCGTTCTTGCCCTTTCCTGCCATGGTGCGCTCTGTGCCAACATGACCTGAGCCGCTTCTGAAGGCCCTTGGACCTCGACGAAACTACGCACCCTAGTTTTCAAAAAAATGGACTACAACGCTGTTTTTCTGGTGGTTGACGACTTTGACCCCATGCGCAAAGTCACGGTCAATCAGTTGCGGTCGATGGGACTGCAAAATATTTTGACTGCCAACAATGGTGCCGAAGCACTTCGGGTGATTCGCCATCAAAAGGTGGATGTGGTTTTATCGGACTGGAACATGCCTGTGATGTCCGGTCTTGAACTGTTTCGCAGCCTGCGCCGCGATGGACCCCTCTCCGAAATCCCGTTCGTGCTGATTACCGCTGAAGCAGAACGCCGACAGATTCAGGAGGCGATTTCTGCCGGCGTGACCGAGCTGATCGTCAAGCCGTATTCACCCAAGCGACTGCTCAGTCAGATCGAGAAGGTCCTGAGCCCGGGATACAAAAACAGCATGCGTGCCGCAGCGCTGGTGCACAGCGCCGAGTCCACACTCGATCCGGCGCAGCCGATCTCGCCAGCATCCCAGCCCCTGGCCGACGCTGCGCCAGAGGGGGCAGCAGGACAGACGGTCGGCACGACCGTCGCATCGTCTTTGCCGGACGTGCGCGATCTGCCGCGGCTGCTGATTGTGGATGACGTTCCCGACAACCTCATGCTGCTGTCCAACCTGTTCCGGGGCGAGTACGTGATCCGCCTGGCCAAAAATGGAGTCAAGGCGCTGGAGCATTGTCAGGGGGATAGTCCGCCCGATCTGGTGCTGCTGGATGTGATGATGCCGGGCATCAGTGGCTTTGAGGTGTTGCAGCGCATGCGTGAGCACCCCACTTCAGAAAATATCCCGGTGATTTTCATCACGGCCAAGAGCGAAGAGACCGACCGGTCTTTGGGGCTGGAGTTGGGTGCAGTGGACTACATCACCAAACCAATCGACCCGGCCACACTGAAATTGCGGGTGCGCAACTTCATGCACTTTGTATCCATGCGCAGGCAATTGCAAGCCAGCTTCGATGACATGATGGAACTGAGCCGCTTGCGGGAGCACGTCGAGCGCATTGCCCGCCACGACACCAAAGGTCCGATTGCAGCTGCCATGGGCCTGGTTCAGGAGATCATCGACGAGGGGTGTGAACACGCGGACGATCTCGGCGTGGTCATGCAGGCCTTGGACTCTGCACTGGAGGCGGCCAGCCTCGCGTCGGATCTGTTCAAGATCGAGTCTGGCAACTACCTGCTTCACCCTGAAGCGGTGCCCATTCTTCCGCTGATCGAAGAAGTGGTGAAGACCCATCGTTCGCTGTGGCAACCTTTGCGCATTCGCAACCGTGTGCAGGCACCCGACACGCCGCAACAATCCTTTCATCCGGAACTGCTCGGTGAGCCCGCTCTTTGCCGCCTGATCCTGCAAAACCTGCTGAAGAACGCCTGGGAAGCCTCACCACCCGACGCTGATGTGCTGATGTCCTGGGACGTCGTTGGCGAGGAGTGGACTTTGCGGATCACCAACAGCGGAACGATTCCGCAGGCCATCCGCCACCGCTTTTTCGACAAATACGTGACTTCGGGCAAGAAGGGCGGTACGGGTCTGGGCACCTATTCAGCCAGACTTCTGACCGAGGTGCAGTTGGGCCGTCTGAGCTTCGAGCTTGATGATGCGAGGAATACCACCACCCTGATCTGGTTCATGCCGGTGGCCCCTTCCCGGCGTTCGTCTGCGGAGCAGAAGGATGGCCCGCTTTCTTAGAACGGGTCCGTCCATCGGCTGATGCCACGCAGCGCCGCAGACTGCCTGAAAATTCGGATCGGGGCGCAATCAATCGCGGACACGTTCCTGCACAGTGCGCTCGTCTGCACTTTCCTGCTGTGCAATGGTCTCGAGCTGTGCAAGGTCGAGCACCACGATGCCGCGCTGGCTTGCACGCAGGATGCCTTCGCGTTCCATGGTCTTGAGTTCGACATTGACGCGCTGGCGTGAGCAGCCCAGCAGTTGGGCCAACTCGTCCTGAACCAGGGCAATGCCGATGGGCTGCTCGCCGCCTGGCAGCGGAGTGCGCGGGCCGAAGCGGCGCAACAGGTGCAGTAGTTGCTTGGCCAGCCTGGCACGCAGTGGCAGCGTTGCCATGTCTTCCATCATCCAGTAAAGGTAGCGCATGCGCCGCGCCTGCAAGGAGAGCAGGGCTTCGCCAAACTCGGCGTGTTCGAGCAGGAGCCGGCGGAACACCGACTCCGCCACGCTCAGCAGCGTGGTGCGGCCGTGGGCATGGGCGTCGTAGGTGTTTGGCCCCCGGTGCAGTACCTCGGCCTCTCCGACCCAGATGCCGGGTTCCACGTAAGCGAGCGTCACTTGCCGCCCTGCCGGTGTGGTGCGCCGAAAGCGGATGGCACCGCTGGCGCAGGTGAACCAGAACTGGGCCAGTTCACCCTGTTCCACAATCATTTCGCCATGCGCATGGCGTGTGACGCTGCCCAGGCGAAGGATGTCATGCCGCAGCGACGGCGTGAGTGCTGCAAACCAGCGCCCGCGGTTGATGGCCTCGCGTTCTTCCGGTGTGAGCAGGGGGCGCTGGTGGGGGTGGTCGGTGTCGTGCATGGTCTTGAAGCGGCAGACGTCATTCTGCAGGCGCCGGGGCGATGCGCTTGTGCAAAACAGGCATCAAGCCTCGGGGCGTGGTTGCAGGTGGCTGCAGCTGCGTTTGATTTTAGGGGCAGGCCCACGCGGTGCAGGCGTCTGCTCTGGTGCGCTGCAGCACCTCGTGTTTACCCCTAGAGCCGGGTTGCGGCCTGCTGTTCCGTTACGTTTTGTCATACGATGACTTTCTGGGGCTGCCGGCACATTGCTTTATGTCGGCATTGCCTGCGTTTTTCCCCTCAAGCAAAAGGTTTCAGCGTGACCGTCACCCCGTCAGTGCGTCAAACCCCTCCAGAAATGCTCGTCGAGAATGCTGCCCTGCTGGCTGTGCAGTCGGGTTTGCAGGCCATGCTGGATGCGGTTCCTGTGGCCTTGCTGGGCTTTCATCTGCAGGGCAGTGAACTGAGGTTGATGTCGGCCAACGCTGCGGCGCATCGTCTCGAGGGCCTGCGGACGGTGCGCTCGCCCGGGGCTGCTGCCTCGAGGGTGTTTGTGCTCATGGCAGGCACGCACCTGCTGGAGCAGTTGGGGGCGGTGGCGCGGACCGGCGAGCCCCTGGAATGCCGCCATGTCCTGCGGGATCAGGGGCGTCTGGTATTGGCCTGGAAAATTCATGCGCATTGCACCGGTATCGGCAGCATTCTGGTGACGGTCCAGGATGTCGCCGAGGTCGAGAGCCTGCGCAGCACACTGGCCTGCTCGGAACGTGTGCTGACCGACACCCGGCGCGAACTGCGGGAGCAGACCGAGGTGTTCGTCACCATGGAGAGCATGGCACGCACGGGGTATTGGCGTCGCATCCGTGATGAGGGTGAGTCGGTGCTGCTGTGGTCGCCCGGTTTGTGCGACATCGCCGGGTTCGAGCGACAGGAGTGGATCAGCACCGAGCGGGCCCTGAGCGGCGTACTGCCTGAAGACCGGGCCATCTTTGATGCCGCCCACGGGGATGGTCGGGGCACTGATGTGGAATACCGCTGGCGTCGCCCCGACGGGCAGGTGCGCTGGATGCGCTCGCGCGTGCGCCGACCGTCGCAGCAAGACGGCGTAATGGTGGAGATGGGGGTGGTGCAGGACGTGACCGAGGAGCACCGCGTGGCCGAGCAGTTGCGCGAGCAACTGGAGTTCATTCAGCGCATTGCCAGCAACATTCCCGGGTTCATTTATCAGTGTCGCATCCAGCCCGATGGCAGCTCCAGCCTGCCCTATGTGAGCGAGGCAGTGAATCAACTCATGGGTGTGTCTGACGGCATGGTGCGTCAGGACATCGGCGAGCTCGAGCGCAATGTGGTGCCTGAGGATCTGCCTCTGGTGCGGCGTACGGTGCGCCGCGCCATGCGCACCCTGGAGCCCTGGCATTGTGAATACCGCGTGCGCGCTTGCGATGGTGGCTTGCGTTGGCACATGACCAGCGCGGCCCTGCAGGCCGAACCTGACGGCTCGGTGCTGATGCACGGGTACACACTCGACGTGACCGACCGCAAGCGCGCCGCGCAAGAAATCGAACGCCTGGCCTTCTACGACGCCCTCACCCAGCTGCCCAACCGGCACCTGCTGCTCGACCGCCTGCAACGCCTGGTGCTCAGCAGCCAGCGCACCCAGCAGCACGGCGCCCTGCTGTTCATCGACCTGGACAACTTCAAAGACCTCAACGACACCCTGGGCCACGACATGGGCGACCAGCTCCTGACCCAGGTGGCCGCACGCCTGACAGCCAGCGTGCGCGAATGCGACACCGTCGCCCGCTTTGGCGGCGACGAATTCGTCGTCCTGCTCGACGGCCTGGACACCCAGCTGCCCCAGGCCCGCGCCCAGGCCGACGCCGTCGCCCTCAAACTGCTCATCAGCCTGAACCAGCCCTTCGAGCTGGCCGGCCAGCAACACTACAGCACCCCCAGCATCGGCCTGACCCTGTTCGGCCAGGAACGCCAGAGCGTGGACGAACTGCTCAAACACGCCGACCTGGCCATGTACGAAGCCAAAGCGGCCGGCCGCAACACCCACCGCTTCTTCGACCCCGGCATGCAGCAAGCCCTGCACGCCCGCTCCAGCCTGGAGGCCGACCTGCGCCAGGCCCTGGCACGCGGCGACCTCTTCGCGCACTACCAGCCCGTGGTCGACTACCAGGGCCACGTCAAAGGTGCCGAAGCCCTGGCACGCTGGAGCCACCCCGAACGCGGCCCCATCAGCCCGGCGCAATTCATCCCCCTGGCCGAACAGACCGGCCTCATCCTGCCCCTGGGGCGCCACATCCTGCGCACCGCCTGCGAACAACTCGTGCGCTGGGCCGGCAAGAAAGAAACCGCACACCTGAGCATGGCGGTGAACGTCAGCGCACGGCAATTCCGCCACAGCGGCTTCATGGCCGAAGTGCTGCAAACATTGAAGGAAACGGGCGCCAACCCCCGGCGCCTGAAACTCGAACTGACCGAAAGCCTGCTGCTGGGCGACATCGAAGACACCATCGCGCGCATGGTGCAGCTCAAACGCGAAGGCGTGGGCTTCGCGCTGGACGACTTCGGCACCGGGTATTCGAGC
>JANJVG010000035.1 GCA_024710165.1 Burkholderiaceae bacterium
CCGGTACTCGGCACCGTGCTTCTTGCGTTTCCATTCGCCTTCGCCAAGGAACTGAATGCCGGTGCTGTCCACCAGCAGTTCCAGTGCGGTGGTACTGGCTCGGTAGGGCAGTTGTACCCGCAAGGTCTTCTGGCGTCGGCACACGGTGCTGTAGTCGGGCACCCGCCAGTCCAGGCCCGCCAGACGCAGCAGGCTTTCAACCAAGCCCAGGCTTTGACGCAGGGCAAGACCGAACAGGCACTTGATGCCCAGACAGAACTGGATGGCCGCGTCGGAGAAGATATGCTGGCGCCCGCGTTTGTCGCTGGCTGGGGCGTACCACTGCATGCCTTTGTCCAGCCAGATTGTCAGCGACCCTCGGGCTTTGAGCGCGGCGTTGTACTCTGCCCAGTTGGTGGTCTTGTAGCGGGCCTTGGACCCCTTCGGTTCACTCATGTCTCGAGGCTACCAGCTCAGCGGACTGGCTTTGTGCAACAAAGCCCGTTCTAGTGAATAAGCCATCAATGGCCTATAGCCCTTGCAGGTATTGCGCCAATAGCTATGTTTTTAGTAGCAATCCATTGGGCGCTGCGGTGTGGCTGTGGTTGCGTGGGCTGTCAGGCTGTACCCCTACAGCGCTTGCGGCACCGCCTCCGCCAGAAAGTCATACACCGCCCGGATGCGCGCACTGGTGCGAATCTCGCGGTGCACCGTGAGCCACATGGGCAGCGGCGGCGGCTGGATGGAGGGCAGCACCTGCAGCACCTCGGGGTCGGTGCGTGCCATGTAGTGGCCCACGAAGCCGATGCCCAGGCCTGCGCGCACGGCCTGCCAGTAGGCCATGAGGTCGTCGGTGCGAAACGCAAATTGCTCGCGCCCCACCGGGTGCCCCAGGGCGGCAAAGCCGCGCAGGATGTCCTCGTAGCGGTCGTTGCCCACCAGCTCGTGCGCCAGCAGGTCGGTGGGCTGGCGCGGCGTGCCCCGGCGGCGCAGGTAGTCGCGGTGCGCAAAAGCGCCCAGCGCCACGCTGCCGATGCGCCGCGCCACCAGGCTGGACTGGTCGGGCTGCACCATGCGCAGGGCGATGTCGGCCTCGCGGCGCAGCAGGTTGCTGACCTCGTTGCTGGCCACCAGCTCCACCTGGATGTCGGGGAGCTGCTGGCGCATGCGCAGCAGCAGCGGGGGCAGCAGCAGGCAGGCCACGGGTTGGCTGGCGCTGATGCGCACCGTGCCGCTGGCACCCGCCTGCGCGCCGGAGACGCCGCGCGCCAGCGCATGCGCGCCGGCCTCCATGGCGCGCGCCGAATCGGCCAGCCGCAGCGCCGTGGCCGTGGGCTGCAGGCCCCGGCCGGTGCGCTCGAACAGCACCGCGCCCAGTTGCGCCTCCAGCTCGGCGACATGGCGGCCCATGGTGGGCTGGCTGGACTGCAGCGCCCGCGCCGCGCCCAGCAGGCTGCCGTGCTCCAGCACGGCCAGGAAGGAGCGCACCAGGTTCCAGTCGAACGGGGTATTCATGAATGAAATCCTGCTATGGATATTCATGCAATTGTGTAACTGCCCGCGCATTCCCACAATCGACCTCATCACAGAGCACATGGAGATGGACATGGCCAAGACGGTATGGGTGCTGGGCGCCAACGGGCGCCTGGGGCGGGCGGTGGCGCTGGCCTTCGCGGCGGCAGGCTGGCGGGTGCGCGCGCCCTGGCGGCATGGCGCGGTGGCGCAGGCTCCGGCGTTGCCCGGCGTGCAATGGCTGGTGCCGGGCGCAGACCTGCATGCGCGGCGGTGCCTTGCGCGTGCAATCCCTGCCCTGGGGCTGGATGCGCCTGGCCAGCCCGGTGGTGCCCATGCTGCGCTCGCTGCAGGCCATGCGCTACCTCTGGCAGGTGCCGCATGCGCTCGACGGCACGGCGCTGGCGCAGTATGCCGGCCCCGTGCCCCACACCCCGCTGCGCGAGGCGTTGCGTGCCAGCCTGGCCTTGCTGGACGGCGCCGCGCAGCCCGCCACCACCCCTATCGCCACAGGAGCCTGACCATGCAACGCCGTCCCTTTCTGCGCATCCTCGGCGGCGCCGCCGTGCTCGCCGCTACGCCCGCGCTGCCGGGCTGTTCGTCCGCCCTGCCCGCCGAGGCGCTGGCCGCGTGGCAGCCGCCCGCGCCCGTGCCGCCCGGGGGTGATGTGCGCCGCTGGATCCTGGCGCACGCCATCCTGGCGCCGCATTCGCACAACCTGCAATCGTGGCTGGTGGACTTGAAAACGCCGGGTGAGATCTGGCTCTATTGCGACCACACGCGCCTGTTGCCCGAGACCGACCCGCACTCGCGCCAGATCCTCATGAGCCAGGGCACCTTCCTCGAATTGCTGCACCTGGCCGCGCTGCAGCAAGGCCTGCGCGCCGAGATGGAGCTGTTTCCGCACGGCGTGTTCGACCCGGCCACGCCGCCCGCGCCGCCACACACCCACCACGCCACGGCCCGCGTGCGGCTGGTGCCCGACGCCAGCGCGCGGCCCGACCCGCTGTTCGCGCAGGTCTTCCGGCGCCACACCAACCGCTCGGCCTACGAACCGCGCGCGCCCGAGGCGCAGGCAGTGCAGGCCATCGCGGCGGCCTCTGCGGCGCCCGGCCTGCGCGCGGACTTTGCCCTGCCCGGCAACGCACGCCTGCCCGAGCACCGCGCCATCGCCCGCGATGCCTGGCGCGTGGAGCTGGTCACGCCGCGCACCATGCTCGAATCGTTGAAGGTGCTGCGCGTGGGCCCGCGCGAGATCGCCCAGCACCGCGACGGCCTGAGCGTGAACGAGCCGCTGCCGCGCGTGCTAGCGGCGCTGGGCCTGTTCGACCGCAGCCGCGCCCCCGGCCCCGACGACATGGCGGTGACCCAGCAGGTGCAGGACTTCAACGCCAAGATCGAGGCCACGCCCGCCTTCTTCGCGATGGTGACCGAGGCCAACGACCGCGCCACGCAGGTGCAGGCCGGCCGCGCCTACGCGCGTGCGCAGCTCGCCGCCACGGCGCACGGCCTGGCCATGCACCCGTTGCAGCAGGCCTTGCAGGAATACCCCGAGCAGGCGCCCCATTACGCGGCCATCCACGCGCTGCTGGGCGCAGGCGGTGGCCGTGGCACGGTGCAGATGTGGGCGCGGCTGGGCTACGCGCCGCCCGTGGGACCCGCGCCGCGCCGGGGCGTGCAGGCGCATGTGCTGGGGTGAAGAAGCAGGCTCAGCGCTGTGGTTTGAATGAAATTGGCCTCTAGCGCTTTTTTATAAAGCGCTAGTAGCTATTGAAAAGATAGCAAAAGCCAGCGAAAACGGCTCAGCGCCCCACCACCGACCAGCCCGCCTGCTGGTTGTTCTTGTCGTTCTCATATTCCCAGGCCGTGCCGCAGCGGTCGCACTGGTAGCGGGTGATGGTGACGGTGCCGGTTTCGCGCTCTTCCTTGCGGTTGCCGCGTTGCACCAGTTCGGCATGGCCGGGCGCCTTGCGCCAGTTGCGCTGGATGCCCTTGCAGGGCTCGCACAGTGCCATCGGGTTCAGTTCGCGCTGTCGGGCCAGTTCTTTGCTCATGGGAGGGGTACCTTGGTGGTGTACGGGGTGCAGGGGCGCTACTGTACGCCACACAAATCGCGCAGACGCTGGTGCAGCGCATCGGCAGGGTCCACCGGCCGCTGGTGCTTGGCCTGCAGGTAGTAGTGGGTGAAGACGTCAAGGTAGGCCGCCATCACCTGCGCGGCCCGCGCCTCGCCGGCCAGCGCCATGCACAGCGCGGCCACCTCCAGGGTGCATAGATGCGCCAGGTTGACCGACTGGCGCAGCCGGTAGCGCGACAGCGCTTCGGGTTGCAGGCTGAGCACGGGCAGGTGATCGAGGTACGGGCTTTTGCGGAACATGCGGCGCGCCTCGGGCCAGGTGGCGTCGAGCAGCACGAACAGCGGACGCGGCGCAGGTTGCTCGGCCGCAGGCGAGGCGGGCGGCACCTGCGTCACCACCCGCTGTGGCTCGACGAAATCGCCCGGAAACACCAGATACGGCTGCCACTGCGGATCGGCCAGCAGGGCCAGCAACCCGGGGTGCACCTCGGTACGTGCCCAGCCAAAGGCAAAGGTGTCGGCCACCCCATCGGCCACCAGCCAGCCGGTGTTGCTGGGTTTGAGCGGCTCGGTGTCGGCCATCAGCAGGCAGAAGCCCGCACGTGTGGGGACTTGCGGGCGCAAGGCGCACAGGCAGTGGCTGGGCCGCAGGCGGCAGCCGGCGCAGCGCTCGCCGCTGGGGCCGCCCCGGGCCAGGAAGGGCTTGGCGCTGCGCGCCAGGCGTTCGGCACGCAGCCGGGCGACGGCGTGCGGCGGGGGGGCAGGCGTCACGGCCCGCCCACGCATTCGAGTGCGAACAGCGGCAGATCGGCCTGCCGGCTCAGCCAGACGCCGCCGCCCAGCTCGGTGAAATGCTCCGCCAGGCCCCGGCGGTACAGGGCGGCGCGGTGGCGGAACATGCGCGGGTCGGTCAGTTCGTCGTCGATGATGTCGCGCTCGTAGTCTTCGCGCGCCACGGCCTCGACATACAGGGCGCCACGGCTCAGACGGCCCAGGTTGTGCAGGGCCTGCTTCAGGTCGGGCGGGCTGAGGTAGGGCAGTACGCCCTGGCAGATGACGAGGTCAAACGGCTTGCTGGCCTGGTAGTCCACCACCGAGCCGCGCTCCCAGCCATAGCGCTCGCACAGGTAGTCGCTGAACTCCACGCCCTGGTAGCTCGCATCCGGAAAGTGGCGGGCCACCACGTCGCGCCACAGGCCGATGCCACAGCCGACGTCGAGCACGCGGTGCACCGGCACGCGCAGGTACTGCAGGTAGCTGCAGACAAAGGCGCCGAGCCGGGCGATGTGCTCCGGGTCGACCACGCTGGTTTTCTTGTCGAAGTAAAAGCGCTGGTAGTACGCCTCGTCGAAAATCGTTGCACTGGCTGATTTCACGCGCTCGTTCCTTCCAGATCAGGCACCGGGCGCGTGGAGCCCCCTGCCGCACAGGTGTTGGCCACAGACCACCGCCCTTGAACCGCTGGCACCGTTCTCAAGAAATGTCGACCTTGAGGTAATGGGCGCCCGCAATGGGGTTGTGGTAGTAGGGCGGGATTTCCTCAAACCCGAGATCGGCATACAGGGCACGCGCAGACTCCATCTCGTCGAGCGTATCGAGCAGCACGCAGGCATAGCCCGCCTGGCGCGCCACGTCGAGCATGGCCTCGGCCAGCTGCCGCCCCAGACCAAAGCCCCGGAAGGCCTTGCGCACGAACAGGCGCTTCATCTCGCTGGCGTTGGGGTAGTCGGCATTGTCGATCGGGCGCAGCGCGCAGCACCCGGCGGCAGCGCCATCCACCCGGGCCAGCAGCAGGGCGCCGCGCGGGGGGGCATAGTCGCCCGGCAGGCTTTCGAGTTCTGCGTCGAATTGCTGAAAGCACAGGTCGATGTCCAGGCTCGCGGCATATTCCTCGAACAGTTCGCGCACGGCGGCCAGTTCGTCGGCACCGGCGGGGGGCAGCAAGGTGATGGGGGGCGTATCCACTGCGCAAGGTTCGGGAGAACGGGGGAAGGCGCAGTGTAACGGCACCGTCCGCCCGCTGCACACCCGGGCAAGCCCCTGCAGGGGCTGCCAACCCGGCAACCTGCGGACGCAGCGTCTTCGTCGTAGCATGGCGGCATGTGGAAACGATGGATTGCACCCCGGGTGGCGCTGCTGCTGGCCACCTTGTTCAGCCTAGCCGGCTGCACTCTGCTGCCGCCCCCGGACGCGGCAATTGCCTGGCCCCAGGCGCTGCAGCGCCTGCTGCCCACCGACGTGCTGCTGCTGGGCGAAAGGCACGACGCCCCCGAGCACCAGGCCCTGCAGCGCCTGACAGTGGAATGGCTTGCACAGCGCGGCCAGCTGGCGGCGCTGGTGCTGGAGATGGCCGATGCCGGCCACAGCACCCGCAGCCTGGGCGCGCAGGCCAGCGAAGCCCAGGTGCAGAGCGCTCTGGGCTGGAACGATGCCCTGTGGCCCTGGCACAACTATGGCCCCGTGGTAATGGCGGCCGTGCGCGCCGGCGTGCCCGTGCTGGGCGGCAACCTGCCCCGCCCGCAGCTGCACAGCGCACAGGCCGACACCCGCCTCGACACCCTGCTGACCCCGGCCGCCCTGGAGCGCCAGCGCCAGGCCGTGCGCGAGGGGCACTGCGGCCTGCTGCCCGAAGCGAAGCTGCCCGGCATGGCACGCGTGCAGGTGGCCCGCGATGAATCCCTGGCCCGGACGGCCACCGCAGCACGACAACCCGCCAAAGTGGTGCTGCTGGTGGCTGGTGCCGCCCACGTGCAGCGCAGCCTGGGCGTACCGGTGCACCTGCCACCCACCTTGATATCAAAAGTGGTGATCGCCCATACCGGTCAAGCGGATTCAGCTATGGAAAAAGAAGCAGATTGGTGGCACGCCACCCCCGCACTGCCACCCGACGATGCCTGCGAACAGCTACGCCAGCTCTGGCAGACACCGCCTGCGCGCTGAGGTTTGCGCCCTGCCAGCGCGGGGCCTGCGAAAATGCAGAGCATATGAATGCCTCTGCCTACATCCTGACCCTCTCCTGTCCCGACCGCCTGGGGCTGGTGCACGCTGTTTCCGGCTTTTTGCTCGAGCATGGCGGCAACATCGAAGAAGCCGCGCAATTCAACGACCACAACACCGGCCTGTTCTTCATGCGCGTGCAGTTCGCCTGCAGCCAGCACGACCACGCCACGCTGCGCGAGCGCCTGGCGACGTTTGCCGAGCCCTTCCAGATGCACTGGCGCCTGCACGCCACGGCCGAGCCGATGCGCACCGTCATCATGGTCAGCCGCGAGGGCCACTGCCTCAACGACCTGCTGTTCCGCTGGAAGAGCGGCCTGCTGCCGGTGGACATCCGCGCCATCATCAGCAACCACCGCGACTTCTACCAGCTTGCCGCCAGCTACAACGTGCCCTTTCACCACATCCCGGTCACGGCTGCCACCAAAGCGCAGGCCGAGGCGCGCCAGTTCGAGATCATCGAGCAGGAGGGCGCCGAACTCGTGGTGCTGGCGCGCTACATGCAGGTGCTGTCCAACGACCTGTGCGCCAAGCTGGCGGGCCGCGCCATCAACATCCACCACAGCTTCCTGCCCAGTTTCAAGGGCGCCAAGCCCTACTACCAGGCGCACGACCGGGGCGTCAAGCTCATCGGCGCCACGGCGCACTACGTGACGGCCGACCTGGACGAAGGCCCCATCATCGAGCAGGACGTGGCCCGCGCCGACCACACCGACACCGTGGAAGACCTCACCGCGCGTGGCCGCGACACCGAGAGCCAGGTGCTGGCGCGCGCCGTGAAATGGCACAGCGAGCACCGCGTGCTGCTGGGGGGCCACCGCACCGTGGTGTTCCGCTGAGGCCCCACAGGGATTTTGCATGAAAATGGCCTCAAGCCCTTTTCCTGCAAGCGCGTACAGCTATCAATTCACAAGCATCTGAGACCCCAGCGTGGCACGTGCAGGCGCTGCCGGCGCTACAGTGGCAGGCATGAACCCATCTGCCACCCCCCCATCACCCGCCGAGCGCGCCACACGCCAGGGCGAGGTGGTGCAGGCCTTGCTGCAGTGCCTGCCTGCGCACGCTCTGCTGTGGCACACCGAGGAAACCACCCCCTACGAGTGCGACGGCCTCACCGCCTACCGCCAGCGCCCGCTGGTGGTGGCGCTACCTGAAACCGAGCCGCAGGTGCAGGCCGTGCTGCGCACCTGCCACCGCCTGGGCGTGCCCGTGGTGGCACGCGGCACCGGCACGGGCCTGTCGGGCGGGGCCATGCCGCATGCGCTGGGCGTGGTCCTGTCGCTGGCGCGCTTCAACCGCATCCTCGCTCTCGACCCGCTGGCACGCACTGCCGTCGTTCAGCCGGGGGTGCGCAACCTTGCCATCTCCGAGGCGGCTGTGCCGTACGGGCTGTATTACGCGCCCGACCCGTCGTCG
>JANJVG010000089.1 GCA_024710165.1 Burkholderiaceae bacterium
GCGGTGGATCTGGAGATCTACCGCGGCGTCACGCACGAATTCATCAAGATGGGCCGCGCCATTCCCGAGGCGCTGCAGGCCCATGCCGACGCGGCCGCCGCGCTGCGCCGGGCCTTTGGAATGGAGTGAACGCCATGCAACGCCGTGATTTCCGCTGCTTCCACCGCCTGCGCGTGCGCTGGGCCGAGGTGGACATGCAAAAAATCGTCTTCAACGCCCACTACCTGATGTACGTGGACACCGCCATGATGGACTACTGGCGCGCCCTGGCGCTGCCCTACGAGGACAGCATGGTGGCCCTGGGCGGCGACATGTACGTGAAGAAGGCATCGCTCGAATACCACGCCTCGGCGCACCTTGACGACCGGGTGGACGTGGGCATGCGCTGCGAGCGCGTGGGCAACTCCTCGGTGTTGTTCCAGGCGGGGCTGTTCCGGGGCGAGAAGCTGCTGGTGTCGGCCGAGCTGGTCTATGTGTTCGCCGACCCGGCCACGCAAACCTCAAAGCCGGTGCCGCCAACGCTGCGTGCCCTGTTGACGGGCTTTGAGGCGGGCGAGGCCATGGCCACCATGCAGTTGGGCCGCTGGGAGGCTCTGGGGCCCGACGCTGCGGGGCTGCGCCGGGCGGTTTTTGTGCAGGAGCTGGGCCTGCCGGTAGCGATGGAGGCCGACGCGCAGGACGAGGGAGCCATCCACGCCGTGCTTTGCAACCACCTGGGCATGCCGGTTGCTGCAGGACGGCTGCTGCAGGAGGCACCGGGTGTGGGGCGCATCGGTCGCCTGGCTGTCCATGGAAAGCTGCGTGGCGCGGGGTGGGGTCGGATGGTGCTCGGCGCGCTGCTGGATGTGGCCCGTGCACGTGGCGACCAGCGGGTGGCTCTCGACGCTGAGGCCAGCGCCCAGGGGTTTTACCAGCGCGAGGGGTTTGTGGTGCGCGGAGAACCCGTCCTGGAGGCGGGTATGCACCATGTTTCCATGGAGTGTTTTTTATAGTCTTTTAGGCATCTAGCCCTTTTTTAACAAGCGCTTATAGCTATTATTGTTATAGCAAATTCGTTGCCCTTTCGTAAGGGCAGGCCGATCACATTGACCGGCCTTTGCGGCTGCAAGCCCTGTGGGCCCCATCGACCCCGCGGGCTGCTTTCCTGCAGCCCGGAAGGGTCGCCGTACTGAACGGTCTTCAGCCCGGCATCGGCTCGAAAGCGTAGCCCTGACCCGACGCCACCATGCGCCCAAGCGCCGGGAACGGAAAGTGGAAGCCGCCCACCAGAGACTGGCTGGTGACGATTCGCGCCAGAATTTCGCGGCGCACCTTGCGCGCCGCCTCGGCATCCATGTCGAAGCTTACGGCCCAGTCCGGGTTGCGGGCGAACAATGCGGGAACGTTGGTGAGGTCGGCCACGTAGTGAAAATGCTGGCCGGCGGACGTGAGCTGGAACACCGTATGGCCCGGTGTGTGCCCGTAGGCGGCAATGGAGCGAAGGCCGGGCGCCACTTCGGCCCCGGGCTCGAAGGTGGACAGCATGCCCGAGGGCATGGCTGCGAAGGTTCGGCGCACATTCTCGAACGCGCCCTTCATGCCCTGGGGTGCAGCTGCCATGCGGGCATCGTCCATCCAAAAAGCATGCTCGGGGGCAGGCACCAGCACCTTGGCTTGCGGGAACGCGAACTCGCCCGCCTTATTGCGCAGACCATTGATGTGGTCGCCGTGGTGATGGCTGATCAGTACGGTGTCGATATCGGACGGCTGCACTCCGGCAGCGCGCAAATGCTCCACCAACTTGCCGGCATTGGAGCCGCCAAACTCGCCCAGACCCGTGTCGATGAGGATCTTGCGTCCGCCCGCCACCACCAGAAAGGGCGTGAACGGAATGTCGATGTAGTCGTTCGGCAGGCCCTGGCTGGAAAGCAGTGCGCGTACCTCGGTCAAGGGTGCGTTTTTGACGAACTCCTCACCGAGCGGGCGGCGTGCAATGCCGTCGATCAGGGCAATCACCTCGGCATCACCCACCTTGGCGCGCCGAAAGCCCGGGGAGGGAAGGGCAGGCGTGCCGAAAGAGGGCGCATTCTGGGCCCAGACGGGGACCCAAGAGCCGCCGGCGTAGGCGGTCATGGCGAGGGAGGCTCCGAGGAAGTGGCGGCGTGTCAGCATGGGAACTCCGTGGTTGAAGGGTGCCCGCATGCTATCGGTGATGGGCCTGTCGTGCTGCCGCTGCGAAGCAACCCCGCGCGGCGACAGGGAAATCAGGCCACATTTCTACGGGAAACCTGGAAGAGGTGGCTGGGCCCGCGCGGGAGTGGGCTGGCCCCCGCCGATGCCCTCAGAGCCTGCGCAGCCGCGCAATCGCCTCGCGCAGCGTCTCGTCCTTCTTGGCGAAGCAGAAACGCACCACGCGCTGGTCGAACCCGTCGCCGTAGAAGGCCGACAGCGGGATAGCCGCCACGCCGATCTCGCGCGTGAGCCACTGGCAGAAGTCGGCCTCGCTCAGATCGCTCACGGCCGAGATGTCCACGCACTGGAAATAGCTGCCCGTGCTGGGCAGCAGGCGCAGGCGCGAGCCCTCCAGCCCCTGGCGGAACAGGTCGCGCTTGGCCTGGTAGAACGCGGGCAGCTGCTGCCAGGGCGCGGGGTCCTGCAGGTACGCGGCAATGCCGTGCTGCATGGGCGTGTTCACCGTGAACACGTTGAACTGGTGCACCTTGCGGAACTCGGCCATGAGCGGCGCGGGCGCAGCCACGGTGCCGACCTTCCAGCCCGTGACGTGGAAGGTCTTGCCGAAGCTCGACACGATGAAGGCGCGCGCCGCCAGGCCAGGAAAGCGCGCGGCGCTCTGGTGCGCGGCGCCGTCGAACACCATGTGCTCGTACACCTCGTCGCTGATGAGCAGCACGTCGGTGGGCGCCAGCAGCTCCTGCAGAGCCTGCATGTCCTCGGCGCTCCAGACGGTGGCGCTGGGGTTGTGCGGGCTGTTGATGAGGAGGGCGCGGGTGTGCGGCGTGATGGCGGCGGCGATTTTGCCGAAGTCGGGGCGGAAGCTGCCGGGCGTGAGGGGCACGCGCACGGCCTTGCCGCCGGCCAGCTCGATGTTGGGCACATAGCTGTCGTAGCAGGGGTCGAGCACGATGACCTCGTCGCCCGGGTGCACGATGGCCAGGATGGCCGTGAGGATGGCCTGGGTGGCGCCCGCCGTGATGGTGATTTCGCTGTCAGGGCAATACTGGCGGGCGGTGATTGCTTCTATTTTCGTAGCAACCGCCTGGCGCAGGGCGGGGATGCCCGGCATGGGGGGGTACTGGTTGTGGCCTGCGCGCATGGCCTGGTGAACGGCGTCGATCAGGGCCGGGTCGCAGTCGAAGTCGGGGAAGCCTTGCCCAAGGTTGACGGCGCCGTGTTCGGCGGCCAGAGCCGACATGACGCTGAAGATGGTGGTGCCCACCTGGGGCAGCCGGCTGGTGAGGATGGGGGTGCGTTCAATCATGGGAATCACTTTCGGTCAATGGGCGCTGCTGTGCCGATCTGATGGCCGCGGAGCAGGCCGCACCAGCGGACGCCGTGGAACGGGCTTCGCCCGTCCACTGGCGTCGTCCCCCTGGAGGGGGACGACGCGATGCGGCTCAGGGGGTGTTTCACAACTCGTAGTCGTTCACCTGGCCGCTCATGGCGCGGGCCACGAGTTCGCGGCTCAGGCGGTCACTCAGCAGTTCGGCGAACTTGTAGACGAAGTTGCGCAGGTAGGCTCCGCGCTTGAAGGCCACACGTGCCACGCTCTGGCCGAACAGGTGGCCCACGGGGCGCACCACGAGGTCGCCCAGCGGGTCTTCGCGCATGGCCATCTCGGCCACGATGCCGATACCCAGGCCCAGGCGCACGTAGGTCTTGATCACGTCGGAGTCGATGGCTTCGAGCGCGATGCGCGGCTGCAGGCGGCGGGCGGCGAAGGCTGCGTCGATCTTGCCGCGCCCGGTGAATGAGGGGTGGTAGGTGATGAGGGGCTCATGGGCGATATCGTCCAGGCCCACACGGTCTTTTTGCGCCAGCGGGTGGCCGGGCGGCAGCACCAGCACGTGCTGCCATTCGTAGCACGGCAGGGTGACGAGTTCGGGGTAGTCGGCCAGCGATTCGGTGGCCATGCCGATCTCGGCCACCTCGTCGATCACCATGCGCGCCACCTCGTGCGGCGTAGCCTGGTGCAGGCTGATGTTGACCTTGGGGTAGGCCTCGCGCAGCTTGGCCACGGGCAGCGGCAGCACGTAGCGTGCCTGGGTGTGCGTGGTGGCGATGCTCAGGGTGCCGGCATCCTGCGCGCTGAACTGCTCGCCGATGCGCTTGAGGTTGCCGACCTCGCGCATGATGAGCTCGATGCTCTTGAGCACATGCTGCCCCGGCTCGGTGATGCGCTTGAGCCGCTTGCCGTGGCGCGCGAAGATTTCCACGCCCAGCTCGCCTTCGAGTTCGATGATGGCCTTGGACACGCCGGGCTGCGAGGTGTGCAGCGCCTTGGCCGCTTCTGTCAGGTTCAGGTTGCGGCGCGCTGCTTCCTGAACAAAGCGGAATTGGTGCAAATTCATGCGAAAAATTGGCTAAAAAACCGCTGAATTATGCCGAATTCGTCTAACACTTGCTATCTCAGGTGGAGCCGGAGCAGGCAATCGATGCCATCAGGGCTGTCATGCGCGGATCTTCGCCAATCGCGTTCTGCACATGGATGCGTACCTGCGGGTGAGAGGCGCGCAGCGCTTGCACCAGTCCGGGGAGGTCTTCCCGGGCATGCTTTCCGGTGCCCAGAAACATGGGCACGATGGTGACCGAGGCGACACCCAGATCCGCCAGTTCCTGCATGGCCTGGGCCATGTCGGGAGCGCACAGTTCCAGATAGGCGCAGCGCACCGCCACCCCGGGGTGCTGCTGCAGGATTTCGTTCTGAACGGCTTCAATGGGCGCGCGCCAGAGCGGGTCGCGTGAACCGTGGGCAAACAGGATGATGCCGGACGAGGAAGAGTGCATGGACGTGGTGGGTCAGCGTCGCAATACCAGCCACCCAAAGGCGGCCAGTGAGAGCAGCGAGTAAATGAGGCCCGGCGCCGCAGCGGTAAGCCAGGGTGACCAGTTCTGCAGGTTGCCAGCGAAACCGAACAGGTTGTTGAGCAGGAAAAAACTGATGCCAGCCATGACACCACCAAACACATAGCCGGCCAGGGAGCCCGAGCGAAAATGGAGGTAAGCAAACGGCAGTGCGAGCACCACCATCACCAGGCACGAAAGCGGGTAGAACACCTTTCGCCAGAATTCGATCTCATAGCGCTGGGACGACTGTCCGTTGGCCTTGAGGTGGCGCGTGTACTGGAAGAGGTCCCACGTGGCCATACGGTCAGGCTTGAGGACAGCGGCGGCAACCATGTCGGCACTGATCTGCGTGGGCCAGCGCAGCAGTTCGGCGGTGGCGTGCTCCACACGTGATTCACCGTTCTCGGGGTGGATGAATCGGCTGGACTGCACCTGGTTCAGGGTCCAGGCGCCATCGTCACCGAAAAGCGCCGTTTCGGCGTGGATTTGCGCTGCCAGGCGGCCCTGGCTGTCAAATTCGAACAGGCGCACTCCCATCATGCTGCCGTCGGCCGCGATGGCGCGTGCGTTCACGGCGAAAGATTGCTCGGCCTGGCGTTCCTTGAGCCAGGCCCCGGTGGCGCCAGTCGTCAGACGCCCCAGGTAGCGCGCCTTGACCAGTTGTGCCGCGCGGTCGCTCAACGGTGCAACGTAGTCTCCCATGGCAAAAGTGAGTGCAACAAACATGGCCCCGAGTGTCAGCAGTGCGCCCAAGGCCCGACCCGGCCCCAGGCCACTGGTGCGCATGATGGTGAACTCGGAGCTTTGCGCGAGCCGGGCCATGACGAAGATGGTGCCGATCAGCACCGTGATCGGCAGCAGCTCATACAGATGGCTGGGTATGCCCAGCGCCACGTACAGCAGGGCATGGGAGATGGCATAGCCTCCGGTAGGGCTGCGGCCAACCCAGCGCAGTTCGTCCACCAGGTCAAAAAACAGCAGTAGCGCCAGAAAACCCAGCGTGACGAAGATCACTGCGGAGATCACCTCACGATGCACCAGCTTGCGAATGGTCTTCATGCGGCGCTCCTGCGGCGCCACCACTGCCGGGGCGTCCATTGGTTGTGGCGAATGGCCAGCACCAGCAGGCCCAGTGCCAGGGCGCCGCCGTGCAGCAGTGCGATGTAGCCGGGCATCGACAACCGGCCGCCACTCACCCAACTCTGGCCCAGCGTCATCAGGTTGTAGTAGACAATGAAAGTGAAGAGGGCAAACATCAAGCCGCCACTGCGGCCAGCGCGCGGGTTGACACTGGAGAGCGCCAGCGCCAGCACGACGAGGTTGAATGCCGCAAGTGCCAGGCCGATCCGCCATCCGATTTCGGCCAGGTGCACGGGCTGGGGATCGGCAAGCAGGTCCAGCGTGTCGCGGGTTTTGGCTGATACTTCATTGGGCCCCGACGGTGATGCTTCGCCAATGTGCGTGCTGTATTCAGCAAACTCGCTGATCTTGATGCCTGGCTTGTCCTTGGAGGTTTCCATCCGCTGGCCCTGGGTCAGCATCAGCACCCGCTCGCCTTCGTGCACATCCAGGCGTGCGCTGCGCGCAGAGGTCACAGCCTCGCTGTTGCGTTCGGTCTGCAAAATGAAGACATTGTTGGCGGCCTGGGGATCGGGGCTGTCCTTGTCGATGAAGAAAACGCGATTGCCGCTGGCAGATTCCTGGAATTCGCCGGGTGCAATTCGGTCAATGTCGCTGCGCTGCTCATACTGGACGCGAAGCTCCTGGATCTGTCGATTGGCCCAGGGCCAGACCCCAAGCGAGAGCACTGCAACCACCAGCATCACCGGCCACGCAAAGCGCAGCAGGGGGGGCAGCAGGCTGAGCAGTCCGCGACCACTGGCAAACCAGATCACGATCTCGCTGTCGCGGTACATGCGCGAGAGTGTTCCCACGATGGCCACAAACAGGCTCAGGCTCAGAATGGTGGGCAACTGGCCCAGGACGGTGAACCCCATCACCAGCATCACGTCGGAGGGATTCACATTGCCGCGCGACGCCTGGCCCAGCGTGCGTATCAGCATCATGGTCATGACCACGGTGACCAGGACGACCAGCGTGGCCCCGAAACTGCGCGCCAGCTCCTTGCGGATGGATGAATCGAATAACATTGGTCAGACACAAAAGGGCGATTATGAACTTTGATCTCAAGACGCTGGATCTTGCCGGCGCTGCAGCTGAAAAATGCGACCTGCTGGTGCTTTTGGTACCTGAGGGGTTTGTGGCGGGCGAGGATGCCTTGTCGGCGCTGGTGGCGCAGGCCAGCAAAGCGAAAGACTTTGAAACCAAACCGGGCAAAAGCCTTCAGCTCTACCAGGCGCCAGGCGTTGCAGCGCGCCGCGTGGTGCTGGCAGGCGTGGGCAAGGGCGATGGACGCTCGGTCCGCCAGGCCCTTGGCAGCGTCGCACCGGTGCTCAGGGGCGCGTCGGTCAAGCGTGCCGTGCTGTGTCTTGCGGGCAAGGCCCTTCCTGAAACGCTGGCTGCCATGGTTCACAACGTGGCATCTGCCAGCTATGTCTACACCACCACCAAGCCCAAGGCCGAAGCGCGCACTCTGGCTCGTGTGGTGGTGGGTGTGAGTGACAGCAGCGCACTGGCGCAGGCCTTTGATATCAGCGTTGCCGTGGTGGCCGGTGTGGAAACGGCACGCGAGTGGGGTAACCGCCCGGCCAACCATGCAACCCCCACCCTGCTGTCAGAGGCTGCCAAAGAGCTCGCCAGACACCCTGGCGTGCAATGCAAGGTGCTTGGGCCCGCCCAGGTGGCCAGGTTGGGCATGGGTGCCTTCATGGCGGTGGCGCGCGGTTCAGAGGAGGAGTTGCGCTTCATCGAGTTGCGATACAACGGTGCAGCCAAGACACAGCCGCCCGTGGTTCTGGTGGGCAAGGGCATCACCTTCGATACCGGAGGTATTTCGATCAAGCCGGCGCCCGAGATGGACGAGATGAAGTTCGACATGTGCGGCGCTGCCAGCGTGCTGGGGGTGTTTCGCGCCCTGGCCGAGCTGCAGCCCTCCATCAATGTGGTGGGCCTGATCCCTGCCTGCGAAAACATGCCCGATGGCCGTTCCGTGAAGCCGGGCGATGTGGTCACCAGCATGAGCGGGCAAACCATCGAAGTGCTCAATACCGATGCCGAAGGCCGCCTGGTGCTGTGCGATGCGCTGACCTATGCCGCTCGCTTCAAGCCAGCTGCGGTGGTGGACATCGCCACGTTGACGGGCGCGTGCGTGATTGCGCTCGGTGGTGTTCGCAGTGGACTGTTTGCCACCGATGACGCTCTGGCGGACGCCCTGCACAGGGCCGGCGAAGCCGCAGACGATTTGTGCTGGCGCATGCCCCTGGATGACGATTACGCCGAAGGCCTGAAGACCCATTTTGCTGATGTGGGCAATGTGGCAGGGCGGCCTGCCGGCGCCATCTCGGCGGCCAAATTTCTGCAGCGCTTCGTCGGAGAGTTTCCTTGGGCGCATCTGGACATCGCGGGTACCGCCTGGAAGGGCGGCGCGAACAAGGGGGCCACCGGTCGTCCCGTGGGCTTGCTGGTGCACTACCTTCTGGGCGCGGCGACCCCTGCGGCGCCCAGGGCCCGCGCGCGCAAAGCGTTGGTGCGTGCCGCATGACGCCGCAATGACGGAGATCGCTTTTCATTTCAATGCGCCGGACAAACTGGCGTATGCCTGCCGTTTTGCCCGCAAGCTTTTGCGCATGGGTGATCCAAGGCTGTCGATTGCCGGACCTGCCGCTGTTCTGGATCAGCTGGACCCCATGCTCTGGAACATGGCAGCACACGACTTCGTGGCGCACTGCCGGGCTGACAGTGACCCGGTTGTGCTGGAGGCATCTCCCATCGTGCTGCTTTGCGATCTTTCGCAGTCGCCCCATCACGATGTACTGCTCAACCTCTGGGACCTGGTTCCCGAGGGGTTTGAGCAATTTTCCAAAGTCATCGAGATAGTCGGTCGTGACGACGCTGCAGATCGTCAGCAAGCACGCGCGCGCTGGCGCCACTATGCCCACAGTGGCTACAACCTGATTCGCCACGATCTGGAGCAGAGGGGTTCCTGATGACATCCGCACCGTCCAAAATGCCGCCCCGCTTTGTGCCCACGCTCACCGAAGTGGTGTATCCGGTGAATCCGGCGTTTACAGCCGCCCCGCAGTCATCGGACCAATCCCCTGTACGGCCAGGTGACGCGCTGGAGGCAAGGGCCCCGGCGCCGCTACCAGAGGTCTCGGCTCGGCCCATTGACACCAGGGTCGCGACAGTGATCGACATGGAGGCCCGAGCGTCCGGTGATCCGAGGGCGCACCGTGTCCTGCAGCGCCTTGATGCGGTGCTCGAAAGCCGCCTTCGCGATGCAATTACCAGCATCGTGCAAGAGCATGTCCAGACTGTCATGCCTCTTTTGCGCGAGGAAATCGAGTCGGTGGTGCTGGAGTGTGTGCAGGAAGCCGTGGCAGACGAACTTGCCAGCGAGCCCCTGCCCGTTGTGCCGGGTTGACAGGGTTTTACCCTGTGATTTCTTTGGTTTTTCAGCGTGTTCCCTAGTGTCTGGCAACGCAAATTGAGGTATGTTTGTTGGCGTTGAGAAATAAGAACAATCTCAGCATTTATCTACATTGGAGATTCATATGCAATTGAAGTTGAAACTGACCGTGGTTGCTGCTATCGCGGCTGTTGCCGGCATGGCCTCTGCACAAGAGCAGGTGGTCAAGATCGGTCACGTGGCTCCGGTTTCCGGCGCCCAGGCCCACTACGGCAAGGACAACGAAAACGGCGCCCGCATGGCCATCGAGGTCATCAACGCAGAAGGCGTAACGATCGGTGGCAAGAAGATCAAGTTTGAACTGCAGGCCGAAGACGACGCAGCCGACCCCAAACAGGGCACGGCTGCAGCGCAAAAGCTGTGTGACTCCAAGGTCGCAGGCGTGGTGGGCCACCTCAACTCGGGCACCACCATTCCCGCATCCAAGGTCTATAACGACTGCGGCATTCCCATGGTTACCGGTGCGGCAACCAACCCCAACCTGACCAAGCCTGGCTACAAGACCACCTTCCGCATCATTGCCAACGACAACGCCCTGGGCGCTGGTCTGGCCGCCTACGCTGCAGACACATTGAAGCTCAAGACCGTTGCCATCATCGATGACCGTACCGCCTATGGCCAGGGTGTGGCGAACGTGTTCAAGAAAATTGCCGCCGACAAGGGCATGAAGGTGGTGGATGAGCAGTTCACCACGGACAAGGCCACCGACTTCATGGCCATTCTGACCGCCATCAAATCCAAGAACCCTGATGCCATCTTCTTTGGCGGCATGGACCCCCAGGGCGGTCCGATGCTGCGCCAGATGGAGCAGCTGGGGATGGCCAACGTGAAGTACTTCGGCGGCGATGGTATCTGCACCTCTGAAATCGCCAAGCTCGCTGCGGGCGCCAAAACCCTGAGCAACGTGATCTGCGCCGAGGGCGGTGCATCGCTGGCCAAGATGCCTGGCGGTACAGCCTGGAAGGCCAAATACGATGCCAAGTACCCCAACCAGTTCCAGGTCTACAGCCCGTACACCTACGACGCCACGATGTTGCTGGTGGATGCCATGAAGCGTGCCAACTCTGTCGATCCGAAGGTGTACGTGAACGAGCTGCCCAAGTCCAACTTCAAGGGCGTGACCGCCAACATCGCTTTTGAGCCCACGGGCGAGATGAAGAATCCCGCCATCACCTTGTACGTTTACAAGGACGGCAAGAAGACTCCGCTGTGATGCGCTGATTGCTGGTGAACGGCACGGCCCTTGGCCGTGCTATTCAGAAGGCTTCCTGCGGGAAGCCTTTTTTTTCCGGATTTTCATGTGGACTTCAGATGACAGGGTATGCATTTGCGGGCGCTTCGGAACCCCGTCTCCTTCGGTGGTGAGCGAGCCAGCCAGCTTGAAGGGCAGGGCACCAGCGGCCCTGAAGGTTATCCCGGTCAGAAAGGCTTCTGGGGGCAGCTGGTCAGCGCCTGACCTGCAATGCCCCCGGATTGACGATGTTGGTAGGCGTCCCTTTGATGAAACTCACCGCATTGTCGAAAGCGGTGCTGAAGTAAAGCTCGTAGCTGTCCTGCTCCACAAAGCCGATGTGCGGGGTACAGATGCAGTTTTCCAGGCGCAGCAAGGCGTGACCTTGCAGAATCGGCTCACTTTCGAAGACATCGATGGCAGCCATGCCCGGACGCCCGCGGTTTAACGCGGCGATCAGAGCATCGGCCTCAATCAGCTCAGCCCGGGAAGTGTTCACCAGGAGCGATGTGGGCTTCATGCTGGACAGCGTCTCCAGCGTGATGATGCCCCGGGTTTCGTCCGTCAGGCGCAGATGAAGGGAAACCACATCGCATTCTGCAAACAGTTCGGCGCAGGAGGTAGCCACCTGGTAGCCGTCATGGATTGCTTTTTCGCGAGATGCCTCCCGGCTCCAGATTCGCACGTTCATGCCGAAAGCCCTGCCATACCCAGCCACAATCTGGCCGATGCGCCCGTAACCCCAGATGCCCAGAGTTTTTCCCCGCAGCACGCTGCCGATACAGAAATTGGGCGGCATGCTGGCCGCTTTGAGCCCCGACTGTTGCCACGCACCGTGCTTGAGACTGGCAATGTACTGCGGTAGGCGGCGCATGGCGGCCAACGTGAGAGCCCAGGTCAGTTCCGCCGGGGCTACCGGAGAACCGATGCCGTCGGCCACGGCAATACCGCGCTCGGTGCAGGCGGCGACGTCCACATGACTCCCCACCTTGCCGGTTTGCACGATCAGTTTGAGCCGGGGAAGCTTTTCAATCAGCTGGCGCGTGATGTGTGTTCGCTCGCGCACCAGCACGATAATGTCAGCGTCTTTGAGGCGCACCGACAACTGGCCCAGTCCCTTGACCGTGTTGGTGTACACCTTCGCGGTATAGGCGTCCAGCTTGGAGGCGCAATGCAACTTACGGACGACATCTTGGTAGTCGTCAAGAATCACAATATTCATCCCGCCATTGTGCCCGTGCCGCCCCTCGCGCGAAACGGAGTACACGGAAGCGGCGTCAATGCATGCGTTCAATGGCCACAAGACGGTCAAGCTCCGCACAGACGTCAGCCATGCGTCCGGCAATTGCCATGCGGCCGCTTCCGTGGGCATGCAGTACCCGCAGTGGGAAGGGCTTGCCGAGACGGTTGCAGGAAGGGCTGGCATGCTCCTCTGCGGAGCGCCTGGTTCGAGCCGGAATGGACGGTGCCTGAATCGCTTTTCGGGCATGTACCTGGGACTGGCAAGACCACAGGCTGGCTGTGCCTGTTTCGGTCAACGCGGTGCAATCCGCGCGCGTCAGTGCCGGTTGCTTGCGCACGCTCCACCAGCGCAGCAGCGCGCAGAAGGGTTGTGCCAAGGTGGTTACAGACAAAAGGGCAAGTCCCATGTGAAAACTCCAGAGGTCAGAGGTTGAACACAGGCAGGATTGCAATGGATACACCGATACAGGGCTGGTGATTCCGCGACGATCCACCCAACGCCCGCCACCTGCAACGGCGCAGCAAACTACGTCAGCATGGTGTTGCGGATCAGACCGACCGCCAGCCCCTCGATGGCGAAAGGTTCACCGGGATCAACCACGATGACGGGATAGTCGGGGTTCTCCGGCAGGAGTTCGATGGCGTGGGCGGTGCGGCGCAGTCGTTTGACGGTGACGTCGTCGCCCAATCGGGCAACAATGATCTGGCCATTGCGGGCTTCGTGGGCAATTTTCACGGCCAGCAGGTCGCCATCCATGATGCCGGCGTCGCGCATGGACATGCCGCGCACCTTGAGCAGGTAGTCGGGCTTGTGCTGGAACAGACTGTCTTCAACGCAGTACGACTGCTCCACATGCTCCTGCGCGAGAATGGGTGAACCGGCAGCTACGCGGCCCACCAAGGGCAGCACCCGTTGTGACAAACCGGGAAGGGGCAGTGCGAATTGGGTTCCCCGTGCTGCATTGATGGAGCGCACTGCGTCGCCGCGCAGCCGGATTCCGCGCGAGGTGCCACTGACGAGATCAATGACTCCTTTGCGTGCCAGGGCCTGGAGATGTTCTTCGGCGGCATTGGCAGATTTGAAGCCAAGCTCGGCAGCAATTTCTGCCCGCGTGGGTGGGGCCCCGGTGCGGGTGATGGCTGTCTGGATCAAATCCAGAATCTGTTGCTGGCGGGCCGTGAGCTTGGGACGGTTGAGCATGGGGGCTCCAGAAAGTGCGCAGTGTGAAATTGGAAGCTGTTTTTTAATCCAGTAACTGTATTTTTAACCAGTTTTTTGGGGGATGCAAGTGCACGAAGGAAAAATTGTTGTTGTGGGCACCGGCGGCACCATTGCGGGCAAAGCCGGGTCGGTAGAAGACAACATCGGCTACGTTGCGGGTGAAGTCGGCATACAGGAACTTCTCGGGGCTGTGCCCAGCCTTCAGCAGGCAGTGCGCGGGCCGCTGCAGGCGGAACAACTGGCCCAGATCGACAGCAAGGACATGTCGTTTCCGGTCTGGTCGGCCCTGGCGGCACGGTGTAGGCAGCTGGCGGCGGATCCCGGGGTTCGGGCCATCGTGATCACCCACGGGACAGACACCCTGGAAGAAACAGCCTGGTTTTTGCACAGCGTGCTCGATACGCACAAGCCGGTGGTGCTGACCTGCGCCATGCGTCCGTCCACGGCGCTGGCCCCCGATGGGCCGCAGAACCTGATCGATGCCATGGCAGTGGCCAACGCCCCGGGGGCGTGCGGGGTGCTGGTGGTGTGCGCCGGCGCCGTGCACGGTGCGCGCCAGGTGCAGAAGGTGCACCCCTACCGTCTGAACGCCTTCGGCTCGGGAGACAGCGGCCCGCTGGGGTGGGTGGAGGAAGGGCGCGTTCGTTTGGCACAAAATTGGCATCAACCGCAGGCTGGATGGGCGGTAGATGCCATGAAAAATATAGTTCAAGGTGACCCTTGGCCGAGGGTCGAGGTGGTGATGAGTTACGCCGGTGCAAGTGGCTCGACGGTGGATGCCCTCGTGCGTGATGGTGTGCAAGGCCTCGTGGTGGCTGCCACGGGCAATGGCACCTTGCACCATGCGTTGCAGGCTGCGCTGGAGCGGGCACAGCAGGCCGGGCTGAGCGTGCGTGTGACCACGCGGTGCCCGCTGGGACAGGTATTGTCCTTGCCTTGGGCCGATGCCGCCCTGCCACTGGTCCTGGGGCTCACTGCGGTGAAGGCCCGTGTGTCGTTGCTGCTGGAACTGCTGGGGGCCAAGGCTCCGGCCTGAGGGCGCCAATGCAAACGCCCCGCGTGCGGGGCGTTGCGAGAGATTACGGGCGGTGCCCGCATGCGCCGTTCAGTCGGCCAGGGCTGTCAGGGCGCGCGTGGTGATTTCCTCCACGCTGCCGGTGCCGCTGATGGCGCGGTACTTGGGGGCCGCGGCCGGGTCTTGGGCCGCCCAGCCGGAGTAGTAGTCGACCAACGGGCGCGTCTGGGCGCTGTAGACCTCCAGCCGCTTCGTCACGGTCTCTTCCCTGTCGTCGTCGCGCTGGATCAGATCTTCGCCCGTCACGTCGTCCTTGCCTTCCACCTTGGGCGGGTTGAACTTGACGTGGTAGGTGCGGCCGCTGCCGGGGTGCGAGCGGCGGCCGCTCATGCGCTCGATGATGGCGTCGAACGGCACGTCGATTTCGAGCACATAGTCCAGCTTCACGCCGGCGGCCTTCATGGCGTCGGCCTGGGGGATGGTGCGCGGGAAGCCGTCGAACAGGAAGCCATGGGCGCAGTCGGGCTGCGCGATGCGTTCTTTGACCAGGTTGATGATGAGGTCGTCGCTGACCAGGCCGCCCGATTCCATGACCGCCTTGGCCTGCAGCCCCAGTGGCGTGCCGGCCTTGACGGCGGCGCGCAGCATGTCGCCGGTCGAGATTTGCGGAATGCCGTATTTCTGGCAGATGAAGGTGGCCTGCGTGCCCTTGCCGGCGCCGGGGGCGCCCAACAGAATCAGTCTCATGGGAGGGTCCTTGAAGTGTGTGAAACCTGGCGGCACTGCGGTCCGCGAGGGCATTGCCCCGGATTGCGGTGCGCTTTTTTAGTGGGCAAGGATAGCACGCGTATCTTTCGTCCCGGCTTACGCGAGCGCCCCCCCCAAGAGGGCGCGCACGCGTGCAAGGTCGTCGGGCGTGTCCACTCCCGGTCCTGGCGCTGCATCGGTGACATGTACCGCAATGCGGTGGCCGTGCCAGAGCGCGCGCAACTGCTCCAGTGCCTCGATGATCTCGGTGGGCGCCTGGGAGAGCTGGGGGAACTGGCGCAGAAAACCCGCGCGGTAGCTGTAAATGCCGATGTGGCGCAGCGGTGCGAAACCCGCCAGCGCTGCCGCGCCCGGCTGTGCCTGCACGGCGGCGCCTTGCCACCAGGCACTGCCGGCATGGTCACGTGCGTGAGGAATAGGGGCGCGACTGAAGTAGTGCGCCAGGCCCCGCGCGTCGCATACCACCTTGACGATGTGGGGGTTGGCCAGGTCGGCCACGGTATCGATGGCATGCGCTGCCGTGCCCATGCTGGCGTCGGGGTGGGCTGCGAGCAGTGCCGCCACGGCGCCGATGAGGGCGGGGTCGATCAGGGGCTCATCGCCCTGCACGTTCACCACCACGTCGTCACCCTGAAGGCCCAGCAGGGCGCAGGCCTCGGCCAGGCGGTCGCTGCCGCTGGGGTGGTCAGCCCGCGTGGCGATGGCCTCCACGCCATGCTGGCCGCAGGCGGCAAGGATGCGCTCGTCATCGGCGGCCACCACGGTGCGCAGGGCGCCGCTTTGCGCGGCGCGCCGGGCCACGCGCACCACCATGGGCAGGCCGGCAATATCGGCCAGGGGCTTGTCGGGCAGGCGACTCGACGCCATGCGCGCCGGGATCAGCACGGTGAAACCGACGGCTGCGCTCACTTGTCGAGTTCCTCGTCGGTCAGCGTGCGTGCCTCGTTCTCCAGCAGCACGGGGATGCCGTCGCGCACCGGGTAGGCCAGGCGGGCGCTGCGCGAGACCAGTTCCTGGCGCTCACGGTCGTAGGTGAGGGGGCCCTTGGTGACGGGGCAGACCAGCAGTTCGAGCAGTTTGGTGTCCATGGCGGAGGAAAAGAAAGAATTAGGAGGGCGATGATAGCGAGCGTGCGCGCACCGCGACCAGCCGTGCATCAAGGGCGGCGAAGAAGGCGCTGTCGATCTGTACGTGCAGCGGTACCGCCAGCGCATCAGGGTGTTGGCGCCACAGCTTGGTGGCGTCTTTTTCAGTGCAGATAATGGTGTAGCGATTGTCAGACGGGCGTATCCAGCTATCAAAATCAAAGTGATCTGGCAAGCTTTGCGTGCCTGCCAAGGCAAGCCCGAGGGACCGGAGCATGGTGAAGAAGTCCTCGGGGCGTGCGATGCCTGCGACCGCCAGCAGGGTCAGCCCCCGCAGCTGTTCCAGCGGGAGGCGGGTGCCGTCGGCACGCACTGCTTCAGCGGCCAGTGTGCGCTGCAAGGCGAAGGCCAAGGCGCCGCTGTGGTGCACCGGGTGGCCGGCGTGCACGATCAGGTCCACGTCGCGGGGCCACGGTTCGCGCAGCGGGCCGGCGGGCAGCAGAAAGCCGTTGCCCGTACCCTGGTCATTGAACACGCAGATTTCAACGTCGCGCGCCAGCGCCAGGTGCTGCAGGCCGTCGTCGCAGACGATCACGTCGGTGGCAGGGTGTGCCGCGAGCAGCGCGCGGGCTGCATCGATGCGCCGGGCGGCCACGGCCACCGGCACCGCACAGGTGCGGGCGATCAGTGCCGGTTCGTCACCGACCTCGCTGGCGTGGCTGTCGGCCTGCACCATGCAGACACCGCGCGTGCGGCGTCCGTAGCCACGCGAGACCACGCCAGGATGCCAGCCCCGGGCCTGCAGGTGGCGTACCACCGCCATGACCACCGGGGTTTTGCCGGCGCCGCCCGACACCACGTTGCCGACAACAATGACGGGAACCCCCGGGTGTTCGCTGCGCAACAGGCCCGCGCGGTACAGGGCTCCGCGCAGCGCCACCAGCAGCCCCATGAGGCACGAAACCGGCCAAAGCAGCCAAGCCAGCAGGCCACGGTGTTGCCAGGCGTGTTGCAGTCTGGAGCCCGGTGCGGAGTTGGACGGGGAGGGCGGCTGCGGCTTGGTGGCAGCCATGCGGATCAGGGTGCGCCAGCGCCCGCGCGGGCGGACGACTGGGTGGCAAAGGTGATTTGCGTCAACCCCACGCTGCGAGCGGCTTCCATTACGCTGACCACGGCCTGGTGTGGCGCGGTGGCGTCGGCGCTGATGATGACGATACTGCCGGGCCCGGCCTGAGCCGCGTTGCGCAGTGCAGTGGCGAGCACGGCAACGCTCTTGCCTTCAATCCCGGTCTTGTTCACGGCATAGCGCCCATCAGACGCCACAGCCACCACGACCTCCTTGGGGTAGTCGCGCTGCTGCTCGGCGTCGGCCACAGGCAGGGTGAGTTGCAGCTCGGTGAATTTGCTGTAAGTGGTGGTCAGCATCAGAAAGATGAGGATCACCAGCAACACATCGATGAACGGGATCAGGTTGATCTCGGGCTCTTCCCTGGGGCGGGGGCGGAAATTCATTGCAGTGGTCCCTGGCGCTTCGCTGGGAGGTTCATTTGGAGCGCAGCCGCAGCAAATGGCGCACAAATTGCTCCGACGAGAGTTCGAGCGTCAGAAGGTAGGCATCGACCCGCCCACGGAAGTAGCGCCAGAAGATCAGCGCCGGGATGGCGACGATCAGGCCGAAGGCCGTGTTGTACAGCGCTACCGAGATGCCATGCGCCAGTTGCGCCGGGTTGCCGCTGCCTACGCCCCCCGACCCGGCCTGGGAACCGAAGATTTCGATCATACCGATGACGGTACCCAGCAGGCCCAGCAGGGGCGCAGCCGAGGCGATGGTGGCCAGCGCGCTCAGGTAGCGCTCCAGCCGGTGCGCCACTACGCGCCCTGCGCCTTCCATGGCGGCTCGCAGGTCTGATTCGCTGCAGCGCGGATGGCTGTTGAGAGTACGCAGGCCGGTGGCCAGCACCTCGCCCAGGGCGGAGTTCTGGGCCAGCTGGCTCACCACATCAGGCCCGGGCACCATCTGGGACGATACGGCGATGGCTTCGTCCAGCAGCTTCGGTGGGGCCACGCGCGCGGTTTTGAGGGAGATGAAGCGCTCGAAAATCAGCGCCATGGCCAGGACCGAGCAGGCAATCAGAGGCCAGATCGGCCAGCCTGCGGCTTGTATGATGGACAGCAATTCTCTCTCCGCACAGGTATGGGCAAAAAAGCATTATGGCCCAGCTTTGAGCACCAACGGGCCGTTTACCGGCGCCTTGACCTGTGTCGCGTGCCACGATAGGCCCACCCACATTTTCTGTGGATAACTTTGTGGAAAACCGTGGGTGAAGTGTCTGCAAAGCGGCGCCAATCCGTCACAAGAACAGATTGCTGAATATTTACTCAGCAATATATTTATATAAATCAACAGGTTACACGAATGCACGGGCGTTATTCGGGCGTTTTGAAAACAAATTCTTACATCAATGGCGAAGGCACCCTCTGTGGAGTACTGCGCTGCAGCAAGGCCTGCAAAGCCGCAGCCCGCCGATGATGGACGCCTTCAGCCCAGGAACGGCGCCGCGGATCTGGGATGTTGGCGCGCTGTGCCGCGCCGTGGCAGATGCCCTGCAGGCGCGCTTCAATCCGGTCGCGGTGCGCGGCGAGATCACGGGCTTCTCGCGCGCATCCAGCGGGCACTGTTACTTCTCGATCAAGGATGCACAAGGGCAGATCCGCTGCGCCATGTTCCGGCGGGCGGCCAGCCTGCTCGACTTCGTGCCGCGCGACGGCGAGCTGGTCGAGCTGCGCGGGCGCCTGGGCGTGTACGAGGCGCGGGGCGACCTGCAGCTCATCGTCGAGCGCCTGCAGCGCGCAGGCCAGGGCGCGCTGTTCGAGCAGTTCCTGCGGCTCAAGGCCCGCCTGGAGGCCGAAGGGCTGTTCGATGTCGTCCGCAAGCGCGCGCTGCCGCTGATGCCGCGCGGCATCGGCCTGGTGACCTCGCCGGGCGCTGCCGCGCTGCATGACGTGGTGACGGCCCTGCGCCGGCGCGTACCGCACCTGCCCGTGGTGCTGGTGCCCGCACTGGTACAGGGCGCGGGCGCCGCCCCCTCGATGTGCGCCGCACTGTCCACGCTCTACCGCATGGCGGGGGAGGAGGGCGGCCCGCCCGTGGATGTGATCCTGCTGGTGCGCGGCGGTGGCGCCATCGAAGACCTTTGGGCGTTCAATGACGAGCAACTGGCCCGCACCATCGTGCAGAGTCCGGTGCCGATCATCAGCGGCGTGGGCCACGAGACCGACTTCACCATCGCCGACTTCTGCGCCGACCTGCGGGCCCCCACGCCCACGGCTGCGGCCGAGCTGGTGGCTCAGCCGCGTTCGGTGTGGCTCGGGGCACTCGACCTGCTGACAGACCGGCTGCAGGACGGTGTGCAACGCCATCTGGACCAACGGGGGCAGCGTCTGGATCAACTGGCAGCGCGCCTGGGCCGTCCCTCGGGTCTGGCCGTGCGTGAGCAGCAACGCCTGGCCCAGCTGGCCGAGCGCATGCGCCATGCAACGCTATTGAAACTGCAGCAGCTAACGCATAACCAGAAAGCGCTGGAGGCTGATTTTCCTCATAAATTGCAGCGCTCCCTGGTGGACCGCCACCAGCGTCTGGAGCGTGCGGCCTTGCGCCTGCAGCTGCTGGACCCGCGGCTGGTGCTGCAGCGCGGCTACGCCCTGCTGAGCGACGCCGAGGGCCGCACCATCACCAGCGTGCACCAGGCCCCGCCGGGCACGGCCTTGCAGGCCACGCTGGCCGATGGGGCTCTGGACCTGACGGTGCGTTCTGCGCCGGCCGGGTAGCAGCGCCATACGCCCTCGCCTGCAAAGGTTGGGGGTTCTTCCTACAATGGTCGGCTGTACCCGTCGCACGCGCACTGCGTGCGGCGCCCGCACACAAACCCCACAGAAGGAATACCCCATGGAACACACCCTGCCCGCGCTGCCCTACGCCATTGATGCCCTGGCCCCGCACTACAGCAAGGAAACGCTCGAATTCCACCATGGCAAGCACCACAACGCCTATGTGGTGAACCTCAACAACCTGCAGAAGGGCACCGAATTCGAATCGATGACCCTCGAAGAGATCATCAAGAAGTCCAGCGGCGGCATCTACAACAACGCCGCCCAGATCTGGAACCACACCTTCTTCTGGAACTGCATGGCCCCCAATGGCGGTGCCGAGCCCACCGGCGCGCTGGCCGCCGCCATCAACGCCAAGTGGGGCAGCTACGCCGCCTTCAAGGAAGCGTTTGTGAAAAGCGCCGTCGGCAACTTCGGTTCGGGCTGGACCTGGCTGGTGAAAAAGCCCGATGGCAGCGTGGACATCGTCAACACCGGCGCCGCGGGCACGCCCCTGACCACCGCCGACAAGGCCTTGCTGACCGTGGACGTGTGGGAACACGCCTATTACATCGACTACCGCAACCTGCGCCAGAAGTTCGTCGAGACCTTCCTGGGAAATCTTGTCAACTGGAAGTTCGCCGAAGCCAAATTCGCTTGATTTCACCGCAAAAATAAAAAACGGCCCTCGGGCCGTTTTTTATTATTTTTTGAGCTCTAGCCCTTATCTGTCAAGCGTCAATAGCTATTATTACTATAGCGCTAGGAGCGATGTCGGACATGGAGCGCCGAGAGCGAAAATCGGCCACAGCGAGGACCGTTTTTGCCGGATTTGCAGCCGGCGATTTCCAAGCCCGACAGGCTCCTGAAGGGCTCAAGGCCGGCGAAAGAGCGCGCCCTGCAGCTTTGCGCCCGCCTTGATGGAGCGTTTGGCAAACCATCCCTGATTCATCTCGAGCACGTAACGCACGGGCTGGGCTGAGCAGTGGGAGTCGAGCGTCTGGGGCTTCATGTCGGCCAGATTGACGATGGTGCCATCGTCTGCCACAAAGGCCGCAGTGAGCGGCAGCAACGTGTTCTTCATCCAGAAGCACTGGGTGGCAGGCTGCTCAAAGACGAACAGCATGCCCTCGTGCGCTGGCATTTCCTTGCGGTGCATCAGGCCGATCTGGCGTTCCTGGGGCGATTGCGCCACCTGCGCATCGATACGGTGCATGCCGGCGTTGAGCTCAACGCGCTGCAGCCCCAGTTGCGGCCCATTCTGTGCGCTGGCGCTGCCGGTCCAGAGTGCCAGCATCACAGCGGCAGCCACAGTCAAGGTGGTGGTGATGGCGGCAGGTGCACGGCACAGGCGGGGGACGGCGGTGTTCAGTGTCATGGGGGTATTTTCAGCGATGGCGGTCAACCGCCGGCCCCTTGCAGCACGCAGAGGCCAAGGGATTCTGAGGTATCCGGAAATCCGGTCGGCGGGCAGTGGTTCTGGCCCCATCCCGGGGGGCGGGTTGTGGATGGAAGCAGCGGTTTGTGCGGGCCCATGGGACCCGATGGAGACCGCCGCGGGCCTGGGTAGAAGCTTGAGAGATCAAAAAATGTCAAATTATCCCCACATATTTCGCATAGCGATATTTCATTGCAAAAAAACCGATGAGTGCGGACGCAAGAAAGCACAATGGCGGGGTTCGATCACTGCTGCCGGCGGGGCCACCCTCCGGCGGTTTTTTCACCCCACCCTAGTGAAGTAAGCGATGAGTACCCAGCAACCCACCATCATCTACACCCTGACCGACGAAGCGCCTCGTCTGGCCACAGCGTCGTTCCTGCCCATCGTTCGCGCCTTTGCCGCCCCTGCAGGCATCAACGTGGCCGAGAGCGATATCTCGGTTGCGGCCCGGGTGCTGGGCGAGTTTCCTGAATACCTGGCAGACGATCAGAAGGTGTCCAACAACCTGGCTGAACTCGGTCGCCTGACGCTGCTGCCCGACACCAACATCATCAAGCTGCCCAACATCAGCGCCTCGGTGGGCCAGCTTATCGCTTGCATCAAAGAGCTGCAAAGCAAGGGCTACGCCATCCCTGATTACCCCGAAGACCCCAAGACCGACGAAGAAAAAGCTATCCGTGCCCGCTACGCCAAGTGCATTGGCAGCGCCGTGAACCCCGTGCTGCGCGAAGGCAACTCCGACCGCCGCGCACCCAAGGCTGTCAAGGAATACGCCCGCAAGAACCCGCACAGCATGGCCGAGTGGAGCCAGGCCTCGCGCTCGCACGTCTCGCACATGCACGCTGGCGACTTCTACCACGGCGAAAAGTCCATGACGCTGGACCGCGCCCGCGACGTGAAGATGGAGCTGATCACCAAGAGCGGCAAGACCATCATCCTCAAGCCCAAGGTGTCGCTGCTGGATCGCGAAATCATCGACAGCATGTTCATGAGCAAGAAGGCGCTGGTCGCGTTCTATGAAAAAGAAATCGAAGATGCGCACAAGACGGGCGTCATGTTCTCGCTGCACGTCAAGGCCACGATGATGAAGGTCTCGCACCCCATCGTGTTCGGCCACTGCGTGAAGATTTTCTACAAGGACGCGTTTGCCAAGCACGGCAAGCTGTTTGACGAGCTGGGCGTGAACGTGAACAACGGCATGGCCAACCTGTACGAAAAAGTGGCCACTTTGCCCACCGCACAGCGCGAAGAAGTGCTGCACGACCTGCACGCCTGCCACGCCACCCGCCCCGAGCTGGCCATGGTGGACTCGGCCAAGGGCATCACCAACTTCCACTCGCCCAACGACATCATCGTGGATGCCTCCATGCCCGCGATGATCCGCAATGGCGGCAAGATGTGGGGGGCAGACGGTCGCCTGAAGGACGTCAAGGCCGTGATGCCTGAATCGACCTTTGCCCGCATCTACCAGGAGATGATCAACTTCTGCAAGTGGCACGGCGCGTTCGATCCGCGCACCATGGGCACAGTGCCCAACGTGGGCCTGATGGCCCAGCAGGCCGAAGAGTACGGAAGCCACGACAAGACCTTTGAAATCCCCGAAGACGGCGTGGCCAACATCACCGACCTGGCCACGGGCGAAGTGCTGCTCAGCCAGGACGTGGAAGCGGGCGACATCTGGCGCATGTGCCAGGTCAAAGACGCTGCCATCCGCGACTGGGTGAAGCTGGCCGTGACGCGTGCTCGCAACTCCGGTATGCCGGTGGTGTTCTGGCTGGACCAATACCGTCCGCACGAGGCCCAGCTCATCACCAAGGTCAAGATGTACCTGCACGAGCACAACACCTCCGGCCTCGATATCCAGATCATGAGCCAGGTGCGTGCCATGCGCTACACGCTGGAGCGCGTGGTTCGCGGCCTGGACACCATCAGCGCTACCGGAAACATCCTGCGCGACTACCTGACCGACCTGTTCCCCATCATGGAGCTGGGCACCTCGGCCAAGATGCTCTCCATCGTGCCGCTGATGGCCGGTGGCGGCATGTACGAGACCGGCGCGGGCGGCTCGGCTCCCAAGCACGTGCAGCAACTGGTGGAAGAAAACCACCTGCGCTGGGATTCACTGGGCGAGTTTTTGGCGCTGGCCGTGTCGCTGGAAGACCTGGGCATCAAGAAGAGCAACGCCAAAGCCAAGGTGCTGGCCAAGACGCTGGACGCTGCCACCGGCAAGCTGCTGGACAACAACAAAAATCCCTCACCCAAAACCGGTCAGCTCGACAACCGTGGCAGCCAGTTCTATCTGGCCCTGTACTGGGCGCAAGCGCTGGCAGCACAAACCGACGATGCCGAGCTGGCCCAGCAGTTTGCCCCGCTGGCGCAGCAACTGCTCGACAACGAGCAGAAAATTGTCGATGAGCTCACCGCGATTCAAGGCAAACCCGTGGACATCGGCGGCTATTTCCTTCCCGATCTGGGTAAGCTCGATGCCGTCATGCGGCCCAGCCCGACCCTGAACGCAGTGCTTGCCAGCGCTGCGGTCTGACCACCCCACTGACGCACTGAAACACCGCGCTGCAGGCCTGGGCCTGCAGCGCGGTGTTTTTTGCGCGGATGCGGACGGGGTGCTCTGCTGCCTGCACCTCTCAACCCTCTGGATCGCGTCGCCGTGCACGGTGCAGACCGCCCGAAGCAGCGGTTCGCCGCTTGGTGGTGCGGCTAAAATTCCTGGGCTTCAGTCACTTCCAACACCCTACCGGAGACTCCCGCCATGACCAGCTACCAGCACATCAAAGTGCCTGCCGAAGGCCAGAAAATCACCGTCAACGCCGACATGTCGCTCAACGTGCCGGACCAGCCCATCATCCCGTTCATCGAGGGTGACGGCACGGGCGCCGACATCACCCCTGTGATGCTCAAGGTGGTTGATGCGGCCGTGGCAAAGTCCTATGGCGGCAAGCGCAAGATTCACTGGATGGAAGTCTATGCCGGAGAAAAATCCACCACGGTCTACGGCCCGGATGTCTGGCTTCCAGAAGAAACGCTGCACGCCGTGCGCGATTACGTGGTCTCCATCAAGGGCCCGCTGACCACCCCCGTGGGCGGCGGCATCCGCTCGCTGAACGTGGCCCTGCGCCAGGAACTGGATCTGTACGTCTGCCTGCGCCCCATCCAGTACTTCGACGGTGTGCCCTCGCCCGTGAAGGAGCCCCACAAGACCGACATGGTCATCTTCCGCGAAAACTCGGAAGACATTTACGCTGGTATCGAGTTCGAAGCCGAGTCCGACAAGGCCAAGAAGCTCATCAAAATCCTGCAGGACGAATTCGGCGTCAAAAAAATCCGCTTCCCCGCCACCTCGGGCATCGGCATCAAGCCGGTGTCACGTGAAGGCACCGAGCGCCTGGTGCGCAAGGCCATCCAGTACGCCATCGACAATAACAAGCCCAGCGTGACCATCGTGCACAAGGGCAACATCATGAAGTTCACCGAAGGGGGGTTTCGTGACTGGGCCTATGCCCTGGCCCAGAAGGAATTTGGTGCCGAGCTGATCGACGGCGGGCCCTGGTGCAGGTTCAAGAACCCCAAGACGGGCAAGGACATCGTCATCAAGGACAGCATCGCCGACGCCTTCCTACAACAAATTCTGCTGCGCCCCGCTGAATACTCGGTGATTGCCACGCTCAATCTCAATGGCGACTACGTATCCGACGCCCTGGCAGCCCAGGTCGGCGGCATCGGCATCGCCCCCGGTGCCAACCTGAGCGACACCGTGGCCATGTTCGAAGCCACCCACGGCACGGCCCCCAAGTACGCGGGCAAGGACTACGTGAACCCCGGTTCCGAAATCCTCTCCGCCGAGATGATGCTGCGCCACATGGGCTGGACCGAGGCGGCCGACCTCATCATCAGCGCGATGAAGAAGTCCATTGCCAGCAAGAAGGTGACCTACGACTTCGCCCGCCTGATGGACGGCGCCACCCAGGTGAGCTGTTCTGGCTTTGGCCAGGTCATGATCGACTGCATGTGAGCTTGACCGCTGGCGCCCGCCAGCGTCTAAAACGCCCCAGTGCCTGCAAACACTGGGGCTCTGGTTTGGTGCCTCCAGCTTCAGGCCTTCAGACCACGGGGCGGTATACCCTTTCCACCCGGCCCGCGATGCGCCAGGCCGAGGCCACGGTCGCATCCACCCATTCGCCGCTGCCGGTGGCGTCCAGTTCCAGATTCCCTGACATCGGGTTGGTGCGGTAGCGCCGGCAACCCCGCCAGGCGATGCCGCTGTGGCTCGGTTCTTCCACCAGGTACAAGCCGTCGCGGCCCACGGTGTGGACGTCGTAATTGATCCGCAAAACGTCTGTGGATTCCACAGCTGGCGGGTAGCTGCAATCCCAGGCTTCCTTGAATGCCATGCCCGACAGGCGGGGGGGTCGGCAGCGAATGTGGATGCGGGCATGTTCAAGACTCCTTTGCAGGGTGGCAGAACGCAGGCAAGTGCGCAGATGCCCGCAGTGTGCCCGGTTTGTACCGGGACTCCAACATCCCCCGTATGCTGGCGGCTTTCACCCGGATTTGCCATCAGGTACACCTGCGGTGCTGCGGGAGGGGCGTGCAGGTGCTGGCATCCCGTGACCCTCTGGAAAATCCGGGTTCAACAACGAGAGGCTGGCGATGATTGACGGACTGGTGGCGGGCAAGCTCTACGGCGTGGCAGAGCAGCGCCTGGACAGGGGCAACAAGCCCTTTGTGGTGTGCAGGGTGCGCGCGGCATCCAGCGACGGGGAAATGCTGTTTGTAAACGTGATTGCCTTTGAGGAGGACACGGCATCCTTGCTCCTGGGGCTGGCCGACGGGGAGAGCGTGGCCCTCTCCGGCAGCTTGACGCCACGGGTCTGGACCGATAAACAGGGCAACACACGGCCCAGCCTGGACATGGTGGCCCACCGTGCACTGACCGCGCACGATGCGCAAAGCTGATGGCCCATGCCCTGCCGCCCCGCGCCGGTGGTGATGTGCAACGGGCAAAAACCCGCGTAAGCCATTGAATCCAAAGCAGTTTGAGGACTTATCCCTGATTTCTGTGGATAACTTTGTTGAAAACTTTGGGTCAGATGCGTTAAAGCCCTGTCCCATAAGGATCTGGCCAGGATGCACAAGAACCGGGCAGTCCATCACACTTCATATAAATCAACGACTTATGATTTTTCTTCCCTCGATGCCAGGGGAAATCGCTTTCCTGAATCAGGCTGTGGTGCAACATAAATTTTGTGCATAAGTGACCTTCGAATGATTTTTTCTGCCGTTTTGTGCTAGCCCGACACATTGCGCTGGCATCATGCATGCCGCGTCCCAACGGTAGCTCACGCCGCGCCCTGCCGTTGCAGCCCCTCTTTCACAACTTCCACCCGTTTGCAGCCACCTGCCATGCACCACGCCACCCGGAAAGACCAGCACCCCTGGGCCGTTTTTCTGATTTTTCTCCGGCTGGGCCTGACCTCGTTTGGTGGACCCATCGCCCACCTGGGCTATTTCCGCGAAGAATTCGTGGTGCGGCGCCAGTGGCTGACCGAGCGCAGCTATGCCGATCTGGTGGCCCTGTGCCAGTTTCTGCCAGGCCCTGCCAGCAGCCAGGTCGGTATCGCACTGGGGCTGTCCCGATCAGGGTATTTGGGGGCACTGGCCGCATGGGCCGGCTTTACGCTGCCCTCGGCGATTGCCCTCATTCTGCTGGCACTGGGCCTGGCCCACGGCGGGGGCGCCATGCCGCAGGGAGTGCTGCACGGACTGAAGGTGGTGGCGGTGGCGGTGGTGGCCCAGGCCGTCTGGGGCATGGCCCGCACGATCTGCACCGATGTACCGCGCACCACCCTCATGGTGCTCGCTGCCTGCGGAGCTCTGTGGCTTCCTGCGGCCGGGGGGCAGATGGGCGTGATTGTGCTGGCTGCACTGGTCGGTGTCTGGCTGTTCAGGGCGCCACAGGGTGCTACGCACCAGCCCTTGCCCCTCAGGATTCGGAACCGTGCCGGTGCGCTGTGGCTGGCGCTTTTTGCGGCCCTGCTGCTGGGGTTGCCACTGCTGGAAAGTGCTTTTCCCGGCCCGCTGCTGTCGATGGTGGACGCGTTTTACCGCGCCGGTTCCCTGGTTTTTGGCGGCGGACATGTCGTGCTGCCGCTGCTGCAGGCCCAGGTGGTGCCATCGGGCTGGGTGGGCAATGACGTCTTTCTGGCGGGCTACGGTGCCGCACAGGCCTTTCCGGGACCCCTGTTTACGTTTGCGGCGTTTCTAGGGGCCTCGATGAACGGTGCGCCCTCGGGATGGGCAGGCGGCGCAATCGCTTTGCTGGCCATTTTTGCGCCGTCCTTCCTGCTGGTGGCAGGGGCCTTGCCCTTTTGGGAGCAGCTTCGGCAGAACACCCGGGCACAGGCTGCGCTGTCGGGCGTCAACGCGGGCGTGGTGGGCCTGCTGTTGGCTGCGCTCTACCAGCCCGTGTGGACCAGCGCCATCCATGCACCGCAGGATTTTGGCCTGGCCCTGCTTGCCTTTCTCGCACTGATGTTCTGGAAGCTGCCTCCCTGGCTGGTCGTGGCGGGCAGCGCCCTGGCGGGTGGCATGCTGGTGGCATGAATCGGAAGTTCGCCAAAAAAGTAAAGATTGAAGATACCGTTGTTCTGACGGTATCTCAAGCGATGGCTTGATTGTGCCTGAGACAACAAAAAACCCGCAATGCTAGGAAGCACGCGGGTTTTAGAGATGTTTTGACACTGCCTGCGAGTCTGTTTTGGCCTGCCCGGAGGGACTCGAACCCCCGACCTATAGCTTAGAAGGCTATTGCTCTATCCAGTTGAGCTACGGGCAGCCGGCGCATCGGTGCTGGCTTGGCAGCGGCGGGGCCGCTGGGCCGGTGTCGCGATGGCGAAGCCCGCCATCATACCTGCCCGCAACTCCGTAGCGGGCCGTTACGGAAGGTCTTCAAACACCAGGCTGGGCGTGGCCATGACGCGGGCCGTGTCTTGCAGCCGGTCGATGAGGCGGTGGGTGACGTAGCTGTAGGGCGTGTCGGGCTCCAGTACGGCCACGGCCAGGGGGGCCAGGGTCTGGTTCAGAGGCACGTAGTAGCTACCTGCAGGCGCATCAATGGCGCTGCGCAGCAGGCCCATGGGGCGGAGGGGGCCGCCAGGGGGAGGAGCCTGGTAGGTGTCGGCCAGGAGGGGTGCAGTTTCGGCCACGCGCAGCACTTGCAGGCCCAGCATGCGTAAGCGCTCCACGGCGGTGCCGGCCTCGGGGGCCAGCCAGTAGCCGCAGGGGCGTGCGCGCTGGGTGAGGGGGCGCAGTGTGAGGGAGGATTTCCAGTCCACACGCAGTAGCTTGTCGGCGCCGGTTTCGGGGTCGAGCAGGGTGATTTCGCGTTGCTCGGGGTTCTGGCCTGCATGGGTGACGATGGTGTCGCGGCAGGCCTGGGCGATGGTTTCGCGGGCGATGAAGGAGCGAACCTGTTCCAGGCTGCTGGCGCGCTCGGCGGTGCTGCGCAGGGCGCTGCTGATGGCGGTGACGTGGGTGTGCACGCGCCGCTGCAGGTGGGCGCGGCCAAGGTCGGCGCCTCGGGTGTGCACTTCCAGGCTGACGATGTTTTTGAGGCCATGCACGTTGCGGCTGGCGTCCGGCTGCTCGCTGCCCATGCGCAGGGCCCGGTCGTCGGGGCGGTCGGACGTGGTGTGGTACCAATCAGTGCTCAGGCCCTGGGTTTTCAGTGCGCGGACCATGGGCTCCTGGTACCACTCGCGTGCGGATTTGGTCAGAAATTCGTGCAGGTTGGCTGTGGTGGCGTATTGCAGCAGGGCATCGTGGCGGGCAAGGCCCTGGAACTTTGGCAGCAGGGCGCCGCTGGCGGGGTATTCGTGTGCGTCCAGTACCAGAATGGGGCGGTAGTCGCGGGTGAGCGCGGCAATGGCGCGGGCTTCAGGGGTTTCCAGCAGCAAGTGGTCGTTTGGCAGGTCTATCCCGTTGGCCGTGGTGCGGGTGCCTGTTTCGGCGCCATCGGGGTTGGCGCGCGGTACGATGATGACGTTGATGCGGTCCAGCAGGGGCTCGAGCAGTCCGTTGGCCAGTTCTTCGGCCACCACTAGCAGGGCTTCGCCGCCGGCGGGTTCGTCGCCCCGCTGCTGGGCCATCAGCAGCACGGTGGGGCGCTTGCTGACCAGCAGGGTTTCGGGGTCTGTGTCGCGGGCGCGGGTGAGCACCAGCGCGGGGATGGGGGTGCCGCGCTGCGACAGCCCGATCTGCAACACCCGGGCCACGGTGCCCTTGGTCGATGGGGCCTGTGCGATCCGGGCCAGCCATTGTTCGAGTTCAGTGTGGGTGGTGAAGGCGCGTCGGTTGTCTGCCAGGCCCGGGGTGTGATAACGGTTGCCGGGCTCGGGGAAGCGCGCCGCCACAGCCTCGCCGTAGGGTGTTTCTGCCGGCACACTGGCGGGCGGAGTGATTGCCGTGGGCTGCTCTATGGGTACCGGGCCGGGTGCGGGTGCCGGCAGCGGCGCCGTGGCTTCAGCCGGGGGGAGGACCTGGGGCGTGACCACGCCACGCTGGGGCTGCGGAACCGGGGCGGGCGCGGCGGTTGTCCGCGGTGGCCATGGGGGCAGGGGAGTGGTGCTGCAGGCCGTCAGCATGGCCGCTGTCAGCACGGCGGGATAGGCCCAGCCGCGGTGGAGATGCACGGTTGGCATGCGCGAAGGGGGCAGTGTGGGGCCGGATGGGTGGTGCATGGTCGTGGGGCTTTCAGCGCTGGCGCGCTATCAAACAGTGCCGGCCAGTGCAGTGCGCGATGTTACCGGCAGCACCGGGCGGTGCATGTCAGCCAACAGCCTGTGCGCAGGGCTCTGCCGTGGCCGTTGTTGTGGCACGAAACAGCACGGCTCCGCTCAGGCATCCTGGGCGGTAAAATGCTATTAAAATAATAGCTATTAGCCCTTGATGGTATGGGGCTAGAGCCTGATTTTTCTTGAAAATACTGCCACTGGGTGTTCCGAGGGCACAGGCAGGGCATGGGCTCCCTGCCTGTGCCTTTCCTGGGTCAACGGTTGAAAGAACCGCTGCGCGAGCCGCCACCACTGCGGCCACCGCCGTATCCGCCGCCACTGCTGCGGCCACTGCCGCCGCCATAGCCGCCCCCGCCGCCGCCGCGTGGGCCACCGCCCCGGCGGCCGCGCTCGGTCATGCTGTCCACGCTGGTACGCATGGGGTCGGGCTGGCCGCCGCCCGAGTTGCGGTGCGATGGCATGCTGTGCCCGCCGTGGGTGCCCAGGTGGGCGTTGTCGCGTGGCGGCTGGTCTTCCAGCCGGTGGCGCGCCGGTGCCGGGCCGCGCGGGGCGCCGCCCGGGCCTTGTGCATTGCGGGGAGCGGGTGCGTTGCGCGGGGCGTTGCGGCCACCACCGGCACTGCTGCCCCGGGATGCGTTACCGCCGCCGCTGCGAGCGCCATTGCCGCCGCCAGCGCCACTGCCACCGGAGCGGCCGCCACGGTCGCCCTGACCGCCGGCCTTGCTGGCGCGCATGCGCTCCATCATTTCGCTGCGGGCAGCCTTGGCGGCAGCCTGCATCACGTCGCGACTGGGGGGCTTGCCGGCCCCGCCCCAGATGGTCTGGCGGCCCATGGCAATGGGTTCGGCTTTTTCACCTTCGTCGGGGCCAAAGCCATCGATGACCTGCACCGGGATCTGCTGCTTGGTGAAGCGCTCGATTTCCATCATGAAGCCTTCTTCGTCCATGCAGACCAAGCTGACGGCTTCGCCGCTGGCGCCCGCGCGGCCGGTGCGGCCGATGCGGTGTACGTAGTCTTCGGGCACGTTCGGGATTTCGTAGTTGACGACGTGGGGCAGGTCGTCAATGTCGATGCCGCGCGCGGCGATGTCGGTGGCCACAAGGGCGCGGATGTCGCCGCTCTTGAAGCCGGCCAGGGCCTGGGTGCGGGCGCTCTGGCTCTTGTTGCCGTGCAGCGCCATGGCGTTGATGCCGTTCTTGGTGAGGAATTCGGCCACGTTGTTGGCGCCGAACTTGGTGCGCGTGAACACCAGCACCTGGCTCCAGTTGTGCTGCTGGATGATGTGCACCAGCACCTGTTTCTTCTTGCTGCGGCCCACGGGGTGGATGACCTGCGAGATGCGCTGCACCGTGGTGTTGCGCGGCGTCACCTGGATGCTTTGCGGGTTCTTCAGCAGCGTGGCGGCCAGTTCGCGGATTTCGTCGCTGAAGGTGGCCGAGAACAGCAGGCTCTGCTTGTCCTTGGGCACCAGGGCCAGAATCTTCTTCACGTCGTGGATGAAGCCCATGTCGAGCATGCGGTCGGCTTCGTCGAGCACCAGCATCTGCACGGTGGACAGGTCGAGAAAGCCCTGCTGCTGCAGGTCGAGCAGGCGGCCGGGGGTGGCCACCAGAATGTCCACGCCGCGCTTGATGCGGTCGATCTGGGGGTTCATGCCCACGCCGCCAAACACCACGGTGGAGTTCAG
>JANJVG010000116.1 GCA_024710165.1 Burkholderiaceae bacterium
CCTGCTCGACGAGACCGGATACATCCTGAACGACGCCACGGTGGAAGTGCTCACCGGCCAGGCACTGACCCAGGCCGAGGCCGGCGTGGACATCGTGGCCCCCAGCGACATGATGGACGGGCGCATCGGCGCCATCCGCGAGGCGCTGGAGGCCCATGGCCATGTGCACACGCGCATCATGGCCTACAGCGCCAAGTACGCCAGCGCCTTCTACGGCCCCTTCCGCGACGCCGTGGGCTCGGCCGCCAACCTGGGCAAGAGCAACAAGAAGGTCTACCAGATGGACCCGGGCAACAGCGACGAGGCCCTGCGCGAGGTGGCGCAAGACATCGCCGAGGGCGCCGACATGGTGATGGTCAAGCCCGGCATGCCCTACCTGGACATCGTGCGCCGCGTGAAGGACGAGTTCCGCGTGCCCACCTTCGCTTACCAGGTGTCGGGCGAATACGCCATGCTCAAGGCCGCCGCGCAGAACGGCTGGCTCGACCACGACGCCGTGATGCTGGAGAGCCTGCTGGCCTTCAAGCGCGCGGGCGCCGACGGCATGCTCACTTACTTTGCCCGCGACGCTGCCCGACTGCTCTCACAATAATAGCTGTCGGCGCTTTATATATAAGGGCTTGATGCCAATTTGATCATTAATTTGGCACCATGAACCTGCCTGCACGCCCCCGGCAGCCCACCCTGCTGGCCCAGCTGGGCGCGGCCCTGCTGTACCTGGCGGTGGCCGAGGCCACCGCCCTGCCCCTGCCCGGGCACGCGCTGGGCGTGCTGCTGCAGCCCGCCAGCGGCATTGCGCTGGTGCTGCTGATCCTGGGCGGCACCGCGCTGGCTCCAGCCCTGTTTTTTGGCAGCCTGCTCGGCAGCCTGCTGGCTGGCGATGCGCCGCTGGCCGCACTGGCCCAGGCGATGGGGGCCCTCACGGCTGCCTGGGTGGCGTGCGTGCTGCTACTGCGCCAGCCCGACTTTGATACCCGGCACCCCAGCTTCAAGATTGTTCAGCAGGTGCTGCTGCGGGTGTGCGGCGCGGGCGCGGGCGCGGGTGCGCTGACGGCCAGCACGGGGCTGGTGCTGGCAGGGCATATTGCCCCCGATTCCTGGGGCACCCAGCTCGTGCATTGCTGGCTGGGCAGCTCGCTGGGCATGCTGCTGACGGCGCCACTGGCGCTGTCGTACCTGCGAAGCCTGCGCTTTCCCGAGCCCCTGCGCCGCGTTGACGAAGGCATTCTGGTGTGGGTGGCGGCCATGGCCTGTGCCGTGGCGGTGTTCGGCAACACCCAGAACCCCGGGCTGGCCCCGCTGACCAACGCCTACTGGATGTTTCTGTTCGTGATCTGGTCGGGCGCACGCCTGGGCCTGCTCTCGACGATGGCGCTGCTGTGCGTGATCGCCCTGCAGGCCCTGTGGGGCACCTACCAGCGCACCGGCTTCTTTGCCGATGACCTGGCAGCCCATCAGGGCTTTGGCTACTGGTCGTTCATGATGATCCTGACGGTGACCGGCCTGTCCCTGTCGGCCTACATGACCGAGCGGCGCCGCCAGAAAGCGGCACTGCAGGTGGCGGCCATCGCCTTCGAATGCCAGGAAGGCATGCTCGTCACCAATGCGCAGGGGGTGATCCTGCAGGCCAACCAGTCGTTCCTGCGCAGCTCGGGCTATGCCCTGCAGGAGGTGCTGGGGCGCACGCCCCACTTTCTGCTGGCACCCCCGGCAGGCGAGGCACAGGTATCGCCGGACGAGACGTTCAGCTTCACGCCCCGGCACAACCTGCAGCGCTGTGAGTGGCACCAGCGCAAGTCGGGCGAAACCTACCCGGTGCGCACCACCCTGAGCCCGGTGCGGGACCCCCATGCGCGCATCACACACTATGTGCTCACGCTGACCGACATCACCGACCAACGCGCGCAGGAAGAACGGCAGCGCACCATGGAGCAAGCCCACCGCAAAGCCCTGGTGCAAGAGGTGCACCACCGCATCAAGAACAACCTGCAGGGCGTGATGGGCATGCTGCGCACCCTGGACCACAAACACCCCCGCCTGCACGGCGCCATCAACCAGGTTATCGGCCAGGTGCACAGCATCGCCGTCATCCACGGCCTGCAGGGCAGCACCACGGCCGACCAGGTGCGGCTGGGCGACCTGATCTGCGCGGTGGCGGGCGGCGTCGAATCGCTCTGGCACACCCCCATCCATGTGGACACCGCCCTCGGGTGGCAAAACTGCCACATCACGCCCACCGAAGCCGTGCCGGTGGCGCTGGTGCTCAACGAGCTGATCCTCAACGCCGTCAAGCATGGCGGCAAGTCACAGCAGGACGTGCGCATCCGGCTGGACGACGGGCAACAGCCCGGCAGCATCCGGATCACCATCGCCAACCCGGGCCACTGGCCCCCAACGGCGGCAGAATCGCACGGCGGCCTGGGACTGGTGGCCGCGCTGATGCCGCGCAGCGGCGCCCGCATGACCCGCATCCAGAAGGGCGAATGGGCCGTACTCCACCTGGACCTGGCGCCCCCTGTCATCACCGTCGCCCCCCGCAACCCGCCAAGCCATGACCCACCTTCCCCCTCCGAACCCTGCCCACCTGCTGCTGGTGGACGATGACCGCCTGATCCTCGCCACCCTTGCCAACGGCCTGCACGGAGCGGGCTACCAGGTCAGCACCGCCGAATCGGTGGACGACGCCGAGGCGCTGCTCACCAGCGGCCTGCGCCCCGACCTGGCCATTGTGGACATGCGCATGCCCGGGCGCGACGGCCTGGAGCTGGCCGCGCGCCTGCGCGAACTGGACCACATCCCTTTCCTGATGCTCAGCGCCTACAGCGACGCGCAAACCGTCGAGCGCGCCTCGGCCATCGGCGCGCTGGGCTACCTGGTCAAGCCGCTGGACGTGGCGCAGATCCGGCCCGCGATCGAAGCCGCCCTGCACCGCGCGCGCGAGCTCGATGACTTGCGCCAGACCCGCGCGCAGCTGCAGGCGGCGCTGGACGGCGACCGCGACATCAACGTGGCCACCGGCATCACCATGGTGCAGTACCGCCTGCAACGCACCGCCGCCTTCGAACTGCTGCGCACCTCCTCGCGCTCGCAGCGGCGCAAGCTGGCCGACCTGGCACGTGAAGTGATTGCCCTGTGCGATGGCATGCACACCGGCACAAAAACTTGATCGATACCATCGGGTTTTCACGGATTGCGGCGTATAACGCAGAGTCAAAGAATCACTTCCCACCCGTTTCCCGGCCGCCCACGCCCCGCCGCCCGGAAGCCCTGAGGCCCCGAACACGCCTCGCAAACCCCCGGCCCTGCGCCGTGGATGCGCCCGATGTTCGATCCCCACACCTCTGTCTGCCCGCTCACCCTTGCAGTGCCACCCCTTCGCCCCCGGGCGCAAGGCCTGTTTGTCCACGGTGATGCGCAGGCAGCCCCTTGCACATGACAGCACCTGCACTGACGGCCCCCGCCCTGCAGGCCGTGGGCAGCCCGCAGGGCATCGGCTACAGGCTGTTCTCACGCTTTCGCATCGGCACGCGCCTGGCGGCCATGATGGTGCTGGCTGCGCTGGTCAGCGCCCTGCTGGCGGCCTCGGGCATCCAGGGACTGGCGGCCGCCAACCAGAGCCTGCACGCGGTGTACGAAGACCGCATGAAGCCGGTGCGCACCCTGGGCCAGATCTCGCAGCTGATGCTGGCCAACCAGCACCAGCTGCAGATGGCACTGGCGCAGACGACGAGCCTGGCAGCCCGGCCCAGCCTGCATCCGGACCTGGCCGCCCGGGCGGCGCGCAGCATCGAGAACAACGTGGGCGCCATCGACCAGCTGTGGGCGGCCTACACCGCCTCGGTCAAAGAAGCATCCGAGTCTGCGCTGGGCGCCGAATTTGCGCAGCGCCGCGACCAGTACCTGCGCGAAGCCGTGTTGCCGGCCCTGGAGGCCCTGCGCCAGCTCGACTACCCGAGCACCGAGCGCCTGGCCACCCGGGCCCGCGCGCTCTACGACAGCGCCAGCCCGCACATCCAGGCCCTGATCGACCTGCAATTTGAGCAGGCCCACGCCGCCTACCAGACCGGCGTGCAGCGCCACGACCAGACGCGCAACCTGGCCGTGGGCGCCCTGCTCGCCTCCATGGGGCTGCTGGGGTTTCTGGGCCTGATGCTGATCCGCTCCATCGTGCAGCCACTGCGCCAGGTCTCCGGGGTGTTTCGCCGCATTGCCAACGGCCAGCTCGACACACCCATCGTGGTGCAGGGCAAAGACGAAATCTCCGAACTGCTGAGCGACCTGCAAGGCATGCAGCAGCGCCTGTCGGACAACGAAACCGCCATCCACCGGCTGGCCTACTTCGATCCGCTGACCCACCTGCCCAACCGCCAGCTGCTGCGCGAGCGCATGCAGCTGGCCCTGGCGGACAGCCGCCAGGACAGCCTGCACCGGGCCGTGCTGCTGCTCGACCTGGACCATTTCAAGAACGTCAACGACACCCTCGGACACGAAGTGGGCGACCAGTACCTGGTGGAGATCGCGCAGCGCCTGCGCCAGACCGTGCAGGCGCCGCACGCCGTGGCCCGCATTGGCGGCGACGAATTCGTGGTGCTGGCGCAGACCCTGACCAGCGACGCCACTGCCGCACTGGCGCAGGCGCAGGCCCTGGCGCACGACATCCTGACCGCCGTGGCCCGGCCCTGCACGCTGGCGGGGCAGCCGTATTACGGCAGTGCCAGCATCGGCATCTGCCTCTTTCACAACCACAACACCAGCATCCAGGACCTGCTGCGGCGCGCCGACGCCGCCATGTACCAGGCCAAGAGCGCCGGGCGCAACGGCCACTGCCTGTTCGACCCGTCCATGCAGGCCGAACTCGAAACACGCCGGGCGCTGGAAAGCGCGCTGCGCGGTGCCATCGAGGCCGGGCAACTCACGCTGCACTACCAGGTGCAGGTGGGCGCCACCGGCCTGGCGGTGGGCGCCGAAGTGCTGCTGCGCTGGGACCACCCCGTGTATGGCAGCGTGTCGCCGGCGCGCTTCATTCCGATTGCCGAGGCCAGCGGCCTCATCCTGCCCATTGGCGCCTGGGTGCTCGAGCAGGCCTGCGCCCAGCTCAGGGCCTGGGAGGCCGACCCCCGCACCCGCCACCTGGACCTGGCAGTGAACGTGAGCGCACGCCAGTTCCGCCACCCCGGGTTTGTCGACCAGGTGTGCCAGGCCCTTGCGCGCGCCGGCGCGCGCCCGGCCCGCCTGGTGCTGGAGCTCACCGAGAGCCTGGTGCTCGACGACCTGGCCGACACCGTGACCAAGATGCAGGCGCTGCAGCAGCACGGCGTGCGCTTTGCGCTGGACGACTTCGGCACCGGCTACTCGTCGCTGGCACAGCTCAAGCGCCTGCCGCTGCACCACCTCAAGATCGACCGCAGCTTCGTGCAGGACATCGTCTGCGACCCGAGCGACGCTGCCATCGTGCAAACCGTCATCGGCATGGCTCAGAACCTCGGCCTGCACGTCATTGCCGAGGGCGTGGAGACCCTAGCCCAGCACCAGGCCCTGCTGCACCTGGAATGCCTGGTGTTCCAGGGCTACTACTTCGGCAAGCCCCTGCCTATCGGGCCCTTCGGGCAGTGGCTGGAGCAGCCGGCAGACGCCACCGCCCCCACCGAATTCCCACCCCCGTACCCCACCCTACCGGCCATCCCGCCCGAATCCGTCACCCAAGAGACCCCATGAACCGCTTCAAAATTTCCACCCGCGTCGCGGCCCTCGCAAGCCTTCTTTCGCTGCTGCTGCTCGCCATCGGCAGCCTGGGGCTTTGGGGGGTCGTCCAGTCCAACCGGGCCCTGCATTCCATGTATGAAAACCGGCTGACGACCACGGCAGAAATCGGGCAGATACAAGCACTGCTGCTGCGCCAACGCCTGCTGCTGGCGGTGGCGCTGGTCACCCCGGACGAGCCCACCATCCGGACCAGCACGGAACAAATGGAGTCGAACATCGCGGCCATCACCCGCGTCTGGGATCGCTTTCTGGCGCGCCAGCACAGCCCCGAAGAGCAGCAGCTGGCCAAGGTCTTCACCGAAAACCGGGAGCGCTTTGTGCGCGAGGGCCTGCTGCCCGCCGTGGCGGCGCTGCGTGCGGGCGACATCCCCGGCGCCAACCGCATCGTGCTCGAAAAGGTGCGCCCGCTCTACACGCCGGTGGGCGAGGGCATCGACGCCCTGGTCAAGATGCAGTTTGACGAAGGCAAAAAAGCCTACGAAGCAGGCGATGCCCAGTACACCCTGGTGCGCGCTGTCTCGGTGGCGGCCATGGCCCTGGGGCTGCTGTTTGCCGCGCTGTTTGCCACCGCGCTGGTGCGCGGCATTTCCCGCTCGCTCGGCCTGGCCATCGGCGCGGCCGAAACCATTGCCCGGGGCGACCTGAGCCACCCCGTCCAGGTGCACGGGAGCGATGAAGCGGCGCAGGTGCTGCACGCGCTCGCAGCCATGCAAAAGCAGCTGACCGGCATCGTCACCGACATCCGTGAGGGCAGCGAGAACGTGGCCAGCGCGTCCAGCCAGATCTTCACCGGCAACCACGACCTGGCCAGCCGCACCGAGCAGCAGGCCAGCGCGCTGGAGCAGACCGCCGCCGCCATGGAGCAGCTCAACGCCACCGTGCAGCAAAACGCCGACAACTCCCGCCAGGCCCAGCAACTGGCCGCCAATGCCAGCGCCGTGGCCACCCGCGGGGGCGACGTGATGGGCCAGGTGGTGAGCACCATGCGCGAGATCCACACCGCCTCGGGCAAGATCGCCGACATCATCGGCGTGATCGATGGCATTGCCTTCCAAACCAACATCCTCGCGCTCAACGCCGCCGTCGAAGCGGCCCGCGCGGGCGAGCAGGGCCGGGGCTTCGCCGTGGTGGCCAGCGAGGTGCGTGCGCTGGCCGGGCGCTCGGCCGATGCGGCCAAGGAGATCAAGGAACTCATCGGCTCCAGCGTGGAGCGCGTGGGCAAGGGCACCGAACTGGTCAACACCGCCGGCCAGACCATGGACGAGGCCGTGGCCGCCATCCAGCGCGTGACCTCCCTGATGACCGACATCAGCGCCGCCAGCGCCGAGCAAAGCACCGGCATGGGCCAGATCGGCGAGGCCGTGCAGCACCTGGACCAGACCACGCAGCAAAACGCCGCGCTGGTCGAAGAGCTCTCGGCCGCCGCCCGCAGCCTGCAGGACCAGGCCCGCCAGCAGGTGCAGGCCATCGGGGTCTTCAGGCTCGGGAGCGACGCCGCCCCCAGCGCAGCGCAGCACGCCGTGCAGCAGCCCGCCGCACCTCACGCCCGCAGCGCCCCCCCGCTGGCGCACGCGTCCCGGCGCCTGCTGCCGGCGGCCGGCTGAGCGCGCGGCGCTTCAGGCGAGGTGGCGCGCCAGAAAGCCCAGGCTGCGGTCGCGCGCGGCCAGGGCCGCAGGCTCGTCATAAGACGCCCGCTGGTCGCAGTTGAAGCCGTGGTCGGCCTCGTACACGTGGGTCTGCACCTCGGGGTGCGCACGCGCAAAGGCCTGCACGCCCTCCAGCGCAATCCATGGGTCCAGCCGGCCGAAATGCGCCATGACCGGGCACTGCGGCTGGCGCGCCATCTCGTCTGCCGCGGTGATGCCGCCCGCGTAGTAGCACACGGCGGCCGATAGCGTGGGCAGCGCGCAGGCCGAGCGCCACGCCCACAGCCCCCCCCAGCAAAAGCCCAGCACCGCCACCCGCGCGGCGCCGTGTGCCTTTGCCGCATCAACGGCGGCGCCAATGTCGGGCAGCACCCCGGCGCCGGGCAGCGCATCGGCACGCGCCTTGAGTGCCCGGCCCTGCTCCAGGTCCGACGGGCCGTAGCCCAGTTCCACACCGGGCTGCACCCGGGCAAACAGATCCGGCGCCACGGCCACATAGCCCCGCGCGGCCAGCCGGTCGGCCACGGCGCGGATGTGCGTGTTCACGCCAAAAATCTCCTGCAACACCACCACCCCGCCTCGTGGCGGGCCATCGGGCCGCGCCACCCAGGCGGGAACGGTGAAACCATCGTCCGACTTCAGGTCCACGTAGCTGCTGTCCATCTGCATCCTCCTGCAAGGTACCGCGCGCCGCACCCGTGAAATGCGGCACACTGGCGATCCACGGCATTTTGCAGGAGACGATCTTGGACACACCCGCCCGCCCCACCGGCGCGGCCGCACAGGCCCTGCGGGCCGGAGGCCGCTGATGGACCTCAAGCCCCTCATCACCCTGCTGGCCATCGTCAACCCGCTGGCCATCGTGCCGTTTTTCATCCACTACACGCAGGGCTTTTCGGAGCAGCAGCGCCAGCGCACCATCCGCACGGCGGCGTTCAGCGCCTTCTGCGTGATTGCCGCCTGCGCGCTGCTGGGGCTGCAGATTCTGGATTTTTTCAGCATCTCGCTGCAGAGCTTTCAGGTGGGGGGCGGCATGCTGCTGCTCATCAGCGCCATGAACATGCTCAACGCCCAGCCCGCCGAAGCCAAGCCCCACACCCACGAGCTCGAAGAAGGCGCCGAAAAAGCGGCCGCGGGCGCCAGCATTGCCGTGGTGCCGCTGACGATTCCGCTGCTCACCGGCCCGGCCACCATGTCCACCGTGGTGATTTACGCCGACCGCGCCCAAACCTTCTGGCAGCACGCCGCACTGGTGGGCTATGGTGTGGTGATCGCACTGGCCACGGCCGTGTGCTTCTCGCTGGCCGAGCCGATTGCGCGTTTTCTGGGCAAGACCGGCATCAACGTGATGACCCGGCTCATGGGCCTGATCCTGGCGGCGCTGGCAGTGGAGGTGATGGCGGTAGGACTGACCAAGCTGTTCCCGGTCCTGGTAGCGCGCTGAAGGCTGCCACCGCCCAGCCAGACAGCCAGACGATACCGACCGACTGTTCTTTTAACAAAAACGGGCTCTAGCCCCTGTCCAGCAATCGCTGACAGCTATGATTTTTGAGAATTTTATCCTCGGCCACAGGGCATGGCTGCCGGTGCAGCCAGCCCCGTGCCGGTGACCATCAGCGCCGGGAGGCGGTCAGCCCGAACAGCGGCAGGCTGAACATAGCCGCCAGCGCGCCCAGCCCCAGGGCCACGGCCAGCAGGTTGGCCCAATCCACCCAGTAGCCCATGTTGGCAAAGGACGATTGGGTGAGTGTGGGCACGCTGAAGAACAGCGCCACGGCCACCACCAGACCCAGCAGCGCGGCCCGCGTGGCCTGGCGCATGCCCATGCGGCCGCGTGCAGCCACGAGCATGCCCAGCCAGACGATGAGCAAGAGTGCCAGCAGCGGCCAGATGCCCAGCGCGATTTCGTAGACGATGTTCATTACCAACCAGATTTCGTACATGGTGTGTCTCCTCTCAATGGTTCATGGAGCGATGCAACGCGCGGTCGCGTGCAAAGCCATTTCCGTTCATTCAGCGTAGTTGCTCAAGCAGCCGAACCTGCCCCCAGGCCAGGGCTCACGCGCAAGGGCCGCCCCGCCGCGCTGGAAGCGCCCCCCTGCCCGCATTGCACAGCAATGCGAGAGCGGGGGGGGAAGGCCCGCAGGGCCACAGGGGGGTGCCTCTTCATACCCGGCCCTTGAGCACCGCCATGTAGGCGGGCTTGAGCATGCGCACCTTCATGAGCCAGGCAAAGTAGCTTTCCTGCAGTGGCTCGATCATGGGCAGCGAGGGGGTGAGTCGGCCTTCGTAGTCGAACTCGATCAGCATGGCCGAGCCTTCGCGCACGATGAGCGGGCAGGAGGTGTAGCCGTCGAACTTTTCGCCCGGTGCACGCCCGGCGATCACATCGGCCAGGTGCTGCGCGACGATGGGGGCGCTTTTCTTGACCGTGGCCGCAGTCTTGCCGCGTGGCGTGCCGTTGATGTCGCCCAGGCCGAACACGTTTTTGAAGCGGCGGTGCTGCAGCGTGTCCTTGTCCACCTCCAGCCAGCCGCCTGCGGCCATGGGGCCTTCCTTCCAGGCGAGGTCGGAGTTCTTCACCGCGTCGGGAGCGCGCATGGGCGGCACCACGTGGATGAAGTCGTAGGGCACCTCGGTGGCTGCGCCCTCGGGGTTCACAAAGGTGGCGCGGCGCGCGCCGATGTCGATGGCCTTGAGTTTTTGCGTGAACTGCACCTGCACGCCCAGGGCCTTCCAGCGCTCGAGCACGTTGTCGTTCACGGCCTTGACGCCGAACACATTGGGCAGCGCCGAATAGAACTGCACCTGCGACTGGCCTAGCGTGCCCGCCTGGGCCAGGCGGTCGCGCAGCATGAAGGTCATCTTGAGCGGCGCGCCCGCGCACTTGAGCGGGGTAGCGGGCAGCGTCATCACGGCCTGGCCGCCCTTCTGGCGGAAAGCATCCATGGCAGCCCAGGTGGCGACCGCGGCTTCCGAACTGGGGTAGACGCTGGCCAGGCCGCTCGTGCCGATGGCTTTGACGTCCATGCCCTCGATCTGCGCCCAGTCCTGGTGCGTGCCCACGGCCACCACGAGGTAGTCGTAGGCGATGCGCTGGCCCTTGCCGGTGACCACCGCGTTGGCGGCCGGGTCAAACTCGGCCACCATGTCACGCACCCACTCCACGCCGGAGGGCTGCAGGTCGGCGTTGCGGTCAATCACCTTGTCCACGGGCCACACACCGCTGGCCACCAGGGTGTAGCCGGGCTGGTAGTTGTGCACTTCCTTGGCGTCGATAAGGGTGATTTTGGCGCCATCCAGCAGGCCCTGCAGCCGGTGCGCCACGGCAATGCCGGCCAGGCCGCTGCCGGCAATGACGATGTGCGCCTTGGTGGCCTGGCGCGCGGCCCGGGCCGGGCCGACCTGCAGCCCCAGGCCGAGGGCGGCGCCGGCGCCAGCCGCGCCGGACAGCCAGGCACGCCGTGTGGGGGCCGCCTGCTGCGCGGGGGTTGGGGGGGGGCTCTGGTGTTTCATGCTTGTCTCCTTTGATGTCATAGTGGCATGGAATCGGCCGGTGGTAGGTGGGCCCGCCGCGCGCAGGCCTGGTGCGCGCGGCGGGCGGGCTTATCGGTATTTGCGCAGGCAACTCCCTTCGAAACCGCGCTGGGTCCGGTGCATGGTCCGCAGGGGCGCCAGCAAGCGCTGGCGTGGTGGGATGCGCCAGGCCAGGGTGCGCGGGTCTGGCGCGTCGATGCTCCACCTTGAAACGGGCCGCGGCTTGGCGCCCGGCGAGGGCAGCGCAATGGAAACATCCGCATCGCGCCAGCGCAGGTCGCGCACGCTGGGGAGCGCGCCCAAGCCTGCGTCCGGAACGGTGATGCGGGAGGCCATTTCAGCGGTCCAGTTCGGCCAGGCGAGCCACCACGCGCTGCACGGCGGCGCGGGCCTGCTCCAGCGCATCGCACACCGCGGGCTGGGTGCTGGCGCTGGCCTGCAGGATGACGCGCGGGTCCTGCAGCACGATGCGCGTGCGCCCGGGCACGGCCTCGGCAGCACTGCCGCCGCAGGGCAGCAGCGCGGCGATGTCGGGCTCGGCGCTGACCAAGGCATGGGCGATGCGCGGCGAGCACAGGCCCAGCAGGCGCTGGGGATGGCTTTCGAGTCCGAGCTTGGCTTTGAGGGTGGCCTGCATGTCGACCTCGCTGACGATGCCCATCTGCTCGGCGGCGAGCAAGGTGCGCAGGGTTTCCACGGCCTGCGTCAGTGGCTGGGGGATTTCGGCGGTGAAGGCGTAGGTGGGGGCAGTCATGGGTTGCATACTCCGGTTTCAAGTAAAAATGGGCTCAAGCGCTTATATATATTGCGCTCAAAGCTATGAATTAAATAGCATTTGGAACTCAATCCCCTGCGGCCAGTGCCTGGTTGACGGCGCCGAGGGCCTGGTCATCGAGCCGCCCGGCCAGTTGCGCCAGGCGCAGCCGGTCGAGCAGCAGGCTGGCGCGGGCCTGGGCCAGCGCCAGGCGGGCGGCAGCGGTGTCGTTTTCGGCATTGAGCAGGTCAAGCAGCGTGCGGTGGCCCACCTCGTGGCCGGTCTGGGTGGCGTCGCGCCGCGCCTCGCTGGCGGTCAATGCGTCCGTCAGGGCCTGCACACGCTCGGCGCCCAGGTTCAGGCCCAGCCAGGAGCCATGCACCTGCTGCGCCACCTGCTCGCGCGTGCTCTGCACCTGGGCCTGGGCCTTGTCCTGCAGGCGCAGGGCTTCTTCTTCCCGGGCAGCGCGGTAGCCGCCGGTGTACAGCGGCACGTTCACCTGCACGCCCACCAGGGCGTTCAGGTTTTTGTTGCGCGCGCTGCCGTAGTCGCCGCTGCCGTGCAGGCGCTCCTGCACGGCCTGCGCCACCAGCTCCACCGTGGGTGCGGCACTGCGGCGCTGCTTTTCGGCCTCGGCACGGGCGATGTCGGCGGCCAGTTGCTGCAGGCGGATGGCGGGGTTGGCGGCTTCGGCCTCCTGTTGCCAGGCGTCGAGCGCGCGCAGCGCCGGGGGTGCGCTGGCCGCGGGCAGGCGCACTGTCAGGGCCGTGGGCGCCAGGCCGGTGCTGTCGGCCAGCGCGCGGCGCTTCACGTCCAGGTCGGTCTGCGCGGCCAGGCGCTGTGCGCGCAGCGCGGCCAGGCGGGCGCGGGCCTCGTGGGTGTCGGTGACGGGTGCGCTGCCGATGTCGAAGCGGTCTTGTGCTTCGGTGGCGGCTTTCTGCACGGCCCGGAGCTGCAGGTCGAGCACCCTCAACGCCTCTTGCGCCAGCGCCACGTCGAAGTAGCGCTGCGCGGTGCGCAGCATCAGCGCCTGCTGCGCGGCCTGCCATTCCAGGTCGGCCATGTCGGCCTGCAGGCCCAGCTGCTGCTGCTGCGCGCGGCGCTGCGGGTGGTACAGCGGCTGGCTGGCCTGCAGCGCCCAGCGCGTGGCGGTGCCGCCGGTGACCGAGGTCCCGAAGTTGACACCACCCGATGTGCCCATGCCGGGCGCCGAGAACTGCGCGCCGCGCATCTCGCTCTCGCCCGTGGCGACACCGGCGCTGGCGTTGAAGGCCACCCCCGGGCGCCACAGCGCGGCCGCCTGGTCGCGCCGGGGCTGCGCCGTGGCCTGGGCGGCACGGGCCACAGCCAGTTCGCGGTCGTTCTGCTGCGCGGCCTGCCAGGCGTGCAGCAGGTCGGTGGCCCAGGCGGCGGGGGCGCCACAGGCCAGCGCCAGCAGGGTAATGTGAACGATTCGTCGCATGTCGGTTACCTCCAGCGTGCCCACAGGGCCTGTACCCAGCGCACCAGGTTTGCGCCGTGGCGTGCCCAGCAAGGACACATCAGGCCGAGGCCGGCGCGGCGGCTGCCGCGGCGGCGCTGAATTCATCGAAGGCAGCCGAAGTCTTGGCGGCGTACATCAGCGACGGACCGCCGCCCATGTAGACGGCCATGGCCAGCGTTTCGGCCAACTCGGCACGCGTGGCGCCGAGCTTGACCAGGGCCTGGGTATGGAAGCCCACGCACGGATCACAGCGCGCGGCCACCGACAGCGCCACGGCAATCAGCTCCTTGGTTTTTTTGTCCAGCGCGCCATCGGCGCAGGCGGCCTTGCCCAGGGCGCTGAAGGCTTGCAGGGTGTCGGGAATTTCACCGCGCAGGCGGCCGAGTTCGGTAGAAATGCCCCGGGTGAGGTCGGTGTAGGAAGTGGTCATGGTGTACTCCAGAAAAAAGAATCAAATAGGCTTCCAGCCCTTGCTGATCAAGCGCAAGCAGCTATCATTTTTAAATACCCTCAACCCCCGAAGGGCTACCACGCAGCGTATCAAGACGGTGGCGGTAAGCCACGTAGTAGAGGATGGGGATCACCACCAGCGTGAGCACGGTGGAGACCGAAATGCCGAAGATCAGCGAGATCGCCAGGCCGTTGAAGATCGGGTCGTCCAGGATGAAGAAGGCGCCGAGCATGGCCGCCAGCCCGGTCAGCAGAATGGGCTGGGCGCGCGTGATGGCCGACTGGACGATGGCGTCCTTGAACGGCACACCGCCCCGCACCTGCAGGTTGATGAAGTCCACCAGCAGGATGGAGTTGCGCACGATGATGCCGGCCAGCGCGATCATGCCGATCATGCTGGTGGCCGTGTACTGCGCGCCCAGCACCGCATGGCCGGGCATCACGCCGATGATGGTCAGCGGGATCGGCGCCATGATGATGAGCGGCGTGAGGTAGCTGCCGAACTGCGCGACCACCAGCAGGTAGATCAGGATGAGGCCGACGCCATACGCCGCACCCATGTCGCGGAAGGTCTCGTAGGTGATCTGCCACTCGCCGTCCCACTTGAGGGCGTAGCCGCGCCAGGCGTCCTGGGGCTGGCTGATGAAGTATTCCTCGATTTTTCCGCCGTCGGGCATGGTGAGCTGGGCGATGTCGCCCCGCATGCCGAACATGCCGTAGAGCGGGCTGTCCACCTTGCCGGCCATGTCGGCCACGACGAAGTTGACGGGCAGCAGGTCCTTGTGGAAGACGGGCTGTTCGCGCAGGGTGTCGCTCACCGTCACCAGCTCGCGAATCGGCACCAGCGCACCCGAGGCCGAGCGCACGCTGAGCTGCAGCAGCGCCGCCAGGTCGCCGTGCATCTGCGGCGGCAGCTGCAGCGTGGCTGCCGCCGGGTATTTGCTCTGGTCGTGCAGGTAGGCCGTGGCTTCGCCCGCCAGGCCCGCGCGCAGCGTGGTCACGATAGCCTGCTGCGGTACGCCCAGCATGGCGGCCTTGCGGCGGTCCACCAGCAACACGGTGCGTGGGGCGTCTGCGATGCTGGTGTCGTCCACGTCCACCAGGCCGGGGGTTTTCTCGAACACCGCACGCACGGCCTTGGCCACCTGGCGCCGGCCCTGTTCTTCAGGTCCATAGATCTCGGCCACGATGGGCGCCAGCACGGGGGGGCCGGGCGGCACTTCGACCACCTTCACGTTGGCACCAAAACGTAGGCCGATCTCCTGCAGCGCCGGGCGCACGCGTGTGGCGATGGCGTGGCTCTGGTCCTTGCGCTTCGACTTGTCCACCAGGTTGACCTGGATGTCGCCCACCTCACCGCCAGCGCGCAGGTAGTACTGGCGCACCAGGCCGTTGAAGTTGATGGGCGCGGCCGTACCCGCATAGGCCTGGTAGTCGGTCACCTCGGGCACCGTGGCCAGGTGCGCGCCCAGGGCATGCAGCACGGCGGCTGTCTGCTCCACCG
>JANJVG010000152.1 GCA_024710165.1 Burkholderiaceae bacterium
CAAGCGTGTTCGGAGAAAGCCGCCTCTCGGCCGCGAGGTGTTGCAGGTAGGCCGCAACATGCTGCCGGGAAAGCGTCGTGGCTTCCTTATTGTCCGTGTCGGACATCATCAAGTCTCATGGTCTCAGTTTCTCAACCGGGCAGAGATCATCCCCGCCCGGGTACTACCGCTTACCCAAAGATCCAGACCGCGATCATGAAGACCGCCAATCCGTGCCATCAGCCCACATCTATAGCAAATACCTCTTTCCTACACCATGAGGTGCAATGGAGGTGTATTGCATCAATACATAATATTCGCTTTGCATATGCTATTCGCAGATAGCATATGCTGCACTATTTCGACCGCTCCAGCATTGCAGCCGTCATGCAGGTCACGGCATGTTTGACCAAACTCTCTTGTCGGGCAAGCAGCTCTGTCCTACTTTCATCGAAGCCACTTCGCAACGCGGTGGCGGCGGCCGGTGCGGTGCTTCCATCTTTCAGCATCGCGTTTCTAACGCGCATTTCGGCTCCATCAATAGCGGCTCGCTGCATGTCGCGAACATCCGACATGAAATCAAAGGCCCAGTCCGTGCCGCTTGGTTTTGTGCGGGCAACCTTAAGGAGTTCGTAGTTAACTCCGTCCCCCATGTGGCACAGCAGCAGGATCGCATCTGTCATCTGCATATCCGGAAACGCTGCCTTGATGGCGGCATGGGCTGCTTTGTATCTGGCCTCCTCTTCCGCCTTCACGCGCTTTGCAGTTCGATTGACCCGATCCTTGGCGTCGCCGGCGGCCTCTCCCAGCCTGTTCAGGACGGATAGCGCACTTTTAAGCACGCTGGTTTCCGAGGTGTTTAGCAAGGCGTGCTGTTCTTCGCCGTAGGTACTCAGCAAGCTCTTGATGGCCGTGCCCGCTGCCTTGGTCTGCCTGGACAGGCTAACCATCTCTGCGGCCTTATTGAGCGCGCTGTATGAATCGGTCAGAGACTGTTGCTCGCCGCTCCGCCAGTCTTTCCGGGTGGTGAACCACTCTACCAGCCTGGCAACGCGATCGGCTTGGGAGGGTATCTCTTCCTGGGTGGCCGTGCTGGCAGTTTTTGGCTTCAGGGAGACATCTCGTTCACGCTTTTTCAGGTTGTCTTTGAGCAGGTTGGTTTCTGCAACTAGTGCGTCCAACTCTTTCCAACGCATATCGAGTTGATGCTGTTCTTGGGCAAGCTTTTCAGCCCAGTTGGACAGCCGTGTGGTTTCAGCCTCACCTTGCCGTGAGCCGGAGAGCAGCGCCTTGACCTCCTGCTCCTGATTGGGGTCGACCCAGATTGTGACCTGGCGCATGCCAGCATCCCGCATACTTCTCTTGAATGCAGCCTGTCTTTCCCTGTTGGTTGCAGCCATGGAATTGACCCGTTGTTCTTCGTTACTGGTAACAGTATAAGCCCAATATTTTGCTTTGGGCAGTCGACCCGCCAGAGGTCGTCGTGCTATCTTGATTTCCGTTACATTTTTCAAGATTGAATGAAATGCCATCTTCATACGGCGGGAGCCGCCCAAACTCAGGCCGAAAAAGCAAGGAGCCAACAAAGGTGGTCCGGCTGCCAATATCGGTCATCGAGCGTCTCAAGGGTCGACCGCCTTCCCTGGGAGACGACGTGATCGAAATTTTGCCGGCAGCGGTTCATCTTTCGGCATTGGAACGCCCTCTGTATCTCTCCAGGGTGGCGGCCGGGTTTCCCTCGCCAGCGGACGATCATGTTGAAAAGCGCCTTGACCTCAACGAACATCTCGTCAAGCACAAGGAGGCTACGTACTTCGTGCGCGTGAAGGGTGACTCGATGATTGGTGCCGGCATTTTCGATAACGACATCCTGGTGGTGGACAAGTCATTGAATCCGGAAGTTGGCCGCATCGTGATCGCGGTGGTCAACGGCGAACTGACCGTGAAACGCCTAATGCGTAACGACCGCAAAGTCTGGCTGGTCGCGGAAAACCCAGCCTATGCACCGATCGAGATGAAAGATGGCATGGAGTTCATCATCTGGGGAGTCGTCACCAATGCCATCCATGCGCTCTGATCGGGTCTTTGCACTGGTTGATGGCAACAACTTCTACGTCTCGTGTGAGCGGGCTTTCAATCCCAGGCTGGAAGGCAGGCCTGTCATTGTGTTGTCGAACAATGATGGCTGCGCCGTGGCGCGCAGTCAGGAAGCCAAGGATATGGGCATCGTCATGGGCGAGCCGTGGTTCAGGCTACGTCACCTGGAGCGTCGCGGTCTGGTCGCACTCTCGTCGAATTACGCGCTGTACGCAGACATGAGCGCGCGGATGATGAGCGTGATTGGCCAGTTCTGCCCCCGTCAGGAGGTGTACTCGATCGACGAATCGTTCCTGGAGTTTGAGGGGTTCGCGCGATGGAATCTCACCGTGCATTGCCGGGATATTCGGGACCGTGTCAGGAAATGGGTCGGCATTCCGGTTTGCGTCGGCCTCGGTGCCACCAAGACGCTGGCCAAGCTGGCCAATCGGATCGCCAAGAAAACCCCGGAAATGGGTGGCGTGTGCAACCTGTCTAGCATGAGCGAAGCCGGACTTTTCGAATATCTCGGCCGCGTGGACGTGCGTGATGTCTGGGGCATCGGCTCGCGCCTCACGGAGAAGCTGGCCAGCATGCGCATCATCACCGCGGCCGACCTGGCGCGCGCCAATCCCGATCTGATAAGGATGCGTTTCGGCGTGCAGGTCGAGCGGACAGTGCGTGAGTTGAACGGCCTGCCCTGCTTCGATTTGGAAACCGAGCCGCCACCAAAGCAGCAAATCGTCTCGTCGCGGAGCTTCGGTCGGTTGGTCGAAGACAAGCGATCCTTGGCCGATGCGCTGCATACCTACGTCGCGCGAGCAGGCGAGAAACTGCGGCGGCAGGACTCGGTCTGCTCGACCGTGGGAGTGTTTCTGATGACCAACCGTTTCATGCCTGACGAACCGCAGTATCACCCCATGGGGAGCATCTCGCTCCCCTTCCCTGCTCAAGATGGCTTCACCCTGGCCAAGGCGGCGCAGAGAGGTCTGGACGCCGTATACAAGCCTGAATTTCGGTACCAAAAAGCCGGCGTGATGCTGATGGGGTTGGCTCCGGCCGCGCAGCGCCAGGAAAGCCTGTTTGGGGAAGCGCCGAACGGACGTCAGGATTTGTCAAAGCTGCTCGATGACATAAATGACCGGATGGGGCGTGATTCTGTTCGCCTGGCGGTAGCGAATCAATCTAGACCTTGGGCAATGAAACGTGGGAATGTCTCGCCAGCGTATACCAGCTCATGGAAGCAGGTGGCGATCGTCCGGTGATCTCTACTCGGTCGTCGCAAGGGGCTCGATCAAATCGGCGCCTTCCTCGGCCGAACGGCTGACGCGCTTGCTTACTGGCCAAGCCTGCATCACTTCGGCCGGGAAGGGTTTCACAAGCTCGAAGGCATCCGCCGGTGAAGCGGACAACCAAGCCTCGTACTGCTCGGGAGCAATGATCACCGGCATCCGGTCGTGAACTGGCACCATGATCTCGTTCGCCCCTGTTGTGATGAGGCAGCACGTCCGAAAAATGTCGCCGTCAGGCGCACGCCATGACTCCCAGATGGCACCGAGCGCGAAGGCCTCGCCAGCGCGCATACCGAAATAGTACGGCTGCTTGCTGCGGCCTTCGGTTTTCCATTCATAGAAGCCATCGGCGGGCACGAGACAGCGCCGGCGCTTGAAGGCGTCACGGAAGGAAGGCTTGTCGGCCACAGTTTCGCCTCTGGCGTTGCTTAGGCGGGCGCCAATGGCTGGATCCTTGGCCCAATGTGGAACTAGCCCCCAGCGCAGCAGGTGTAGCACACGCTTGCCTTCCGGTGATTGGCGTATAACCGGGATGTCCGTGCCGGGCGAAATGTTGTAGCGAGCTGGGAAATCCTCGGACTCGTCAAGACCGAACCTGGCAACCAGCTCGCTGGCGGGAGTCTTGAGCGCGTAACGTCCACACATGCAGTAAACCTCAGTGAGGGGCTCGTACCTGCCCGTCCAGTATTCTATCCACACAACACCAGTTCATGAGCTGCGAACTGCTCTATCTGCTCGGGCAATATACATTCCTGATCTACACCCCGTAGCGCGCAGCTATCGAAAAGCTCTTTTGAGAGCTTCTCGTCGGCATCAACCGAAGTTTGCCGGTAAAGCGGAATTGTTGGGAATGACTGCAATGTGGAAATTGGCTGAATTCACACTCTCGGCCAAGCGGAAGATCAGGCTGGGGATCCCGGCCGTCTCTTGCTCGGCCATTGCGGCCGGTGGGCTGTGAGCAACTTAGTCAACTATGGTCTTGAGCAGTCACTCGTCAGGAATTCATGCCGAACGGCTGCTTTCCAATATAGCGAACGCGTACTCACGACTCGCAACAATCCGTCGCGGCATGCAATTAACAGTCATCTATAGCGCGCGGCGGCTACAGGAATCTGGCTGCCGCCCCAACACGAAAAAAGCCGCTCGCTTATCAAGCCAGTGCTGCCAGCCATTCGCAGTATTGCACCGGGTATTGCGTCATACACCACAATAGCTGTTGTTTTCCCCACAACTCAACCTCCAGTAATTTTGCTTGCTCTTGCGCCGCAAGGTTAAAGGATTGGTTGGTCAGGGCCATGCGCTTGAAGCTCACGCCGGGATAGCGTTGTTGATAAGCCGCAGCGCCAGATGCCACCTCCTTCACGGCGTCCCAACCCAAGGCTTGATCCTGTCGACTGGTGCTCTTGCACTGGATCAAAATCCCCTTGCCATCTCGAATCGCGACGACATCGACGCCACCATCACCACTGACAGGCGTGCGATGCACCTGAAATCCCTGTTTGCTCCACAACAAAGCGCAGAAAGCTTCAAAGGCATGACCGTCCATGCTTATCAGTTCATCTTCGCTCACGGCTCGATCAGGGAGCACCGTTTCGCCTTTTGCATCGGAGAAGTTCCCAAACTCTTCCAGCCGAATGTCGTCCGCACCATTGAGCCAGGTCTTGGCAGCGATCTCCCGTTTTTTGGTAAGTAACTCGTCTAACCGTTTTTCAAATGTCACGAAGTCAGCATGGACTGTCGGGTAATAGACCGTGACGGGCTTATCTTGCCCGATTCGATAAGCGCGATCCGTTGCCTGGTCTTCTTTGGCTGGGTTCCAGGGGCGGGTGTAATGGATGACATGATTGGCTGCCTGAATATTGAGGCCAAAGCCAACAGCTTGTGTCGACAGAATAATGACATTGAATCCTGGCTGTTTCTGGAAAGCGTCGATCAGGTTCTGTCGTGATACCCCGCTTTTCGATTGAACGTCGGTATCACCATTGACGATCGCAGGCCGTTTGCCCAAATTCTCACCAATATAGTGCTGGAGCACACGCTGTATTTCGCGTAGTTCAGTGAATACGATTGCTTTTTCTCCACTGGCTTCAATGCGTTCCAGTGCTGCCATTAGCCATGCCAGCTTGGGCGAGTCGCGCAAGGCCTCCACCAGCGGAGGGTGCAGGTTTGCGGTTTGCCCCATGGCGATCGGGTGCGCACACAATACTTTAAGCTGATGCAACATACCCAGCATGGCCTGGCCGACCCGTTTGCTGTCCGCCGTCGCAATTTTTTCCTTGTGAGCAGACAGTGCCTGAGCGTATAGCTGGCGTTGCAGTTCTGAAATTGGCAATTCCCGGCAAGCCATGTCTTCCGTTTTGGGCGGTAACTTGACGACTTCATCCTTGGTACGGCGCAGCAATTGCGGGGCGAACAAGGCTTGCAGTTCTTCAAGTGCGTCCTTTTCCTTGTCTGAATTCGCTTCGATCGGGCGCTTGTATTTGCGCCCGAATTCGTTCAGTGCGCCGAGCAATCCGGGCTGGATGAAATCGAACAGGCACCATAAATCGGTCAGCGAATTTTCCACTGGCGTGCCAGTCGCGGCGATCTTGAATCGCGCGTGCATGGCTTTGGCGGCGTGTGTGACCAGAGCGGCCGGGGACTTTATTTTCTGCGCCTCGTCGCAAATCATCACGCTCCATTTTTCGCGAGCCAGCGAGAATTCGAAATCGCGTAGGGTCTCGTAGGTCGTCAGGATCAGATTGGCTCCACCTTGCCACCCGGGTTGCAAAAACCGTTTGAGTCCATCTTTCAGCAAAGCGTCGTCGATTTCGTCTTTTTTCGCTTTGTGCCTGGATAGCGCGGAGCCGTGCAAGGCCATTACGCGAAACGTGTCAGGTTGAAAAAAATGCTCAATCTCACGTTGCCAGTTGTCCAGCAATGCAACAGGGGCGACAACCAGTGCAGGCGGGGAATCGGGATTAATTTCGAAAACACAGGAAAGAAAAGCCAGCAGTTGCAGCGTCTTTCCAAGCCCCATGTCATCGGCAAGCAGGCCGCCGCGCGCATATTCTGGAGAGTGCGCCCACAAATGCTGCAACCAGGCCAAGCCTTCTTGCTGGTGCGGTAACAGTTTCTCACCTGGTTTCAGAGATTCCGGCAGCCTTAGCTTGGTGCTGTCAAAACTCAGGGCAGTCTGACGCGCTTCCGAGTAGTCAACCACATCGATGTTATGGAGGGTCAGCAAGGTAGGTGGCCGACCATTGGGGCGATCGAGTTTTTCTACAGGATTGGTCGGTGGGCCTTCTTTCCAGCCACCGGCTTTCACGCCGGATAAGGCCAAGTCCACATCGGCCTTGAGTGCGTGCGCTTCACCCAGGCTAATCGGCGCAGGCAGGCCCGGCCAGTTCAGCTCGGTTTTACCCGCCTGTTCCGCCTCGTCCACAGCACGGCCGAAATGGGCTTGTTCATCCTTGGAGAACGGTAACAATAGTGTCTGCGCTCCGCCCTGCGGCTTGAACGCGATGCCGACTTCAACTTTATCTGGTAGCCAGCTGGTCGCGCCACCCATACGCATGATGTAGGGCGAGTACACTGGCTTGGCGGCACCAATTCCTTCCACCCGTGGGGCGTAACCGCTGAGGTCATATACCTCGGAAGCGGAAATCAGCACACGCGCGCGTTGCCATTCGAATAACCATGAGCGTGCCTGATCGAGCTGAACTTGCGCATTGGGATCAAGCTCCAGTTTCCGGCCAGCCCACACAAAGCTGAGCCTGCTTTCTGTGATTCCGCGTTCAAGTGTATCAATGAAAGTTTGCAAAGCCTGTGGGTTGGACAGATGCAGCAGCTCGGTTGCGGCGAACCGTTCGGCCTGTGGTGCGACCTGAATCTCTACCCGCTCAATCAATCCTGCCTTTTCGGCATCACTGGCAGGATGACGCGCTAAGGCTATGTGAAATGTGTAGAACACCACGCCAGCTTGCGTGCGTGCCTGCTCGAAAGATTCAGGAGAAATAATCGCCGAAGCCGTCTCACCCAGCACGGCATAAGGATTACGCAAAAATGCTTCAGCACGCTCGCCCGCTGCACGGCGACCCGGCATGGCCTTGATCTCTGCCAGCACCTGCCTGACCTCGGGCGCAATCACGATATGCACGATCCCGCCGCCGGGCTGAGTGTGGTCGTAGCGGGGCGGCACGCTTACGTGGCTGTCGAACACGTCCAGCCACCACGTAGGCGCATTTTCAAACGTGGGCAGGACTTCCACCACGGGCACGCCGCTAATTACGCTCTGGCTCAATTCCAGTCGCAACGCTTCCGGCGTGAGGACGATCGTTGTTTCCAGAAACCGATCCAGTAATGCGTCGGCTTCCTCCGCAAGTGCGCGTATGCGACCCCATGCGGCAAAGTGCGCATCGCGATTTTTCTCATTGACCGGTCGGCGGGCGAAGCTGCGAACCGCATCGATCAACAGCCAGACTGGCTCCGGCAATAATTGCTCGGTTTTCCCAAGCTTGAGCTGCGCACCGGTTCGGATCACTTCCTGACTGACGACCTGGCCTGTTTCACTCCGCCAACCGTCCAGATAAATACTGAACCCGCTGTCACTCAACGCACCCTGACTGACCAGTGCCGGGCGCAAAGTGGAAAATTCGGGCAAGCCCAGCAGGGGCGCACTACTGAAGTGTTCGGGATGATTGAGCAGATCGTAAAGATCAGCCCAGGCTACCGTCAGTCCTTCAGCAATACGGTTGGCGTATCCCTCTTCTTCAAGCTGAGCCAGGTAAGCGGCAAGTGGTTGGTCAGTCGCAACCAGTTTTCCGGGCTCGCTTAGCCATTGCTCCGGGGTGCGAAACTCAACAGAAAAACTCAGTCCAACATCACCAAGTCTGCGTATAAGTCTATGCGTCAAGATTGGTTGCCCTTCATTTCTTCCACCAACCCTTGCTCTCCGAGAAACGATACCCTTGCGACTTCAGGTAATCCGCGACAGCACCATTTTCTTCAAGGTGAAAAATCCATAATGCACCGCCGCTTCTGCGGCGATCTTCGGTTCGTATCGAATCAAGGGCGGCGGGACGAAGGAATTCTTGTTGTTGCCCTGTGAAGCTGGGAATGTCGCGTTCCATATCGAGGGTGGCAGGGCTAGTGGGTATTTTTGATGTCCGGATGGATTTTGAAATGACGACCGTTTCATTAGGTGTGTCGATGCCTAAATCTCTGAGCCCGTAATATTTGGCTGAGCCATCGATAAACTTCTTCTCCCATTTGACTAGGCCATCTTGATGCTTACCCCAAAACACGCATTGCTGCTTGTCCTTCAAATCACCCGGATACTCTAAATAGCCGCGCCCCAGAGTAAAGGGTATGTTGTTCTCGGAATATCCGTAGCAGGCATCGCCGGTTTCACCAAATTCGACGAAATAGTTACTGCCGATTTTCATGATGAAGGCGTTTTTGCTGCCGCCCCCGCCATCCAGACGGCTTGTGCGGCCTTTCTTCTTTTGCTTAAATTCGATCCAATCTCGATCACGGCTGAACCATAAGTGACTACCCAGCGCGATGTGCGAAAAGCTGATCTGCTTGATGTATCGCACCCAGAAATTCAGCCGCCGTTGGTCGGCGGCTCTATCACCGGCTAGCAGCTCGAAGAAATCCTGCAAGTCTTCTAGAACCAGCCATTGGCTGACCATTTCCTTCACCGCAGGAGCAATATGTCCCCACTTGCCGTGGCTCGATATCTGCGGGCTTTGCCATGCTTCCAGCGCCAGCGCCTTCAAACTTTCGTGAGCCGCGTGGTCCTGGCAAGCGTAGTAACGGGTGAGCAGGTGTTTCAGGCCGTTGTCCCAGAGAAGCTTGTGTTCCTTTAGCAATTGAACCAGCGGCTGCAAAGCTGCCTTAAAGTGATCGTCAGATAAAGCCGTGGCTTCCCGTATCTGTGCCAGCACCAATTCACGCCAGAACCAGCTAGTCGGCGAAATATCGAGATCGGTTTTGATTCGATCAAGTCTTTCCTGTTTTCCCTGTAATGCTTCCGCAGCGTAGGGTTTGACCGGATCGCGTGCGTTCAGCAAACCTCGTTCGCTTTCCAGTGTTTTAAGCCATGCAAGGCAGTCACGCAGATTCGGATTCGTACGTCTCAACAAGTTGTCCAAATCATTTTCCAGCCAGACTCGCAGGCGCTGCCAGTTAGCTTTTCCTACCGGACTGGTCTCTGGGTCGTAGCGAAAGTACGCATCGAGTAGCCCCAGCCACATCAGGCTTGCGGGTTTGCGGTGCTCGATTTCCCCCATGAAATCGGCAAACAACTTGTCGTCTTCGATCAGCGAAGAATGTCCCGCACACCGTTGCGTCAACCCCCAGCAAGCAAAGTAGAACGACATGCTGTCCAGCACCCGCGCTCTTTGTGTGCGCAAAGTTTTTAGCGCGGAACAGATTCTGTCTGGGGTGGGCGTGACAAGCCGGTCACCGAGTTGTTTACGAAGGGTGCCGACCGTTTCCTGGATGGCCTTAATGCCGTCGTCTGGCAAGCCAAAGCTCGTCGGACCCAGTCGCTGTACCGACGCATCCAGGCCTTGTCGAAAAGCGTCAATTGGCGACGGCATGGCGTTGCAGTTGACACTGTCCAAGTGGGGTCTGGGCAGCCGACGACGCTGGTGACTTTTCCTTTTCGTCCATGCCCCAGAATTCCAGTTTAAGCTCCACCCGGCGGCTTTCCTCGTCAGTAGCACGAGCGGAATTAGAGGAGTAGCCGCCTACCAAAAACAGTTCACGGATGCGCTGTTTTTGATCGACAGTTAGCGACTGTTCATCCGCCCCAGGTTGGTCATAAAGCGCGCATAAAACACTGTGCGCACGTTTCAGACTCAAATCCAGATTGAATAAATAGCTGCCGACCTGACTGGTGTATCCCTCCACCACCACCCGCCGCAATAGCTGTTTCCCACAGGTAGAGTCGGCGAATTTAAGCATAACCGGCGCGAATTCCCGCAGTTGCTGTGCACTCGCCGCCGACAGGTTGTAGTCGGCATTGGCAAAACGCGCGCGTTCGCCAAAGCTGACGCGACGATTTTTGATATCCAGCTCAACACCTGGCTGCCCAGCGACCAAGTTTTTAATGTTCCCCAGGCACGCTTCGATTTCTGCCTCGTGGCGATCATTGCGGCTAGTGATGGCAAACAAGGCCACCGCCATAACCACCAGAAATAGCATCATCAATGCCGTCATCAAATCGGCGTAGGAAATCCAAAAAGGCTTCTCGCCTTCATCGCGTCCTCGTCGGGGAATAACCAGTCGTGTGCCTAGCATGGTCAGGGTTTGTGGAGTGTGCCGACGACGGCGGCCAGTTCGGTGAAGGCGCCTTTGAGCAGATTCGTACCTGTCGTCAGCTCGCTCTGGAATGCAGCGTTGCTCTTGCCGAGTTCGCGCGTCACAGCATCGCCAAACGTGTTGAATGCTGTGTTGAGCAAGCTGTTCAACTGGTCAAAGTATTCTTGGGTTTGCTCCTCAACCTGGCTTAACTGCTGCCCAACCTTGCCCATATCATTCACAATTTGTTGGCTGACACCCGCTTCACGTCTGGCTTGCTCAATCACGCTCTTCAGAGTATCGATCATGCCCTGAATCGTTTGCTGAGCATTCTGATTGGCAGTCATGACTGCCGTCAGACCGCTACTGGCGATGCTCACCCGATCCGCTGCGGTGCTCAGCGTGTCAAGCGTGGCCGCGCCCTGTTGCATCGCTCCAGATACCGCTTTTCCAGCATCTTTAAACTCGGATGCCGCTAGATACATATCTTGTGCGCCCGTATTCATTTTGTCGATGGACTGTGCCATCGCTGCGACGGCTTTGAGCGTTTCGGCACTGAGCTTGTCCGTTTCCTGCGCCAAGCCAGAGACAAACTGCTCTGTCTTGCTGGTCATCTCGTCCAAGTGTTTTTGCTCTTCCTCTGCTGCAGTTTTGCGCTGTCCTTCCAGTGCAGAGACAGCGTTGCTGATCTGCTCTTCCAGTTTCATATGGCGACGGTCTGCGGCACCGAGCGCAGCACTCAATTTATCTGTCAAATCACCAGTCGCCTTTTGGCTGGTCTGGCCTAAATCCGCAATCAGTTTTTCAAAGCCTTTCTGCATTTCGCTCATCGCGACGGTGGACTGCACCATCATTTCATTGAGGCCGTGCATTTGGCCGCCGAACGTTTGCTTCATCTGATCCATGAAGGCGGTCAACAGATTCTCTAGCATGTGCTGGACTGCGGTGCCTTGTTGACCCGAGGCGTGCGTGACGGCAGCTGCAATCTGATTGAGCGGTGCCTGCAAGCCACCCTGAATGGCTTGGCCAATGTCTTGCGCGAGTTGCTGGCCATGCGTTTGCTGGGCGGCAATCTGCCGTTCGGTCAAATCCGTCAAAATCTGCTTTAGATCGTCAACCAGGCTTTGCTTGAGTTGGGCGGTGTGAGTAGTGTTTTCTTCAGCGGCCTTGACCAGCCGCGCTAGGTATTCCTCGCCCGCCCCCGCTTCGTACAACGTGTCTATGGCCTGGTCGAGAGCTTCAACCTGTTTGTAGCGCCAAGTGAGGATGCTCTTTTCAACAAAGGTAATGAGCATCGCAGCGGTGATGGCGCCGGCTGAGGCATAAAACGCCTCTTTCACGCCGTCCATAAGCGCACCCAGACTGGACTTGACCGCCTCGGCGCTACCGGTGGGTTCAAAACCAGAGAGGCCAACGATCAAGCCCGAGAATGTGCCAATGATGCCGATGCCGGTCAGCAATCCGGGAAGATGGCGGAAAAACTCGGTGTTAAGCGGAGTATCGACCAGCACCTGGGTATTGAAAAAGACTTCGGCTGGCACGGTGGCACGAATGGCTACCAGCCGCCGTTCACCATCTATGTGGTCGTATTGCTCATGGAGCGTCTCGGTGTATTCGTCCCACAAATGTTTCAGGGTTTTGTCGGCCTGCATGATCTCAGCCACTGCGTGGCGGTTGACCAATACCCCAGGTGATTGCAACGCCTGTATGCGCGGAATGACGCTGTTCAGAACTTTTTTGATGCGCGACGACGGTCGCCAGTACCAATAAGCAAAGGCCAGTACAAGCACTACGACAAATACAGCGACAACTATTGGAATCAGAAACGGCGGTATGTTAGACATTCTTATTTGGCTCCCCTACCGCAATACTAGCGCAGACGGGAGGCGCGAGGCTTGGTCGATGTCCGAAAACAGTTGCAAAGCGGCTGGTTGGTCTGGTTAACCTAAATGGCTTAATTGGCCGGGGATGCGACGTTCGACAGCCCAGCCATGGCAGGCAGGTCATCGGCCATTGCTGCCGGTGGCGCTGACCAGACCCAATGGCCGGTGTCGCACTGGTTGCTGCCGTTGACGCGGTACTCTGCCTGAACGGCAGCTTTGGTCACCGGCGAGGGACGGCACCCGACCCTAGGCGGACGGTCATGGCTTACTCGCCGACCGTCCATTCATGTGGCGAGACCTGGCATTTGGCAATCTGTATCTTGGCATCTCGACAAGGGGCCCAATCTTTCTGCCACAGGTCTCCCTTTTCATAACGTAATATAGAGACCTTGGATCGAAAAGAACGATAAGAATCATCAAGATACGCCATCATGACAGCCGTCCCTATATTAATAAATGTCCGGGCCCATGGTCTCTTGAATAACTGTTAGCTGTGGAGAACGGCATGGATGATCACGAACTCACTTGGTACATGCATGAGTTATTGATGCATGGATGGGGGGCAAGCCGTGATTTTGAGGCATTGCAGGCTGCGCTGGCTGATCAAGAGATTCGGCAAACCCGGATTGTCTGGTTTCATTTGACCTCATTTTTATCGCACGCGGCGATGATCTCGAAATACCTATGTCCGATTAACCCGCGCGGAGTGAAACAGACGCGGATGAATGCTCTACGTAGCAAGCTCGGCGTTGATGACTCCTCAGATATTTTGCCCAGAGATGCTCGTGACAATGTCGAGCATTTTGATGAGCGTATCGATAACTGGATTGGGCAAGAAGGGCAGACAATTTTGGAGTTAGTCTTGGACGACCGGTCTGGCTATCGATATCTGGGCGCAGATCAGAAGCGGATAAAGCGGGTTTTGCTAGAGGAGGAAATGATCTTCATCTCGGAGAAGAGAGACGGTAGCAAGTTGGAGCTCGCGCTTCAGCCTCTTGCCGATGAAGCGCGTAGAATTGCTGATCAAGCAGGAAAATGGGTGGAGAATGAGTCTCCCTATCATTTTATATACCCGCAAAGAGGCAGCTAACAAGGTGGTCAACGGGACGCCAGCTGCGCTGCGTTGGTGCCCGTTACCACTAGCGTTAGCCCTATGACTGAAATACACCAGACCACCGAATGCGCGGATTGTGGCGCACCAATCGATGATGATTCAGGCGCACCCGATATGAGAAAGCCCTGCTGTGTGTGTGGTAGCACAATGCGCACTCACAACATTTCGGTAACGGAGACGCTCGCCGTTCGAGATGGGTTCGGCTTGAAGGCGAAACGCCCCGGTCAAAAGAAGCCATACGTCGAGGACCTGTCCATGCCAGATTACTCCCGCAGTCGCGGAAAGCATGTTCACCGGCAACGAGTAATCGACAGAGATAATAACCATTACTTTGAGAAAATCACCGCCTATGAAACAGGCGAGGTCATTCATCACTGCGAGGGACCTCTAACACAACATCAAGGACACGGTGAAGCGAAACGCAAGAACAGCCAAAGCTAACCCCGTGGTCATCCCTGCCAGTCTAAAAAGGGTAAGAAAAATGATTAATAGGTGTTTTGTGGCTTCAGGCAGCCTTATGTTTCAATCAGCCAAACGAAGTGTAATAAAAAACGCCCAAATAGTATTCTTGGTGCTGGGAGTTGTCTTGTCATTTAATGTGAGCGCGGCGCTAACAATATACACATTAAATAGTGACAGAAAATCTCAGGTAATCTCTGCCTCTGATTGTGCGCCTAGTTTTAGTGGAAAAGTTGCCTTGGGAGGCAATAAATATGTGCATGTATGGGAATGCGAAATCAATACTGACGCCAAATATGCAATATATAAAACCTCATACACCTCGCGTTTTGGTTTCACGTTTTCATCTAATAAAGAAGTCGTGGAGTTTTTTAAAAAATACTTGGCTAACAAGATGTCTTCATCTTTACAAAATACGCGCATGAGTGACGTGAGATATGCAGTTTTATCTACAGGTTACTCATCTAAAGAGTCGGCTTTTGCCGATTATTTAGTATCCTACAAATGGGATGGAGAGCTTCGCATGGCACAACAAGGAAGATTTATTTTTCAGAACGGATATATCGCAGACTGGTCAGTAACAAGCCTCATGGAATTGGGTGTGGCTGCTGATGAATTTAATGACTATGTTACATATTTTAAAATAAAAACACGGTAACTAATTCGATGGGCCGAGATCATTACGGTTTGACATGGCTAACAATCGCTTCGAGAGGGACGCTCCAACAGCCGGCTTCGCCGCCTGTTGGAGCGCCCCTCACGTTGACTGACCGCTTAGGACGTAGCGGACCTCTTTTTTACCTCGACCGGCAGCTTCTGGCCGGGGGCTGCCTTTGGAAGTACGCCCCCGAAAGCTGCCGCTGGGCCATCCAGTGAATTTTCTTCTGTCGGCTTACGGGCACCGCCTTCTCTATACCATGGGTCTCTTGATTAACTGTTGGGCGGCATGACACGCATGGCTAAGGATCGCGTTCCGATTCCACCTGAAATCGCGGCTGAACTGCTGTTCGCATCGGATCACACCTGTTGCGTCTGTCGAGATCGTGGTCGCGCGGTTCAGATTCACCACATTGACGAAGATCCAGCCAACAACACCAAAGAAAATCTCTCGGTTCTATGTTTGCTTTGTCATAACGACACACAGATCAAAGGGGGATTTGGCCGGAAACTCGATGCCAATCTTGTAACTCAATACCGAGATGATTGGCATGAGCGAGTAGTCATTCGCCGAGATAAGGCCGATGAACTTGCCGCGCTTCGGTTGGCTGGTTCCGTCGTAGTCGTTCCTTCAACCGAGCCCGAGGCTGAGGCCCTAATGATTCCGGCGGACGAAGCCCTCGTTACATACGTAAAGACCCTTCCTAGTGTTCTTGCCAACGGCTACTCCATTGCACAGCCGCGATGGGACACGGGCATTACGGTTGAGATGTTGGAAGGCACTTACGAGCTAATTGACCTCGTGGAGCAGATGCTGAGTCATTTAGCGTCATGGTTTCCGGAAAATCACTTTGGCGGACAGCCTGCTCCCGAGTATTTCAGCCAATACGTTGCCACTCGTTTTGCGTGGCATCGTGCGCTAGCCGAGCCTGACGGCGTTGGCACAGGCGGAACCATTGTTGGCCCAGTTGCTTCAATGGCCGTACTTGATGACATACAAAGGGCTGTTGATGAAATTGTTTGTTCACTGCTCTGGGAACGCGAGGGCTTTAGCCTGAACGCGTGGCGTGGCGAGTGGAGTCAAGCAAAGTAATGAGCCAAGCCGCCCAACCCATCATTCCACCGGCCTGCGCGAGAAGTCGCGCAGGCCGGTGAATTCAAACATTAGGTCTCTGTGCCGTGTCGTATTTCTACTTTGACGAGACAATTCGGGAGCGAGGGAACTTCATCATTGGAGCGCTTGTGGTTTCTGAGCACGATCTCTCGCCAATCGTCAGCGAGCAATGGCGTCAAATAGGGTTAAACCCAGAATCAACTGAATACAAAAGCTCCGACCCAAAAGAAAACAGCAATTTAGGCGTGGTGCAGCGCCAGATTATGGCCGAATTGCTACAACGTTCAAAGCTTGCACTAACAGTAGTTCCAGTGTCAGAAAGACTGAAGCTCGGTGAATACTGCACCGATCTTCTCATTCAACTTGCCGATACAGGCTTCTTGCAAGAAGGCGAGCACGTCCTGTACCTAGATCAAAATATCAGGCTAGGCATCGGTGACATGGAACGGCTAAGGGATCTAAACATTTCTCCGTTCCCCGGCTCAGACTCGAAAAAGATCGGTGGCATCCAAGTTGCCGACCACGCTGCTCATGCTCTAGGCGGAATGCTTCTGGAAGAAATGGGTTTAATAACAAAGCAAGTACGAGCAGGTGAAAACTCGGGCTACCCACCTGACGACCTATTAGAACTAGGCTTTGAACTATGGGCATCATTACGCTACGCCCTGATAGGCCGAAACGAGTACATCGAAGGGCTGTCCCCGCATCCTGATGATCCGGCGAATCCATACTTTCGCATCGACGGCGTGGGATTGCACGTTGCTCCAACATGTACTGAAACACTCATGCAACAGGCTAGATCAAGGTTCGGAGTCAACTATCTTGGCTGCATTCATTAAGTGAAAGGTCGACCTAACAAGCGCTTCGAGTGCTCTATCATTACGAAATGAACTCTGGCCCATTTGCCGGGCAAGATCAGCGCGTTGTTTTGAACAGGGCTGTTGAGTGGTGGGGCTCGTATCTATCTGCAATTGAACGAGAGTACGCCGCTACCCAGCCCTAACCATCGCTTCGAGAGGACCGCCAAGAAGCTACGCTTCTCGGTTCCCTCGCTTCGCTCGGCGGCGCCTCAAACTAAACGTTATGGCGCAAGAGAAGGCAGCCGAGTTTCAGATACCGGACATTCCCATAGCAAGCTGTGACCGACTGCTCATGGCCGGGAGGGTGAGTTCGCAGGAAGCCCATTAAGCTGCCGTTCGCCGCAACAACATTTTGGCAACGGCAGCTTTGGAGCACGAGGCTGGCAGGTTGCTCCCGCCCATAACCAGTCGGTCGCCAACGTCAGCTTCCGTGCAGGCCAGCAGCGGCTCATCCGGATCGAGCAACTGCTTCTGCATTCCTAGCAAGCTGCCCATCTGATATCGTGCTGCATGGCCACCACCCGCACCATTGGACCCCTGCACTTCGAGGACCTGGATCCGAAAAGATTCGAAGACCTCGTGCGACAGCTTGCGTACGAGTTCAAGCCCTGGCGGCGACTCGAGGCTACGGGGCGCTCAGGCAGCGACGATGGGTTCGATGCGCGAGGCTACGAAATCGTCGCAAAGGAGGATCAGCCTTCTGCATCTGCGGAAGAAGGCGAATCGGCCGAGGAGCGATCGACCCTCAACGAGGGTATCGATGACAGGCTCTGGCTCATTCAGTGCAAGCGTGAGCGGGCCATTGGGCCGAAGGCATTGGTCAAGTATTTGGACGACACCGTACTCGGTCCGGATGAGAAGCTTTACGGACTTGTGTTCACGGCGGCCTGCGATTTCTCCAAAAAGGCCCGCGACGACTTCGCCAAAAAGTGCCGCGAGATGGAATTGGAGGAGTGGCACCTCTGGGGTAAGGCTGAGCTCGAGGATCGGCTCTTCCGCCCCGAGAACGACCACCTCTTATTCGCCTACTTCGGCTTTTCGCTGACCATCCGCCAGCGCTCCCAACGAGCCGACCTGCGGGCCCGGTTGGTGATGAAGAGGAAGGCGAACCGCATGCTTAAAGACCAGTCCCACGCATCGTTATTGCTGCGCTCTCCTGACGCCACAGAGTACCCGTGCACGGGCGACCTCGCCGATTTCAAGAGGAACCCGCTGTGGATGGTGTGGCCGTACCGGGGCATGTCGCACGATGGGCTTAAGTTCTGTGTGCAACGTTACTTCGCGTACCTCTCTGACGACGGCAAATCGTGGGACGCCGCGATGGCTGTGAACGAAGCTAGAAGCCATACACACGACGATCCTTGGTTGGGCGAAGACCGGCACGACGAGAAGCGGCAGACCGTCTACGAGTTCTGGAACAAGATTCCAGAGGCGAACCAAGCGTGGCTCGAAGTTGTCGGCCTGGTACCGTTCGAAGATATCTTGGACATCGATGACCTCGGCGACGAGTACGTGCAAGCCCCTCACGTCTATGCGCCGTTTGCACCTGGAAGGCGTGGTCCATTCAAAGGCTTCATCGGCGAAGTCGAGACCATCGGTCGGTGGGATCGGCGCTCCTTCTACCCCCACAAGATGACGGACGGCCGCATCGAGTACTTCCCTGCCGAGTTCCGCGAGCTCAACGATGACAGCGAATGAACAAGAACCCGATGGGGTGCCGTTCAAACGGAAGTCGACAGACCAGAGTCGTGCTTGCCGTATCGATTAGCTAGCGGTCGGCTGTGAATGGCAGCTTTGTGGGGCGTAGTTCGAGGTACCGGATGTCTGCAATGGGTCGGGTGCTGTCCTTCGCTGCTAACGAAAGCGGCCATTCAGGCGGCGTACTCACTAAACGTCGGCAACCTGCGCGGCACCGGTCATTCAGCTGAGGCGACGCCACCGACCGCAATGGCCGAACTCCGGCCTGACGGCATTCTCACTTGGCCGTCTCAAAGTCGGCCTTAGTTTTCGTTGTGTCAGCGTTTTAAGTCGGTCCGCCACCAGCCAAGAGTGGCCCTTCTATGTTTTCTCAAGATCTTTCAGTCTCGTCTCTCATGCTCTGGCCCACTACTCCACGTCATGAAATTGTCCCGAGGAAAAACTCAGCCAATTTGCCGCCCAGCCAGAGCCATTCACCGCAGCGACTGTCGAGATTGCATTGCATCGAGGAGTCGGTAAACTCTGAATAAATAGCCGGCCTATGGCAGGGCGGCACACCCCCTACACCATGACAAACAGCTTCAATCCCGAAGTTTTCCGCTGGGCGAGAGAGAGTGCCGGCTTAGCTCCGGAGGAAGCTGCACGTGCTATCGGCATAGTCCCGGTTTCGCTGGCCGCGATTGAGCACGGGGAAAAGGTGCCCTCTCGCACAAATTTGGCGAACATGGCCAGAGTCTATCGTAGGTCACTGCTCACTTTCTACTTGTCTGCACCACCTCCAAAGGGCGATCGGGGCGAGGATTTCCGAACCGTTGTCGCTGAGCGAGCCGTGGAGGCTGAGGCGGACGTAGATGCCTTAGTACGTGACCTACGGGTCCGGCAGAGTCTGGTACGGACTGTGTTGGAAGACGAGGAAGGCACTCGGCCTCTCGACTTCGTCGGCTCGGCGAACATGCAGGATGGCACTGCCAGCCTGTGCGAGTTGATCGAACAACAACTCGGCCTGACTCGTGCTGAATACAGAGCACAGAAAAATGCGGAGGCGGCGTTTGCTCTACTCCGTGAAAAGGCCGAGCAGGCCGGTATTTTTGTTCTGCTCGCAGGTAATCTAGGAAGTCATCATTCGGCTATCCCGGTTGAAGCATTCCGCGGTTTTGCGATAGCTGATCCGATCGCTCCATTCATCGTGATCAATGACAACGATGCCAAGGCTGCTTGGTCCTTCACTCTGCTACATGAGCTGGCGCACTTATGGCTGGGCGCCACCGGTGTCAGCGGCGGCGGTTATCAGGGGCAAAAAATCGAACGGTTTTGCAACGACGTAGCGGGTGAGTTCTTGCTTCCCTTTTCCGATGTCGAGATGATCAACATAGCAGGGCTCGATAAAAATACGCAGATTGCCTTGATCACCGATTACGCCGCTCTCTGGCGAATCAGCCGCCAGATGGTTGCTTATAGTCTGTACAAGGCTGACCGCATTACTTTGGACACTTGGAAGGAACTTGAGGCAGCGATTCGTGAGCTGTGGGTCGCAGAGCGTAGGCATGAAAGGGAGTTTGCTCGTAGTAAAAACTCGGGCCCAAGTTACTACGTCATCCGGCGCCATCGCCTGGGTCACGCCATGCTCGACTTCGCAAACCGCGCTATGGACGCGGGTACATTGTCGCCGGTAAAGGCTGCAAGAGTGCTCGGGGTTAAGCCCCGAAGCGTCTACCCGCTACTGGCGGTTGCATCGTGATCGGTACTTAGATGATGTACTTACTTGACGCGAGCGTGCTGATTACAGCCCACAATCTCTACTATCCTATCGACGCAGTACCCGAATATTGGGAGTGGCTCGCCCACATGGGAGCCCAAGGCCAAGTCAAGATGCCCTTTGAAATCTACGAAGAAGTCAAGGAAGGGCCGGACGGAGAGAAAGACCCACTCTTCGCGTGGCTACAACAGGGGGGGATAAAAGATGCATTGCTGTTACCCGACACGATTGAGCCGGGTTTGGTGCAGAAGGTTATTGTCGAAGGCTATGCCCCCGATTTGACCGACGACCAACTTGAACAAGTGGGGCGAGACCCATTTTTGATTGCTTATGCCCTTTCGGCTCAAGATCGGTGCGTTGTAACAGTCGAAACATCCGAGCCTAGGAAGCAACGCCAGAACCGCAAGATTCCTGATGTTTGCAAGACCATGGGGGCGACCTCGCACGACCCTTTCAAGTTCAATCGATTGCTCGGCTTCCGAACCAATTGGAAGCAGTTCGCATAGATCGGCTTGTGCTTTGTGACTTGGTGCGACGGCCTGTCAGCAAATGAGTCGATTTGGCTAGGTAACCGCTTTTAGCATCGAGAACCGCCTGTCGCCGACATGCACTCGATAGGCAGCTTCGGCCGAGGATGTGACTGTCGACAATCCAGGCAGTCAGGCAGGTTGTTGGCCGAAGCTTCCGGTCAGGCTGACCGTTTCATATGTCAGGTTTCCGCGAACGTTGGAAATCACCTGACGGGCAAAAAGCGCAGCTTTTTGCCCGTCAGGTGATTGTGATGTTAGCCATGGTTTTTCTTCAAGTATGCCTTGAAGGCAAGCATTACATCGCTAGAAACCTTTGGTAGCGATACGGTGGTGCCATCCAACTCAACTTCTGTTGTTTCATACTCGACATGTTTGCTTCCCTTTTTATGAGTCATGCGAAGCACATAGATGTTCTCCCACTTACCTTTTTTCCAAGGTGCCTCATATGACATGTCATTTGGGTCAAAAGGGCGCCATACAGGAATTTCGTTGTTGTCGTACTGCACAAAACCTGTTTGGAACTTGAGCTGATCATTGTTCCTGATGTCATACACACAGCGAGTAATGGTCTTGATGCTGAAGCCTATTTCAATACGTTGCTCTCTAATTCCCATGATCCATCCCTGATGGCTAACGAGGCCGTAGAAACAGCCCCAAAAATATCAATCCCCGCATCTTGCCCCAGCCCCCCACCTGCATCAACATCGAATCATTGAACTTGCGGTGAGACCGACGGCATGGCGCGCTACAAGCAAATCGACAGCCGTTCAACGCGAATTCTCAGTGACTGCTCGAGGCCGCATAGCGGACCCCTTGGCTTAAAAAGCCACCGACCGCAATGGCCGGAGGCCGTGTGGAAACTCTCAGGAAGTCGATGCTGAAGACGGTTTGAGCCAGACGAACGTGCGACGATTGTTGTAATCGTCAAATTTCCGTTGTTTGTTTGATGGGTAAAACAGGCCTTCATGCCTTGAGCGCCGCCATCAGGCTTGCCATCCCGACGATCTGTATTACCCGCTTCAGGTTGTAGGCGAGGACATGCAAGCTCATTTCCGTTCCCACATGCTCCAAGGTGCGCATCAGGAAGTGTCGTGCACCCATCCAGAATTTGATCGTGCCAAAGGGATGCTCGACCGTCTGCCTTCGGATGCGCATCACATTAGGTCTGCCGTCCAGCCGCTTTTGCATCGCTTCGAGTACTTCCTCGTGCTCCCAGCGGCTGACACGGCGGTAGTCGCTTGGCGTGCACTGGGCCTTGATGGGACAGCGTGGGCAGTCCGAGCTCCAGTAGCGGTAAATGAGGTAGCCCCGCTCCATCCGGCCAAAGCGTCGGACGAGCTGACTGCCCGCTGGGCAGCGGTAGGTATCGGTATCGGTCTGATAGACAAAGTCCGATTTGTCGAACCGGCCCTCGGCCTTCGCTTCCGACGTCATCGGTTTGGAGACGTAAGCGGTAATGCCCGCCTGATCACAAGCCAGAACTTCATCACCATTGAAGTAGCCCCGGTCCGCGATGGCCTGAAGTTCATGACCCGGCATCATCTCCTGGGCCTGCTTTGCCATCTTCGCCAACTGTCGTCGGTCCGAACCTACGTTGGTCACTTCATGCGCCACGATCAAATGGTGCTCGGTTTCCACCGCAGTTTGCACGTTGTAGCCCACCAGTCCACGACTGGTGCTGGTGGCCATGGCCCGTGCATCGGGATCGGTCAGCGAGACCTGGCCGCCGGAAGCCTCCAGTTGCGCTTGCATTCCCTTGATATCTCGCATCTCGCGCTTCAGGGTCTCGATCTTCCGGGCCAGATGTGCCGTCTTGGTTTCCGTCACCTCGGACGGATTGCGGTCGGCGGTCTCGATCGCCACCAGGTATTCATCGATGCTGCGCTCGATCTCCTTCACACGCTTGTCCACCTTGGCACGGGTGAAGTTGCGGTCGTGCGCATTGACCGCCTTGAACTTGCTTCCATCAATGGCCACGATGGCCTGGGTAAACAAGTCAAGCCGTCGGCACAGCAGGATGAACTCGCGGCAGACGTTGCGGATCGCCTGACCGTTGTCGTGACGGAAATCAGCGATGGTCTTGAAGTCCGGCGCCAGCTTGCCAGTGAGCCACATCAACTCGACGTTGCGCTGAGACTCCCGCTCCAGCCTTCGGCTGGACTGGATGCGATTGAGATAGCCGTACAGGTAGAGCTTGAGCAGTACCGAGGGGTGATAGGAAGGCCGACCCGTAAGCGCTGGCGCCACGCCAGCAAAGCCCAATGACCCAAGATCCAACCCGTCGATGAAGGCTTCAACGGCCCGGACAGGGTTGTCTTCTGAGATGTAGTCGTCCAGGCATTCCGGCAACAAGGTGATCTGGCTACGGGATTCGCCTTCGATGAATCGCTTCATGCCGCATTTCCCTCGCTGATACAACTGGGATCAGTTTAGGAAATTTGATCGGCGTTTCCACACAGCCTCGCCGACAAGCAGACACGTGACAAGGTCACATTGACTGACGGCATAGGGGTCGTTATCGGAAATCCGCGCAACCGAAGAGCAGACATTCGCGGTCGTCATTTGCATGACATCTTTCAGGACTGTCTGAACTTACATTGTCGGGTGCGGAAGTTAGGACTGAATTCCATAAGCAGTCATAGGTATCCGCAGCGCCGTTTCCAGCGACCTGCAATTATGGCGGTTGACCAACGATCACGGTGGTCAAACCTAGCCATCCGAAATTGGCCGGTATACGTCCATTGGTCAAATGTTGGCGACATAACGAAGGTCAATCGTCACGGGTAAGCCTCTTTTCCCATGGCGAACTGATATTGCAAACATGCGCTCGATGGGTATCGCTTTGGCGGAAGCGGATTTTTCGATTTCCTGTGCAAGCGTGCTGTCACCCAGTAATTTTTTTAGATCGTCATCATACGGGCCACAGGGGATTTTCAAGAGCAACTTGGTTTTTTGTCGGCCGTCTTCGTCAAGAAAGTTACCGCAAATCACAAAAACCTTCGGCGTATCACGGGCAACTCGCTTTTCTACAGCATGAGCGGCAAGAAAAATCTCTCTTGCCCGCTCACAGTCGACTTCACTTACACCCCACGCAAGTGTCTCGTGATAATCCAGAGGTAAGATGGTTATCACGGTGCCGCTGATGACGTCTTGTATGGCAACAAAATAGTCGTTGTCCAGGTGGCTGTAAAAAACCAGATGCACTCTATTAAAGCCCGGCCTCTGGCCTGTATTTACAACGAGTCCCCGGTCTAAAATCGCGGCGATTTCCTCACAGCTCAACAACGTCCGCTGGGTAATTCGCTTAAATGCGTGGCGCGAGAAATTGGCGAATGACTGCATGTCCGTATGTGTTGCTTGACCTATCACCAGTTAGTCTTTTCTTCTGAAGTCCCATGGCGGAACGGGGTTTGTGTCTCCCCACAGCCCAAGTCTTTGGAGCTTCGCCATTAACTCAGAGCTTTCATACGCTGACCGGTCTTCTGGGCTCTGCTCATTGGCGTACTTTCTGTACCACCAAGCCATTCCGTCCTTGATTTGTTCCATGCCAATATCAACGGCATTCACCGTCACCTTGCAGATTTTTCGGCCCCATCGGTCGACCTTGGGACAGTCAGCGACTGCCATTTGGTTGAAGGCCAAGCGGCTTATGTTTGTTTTCGATCTGTCGCCCCAAGCCTGATGACGCTCAGGGGAATCTATCCCCGCGATCCTGATTTTGTATTGCTGACGCGCCACAAGTAGGGTCAGGGTGTCGCCGTCAGTGATACCTACTACATGGCCCGTGAGGGTGTCGGCGCTTGCCACTGGAACCAGCAGAGTCATCGCAACAGCAACGAGGCTATGGGCTAGGTTAAAGTTGCTCTTCCACATCAAAGGACGGCGCTCCATGGCGGATCTTTCGGATTTTCAACAATACTACAGGCTAGCGGACGCGCTGATCGAGAATGCCAGTAAGGAACAACTCGCAGAATGCGCCAGATTGCTCGCGTTGAACCTGGCACACTATCAGGGGTTGTATGGAGAAGTGCCATTGGATGAAGTGCAGGCGGCACTTGACGTGAGCGAACCTAATGACGGCCAATCGATTCTGCTTGCTGGCGGTATGCGAAATCTTGTCGGGGTACTGGGTAATGTTCTCAGTGGCCTGGGGGAAAATAAGCACTAGCCTGCTGTTTGAATGCGGACGTGACCTACAAGGGCAGCTCCACGTCCGCACATTTCACATCACTTCTTCTTTGCAGCTTTCTTACCCGCAACTGCGGCTTTGAAACCGGCGCCGGCCGTGAAGCGCGGCACGGTCGTGGCTGCAATTTTGATTTCCTTGCCTGTTTGTGGATTGCGTCCGGTACGGGCAGCGCGCTTGGAAGACTTGAACGCGCCAAACCCAATGAGGGTTACAGAATCACCTTTCGCAACCGCTTTGACAACGGCGCCGAGGATGGCATCAAGCGCCCTTCCGGCAGCAGCCTTGCTGATGTCTGCTTCGGCTGCCGTGGCTTCGATCAATTCAGTCTTATTCATGAAAATCCCTTGGGTTGGCTGAGAAGATTTGATGCTACCAGCGTTCAGGCATTTGTGGCCTGGCAAGCAACAGTCAAAAGCCAGCAATTGCAATATGGGGCGCGCGTTCCAGTCAGAACAAGCGAGGGACATCTAGCGGCATAGCATATACAGTTCATGATAAGGTCAATTATCAAGAATGCAGTTTTTCTGATTCAACTCAAGGATCTGTGACCTATATTTCCTGTTTCTTCTTGATTTCAGCCGGTTAGCCATGGAATCCACTCGCAAAATCGGGCGTCACCACCTCGCCTTCTACCGCGGCTGGCTGCAGGGCCTCGATCTCAAGGTCGCAGCGAACCGCTACCTCGAATCCGGCCTCGATCAGCGCATCGCGCGCTCCACGCTGGCCTGGATCCAGCAAACTCTGACGATGGCTACCCGCCGGCATGGCCGACATGCGCTGGCCCGGCTGCTGCGCCTGCCGCTCGGCACCCTGCCCGAGGCAGTCCGGTCGACGACCGCCCTCCCCTCGCTCGAAACCTTCCGCGAAGCACACGACCCCGATCACTTCTATTCGGAGAAGGAACTGGCCGCGATGTACGTCGAGGCCTATCCGCAGAGCATCGACCGCCGCGCGAGACGCTACGCCCGTCTGGTCGAGCGCCAACTGGCGGCGCTGGTGTGGGTGGAGGAACTGCTCGCCACCGACCCGCAGCCGCAGGATCCGGTTGCCGCCTGGTTTGACGATCGACTTGCTGCCAGGCTCATCCTCGCCGGCGTCCCCACCATCGAGGCGCTGCATCAGCGCGTCCGCACGCAGGGCTACCGCTGGTGGGTGTCCGTCCCCCGCCTTGGCGAAAAAGGGGCGCGCCGGCTCGTGACGTGGCTTGCCACCCACGAAGGCAGTCTGGGGGTAATGGCGCCGCAGGGGCTCGCCCCGCTGCGGTCGTTGTCGCCGATCGAACTGACCCGGCCCTCAGCCACCGCCATCATGCCGCTGGAGTCGTTCTCGACGCCGGTAGAGCTGGATGGGTCGGTTGGCGAGAACCGATGCCTCGGCCGCAGCCGCATCAATGCTGAAAATGACCATCAGGCGATCCAGGCCTGGCTGAAAGCGCGCGCGTCGAATCCGCATACCGAGCGCGCCTATCGCCGCGAGGCAGAGCGCCTCCTGATCTGGTCGATCATGGAGCGCGGACGCGCCCTGTCGTCGCTGTCGATCGAGGATGCCATTGCTTACCGGGATTGGCTGGGCGGGCTCGGCCGCACATTGCCCGCGGCATGGCCATGGCGTCTTCCCCAGGCGGAATGGATGTCAAAACGCAGCACACCGCGCTGGTCGGCCAACTGGCGACCCTTCGAGGGAGCTGCCTCGCTGCGCAGCCAAATCCAAGCCTATACCATTTTGAAGTCCCTATTCGAGTGGCTGACCAAGGTGCGTTACCTCGACAGCAATCCATGGGACGGCGTGCCACCACCACAGCGGGTGATGGGCGTGGCCACCGCGCCTGATTTGGAACTGACGCACGCGTTCACACGCAGTCAGTGGGCATTTCTCATGGAATATCTGCACAGGCAGCCTATGGACGAATCCGTCCGGCGCTTGCACTTCGTACTCCCCTTCGCCTATGCCAC